>NZ_VOZY01000021.1:0-28295 GCF_013419525.1 Acinetobacter sp. YH12076 | reverse complement strand
TGATCGACATTCACTCCGCGTTCAGCCAGCATCTCCTGCAGCTCACGGTAACTGATGCCGTATTTGCAGTACCAGCGTACGGCCCACAGAATGATGTCACGCTGAAAATGCCGGCCTTTGAATGGGTTCATGTGCAGCTCCATCAGCAAAAGGGGATGATAAGTTTATCACCACCGACTATTTGCAACAGTGCCTTTGCATTAGCATTAACAGGTGAGTATTTATCTGTTCCTGCATCAGTTGGTTTTATTGCCTTGATGGGGATTGCTGTACTGAATGGTTTAGTGATGATTAGTTATTTTAATCAACTGATTTCTCGTGGTGTTGCAATTGAGGAAGTTGTTCGTGAAGGTGCTATGCGCCGTTTACGTCCAGTCATGATGACCGCGAGTATTGCAGCTTTAGGTTTGATCCCATTGTTATTTACTACTGGCCCTGGTGCCGAGATTCAACGTCCATTGGCGATAGTTGTGATTGGAGGGCTTATTTCTTGTACTTTGCTGACTCTGATTTTACTTCCTAACTTGTTTAAAAAATTTGGTTTAGCGCGAGATCATCATGTCTGAAATATGCCAACTCTCTATTAACGTGTCCTCTGATATTGCTGAAGAACTTATGGAGCATTTGTGGTTAATTCCTGAGTTGATTTCAGGGTGTACTTGTGTCAACGCACAAGGGTTTGGTAATCGCCAACATTATCGTAATGTTCAGGAAAAAATTCGCGGAGCAACTGAACGGAATCTTATATTGCTGATTGTACAACACGAATTTGTATCATTGGTTTTGGCGCATATTCAGCAAAAATTTAAATCAAGTGATTGTTTTTATTGGGTCATACCTACATTAATTTCTGGTTATATGAGCCAAGGAGCACTTGACTAATGACATTAAATATCAAATTTAAATCAACACTTCTAGGCCAAATTTGGTATCTGTTTGGGTTGGGCTATTGTTTTACAGTGGCTTCGACAGCAATTGCAAAACCTCAACTTGAAGCTGCTTTGCCACCACTTGAAGCAGTACAACAGAGTCTAGTAGAACATCCGAATGTGCGTGCTGCAATATCAGAGCAAGATTATGCAGACTTTGCCCGACAAGGATTAAAAGTAGGGCAAAATCCGTGGACTGTTACAGCCGGTATGCAAGTACGTAAGACGGATACACAACTAGAGCGAAAACAAGCCAATAGTTATGAACCTAGTTTGGGGATAGAAAAACAAATACGTTTGCCTAATAAATACCGGCTAGATCAAGATCTAGCACAACGTATTTCAAGTATTGCAGAACTGAAGTATGAGAATGCTCAACATCAAGCATCTAAAATGTTGTTAAATAGTTGGTTTGCTTATATGCGAAGCACATTGCATTTGAAGCGACTGCAAGAACAGCTGGATCAAATTCAGCAATTTATCCAAGTGACTGAACAACGTATTCGAGCAGGAGATGCACCACGACTTGAGCTAATGCTCTTGAAGAATGAGTACCAACAACTTGAGGAACAATATATGCAAGCTAAAGCTGCATATATTCAAGCTCAGCAATTGTTGGCCCGCGATTATAGAGGAAAGATCCCTGAACAGTGGAGCAGCGATGTTATACAGCCTAGCCCTATACAGTATAGTCAAGCAGAGTGGGTACAGAAAATTTTGTCAGTTAATCATGAGTTAGCACTCGTAAGGATGCAAGCTACACAGCAATACGCAGTATTAAAAAGAGAGCAGCTTAATAGACTGCCAGATCCTACGATTGGTTTTGGTTACAGTAGGGAGCAATCGGGAGAGGAGAATTTATTAGGGGTTAGTGTTTCAATTCCTTTGACTGCGCGACAAGTCGGTATTGCTTCAGGAATGGCAGCGGCAGAAGCAAAAAAAGCGGATTTG
The DNA here is from genome assembly GCF_013419525.1 of Acinetobacter sp. YH12076. NCBI lineage: Bacteria > Pseudomonadati > Pseudomonadota > Gammaproteobacteria > Moraxellales > Moraxellaceae > Acinetobacter > Acinetobacter sp. YH12076. The sequence continues at coordinate 26,415 of NZ_VOZY01000021.1, read as the reverse complement.
GAGGTATTGCGTGTAGAAAAACGTCTGCGTCAAGAAATACAGGGGTGGGTGATTCAAATGGAGTCAGCGACTGTACGGAATACGAAGGCGCAAGAAAACTTACAACTGTTGCAACAACAACATCACTTGATGCAAAAAGCGTATAAATTAGGTGAGTTGAATCTCAATGAGCTTTTGTTGCATTCGCAGCAATTGATTGAAGCACGTAGCCGAGTCGATCAAGCTAAAGTAGATTATGCAGAAAGTATGAGTTCCTTATTACTTGATTCTCATCAATTGTGGCCTTTACATGAGATGGATAGAATTTAACAGTAATATTTACGAGCATAGTAGGGATTATAAATTTGCGCTGTAGTTTGGTAAGCAAGAGAAAAAGGTGTTATGAGAGTTCTATTGGTAGAAGATGATAGCTTGTTGGCAAAAGCAACTGCACGTGGTCTAGATCAAATGGGCTTTGTAGTTGACATTGCGAGCACAGCAGAGCAAGCGTACCATTTTTTAGTGAGTTATCATTATCACTTTATTCTACTAGACTTAGGTTTGCCTGATCGAAATGGGATTGAAATTTTAAAATCACTACGTCGCAAAAAGAATCAAGTTGGAATTATTATTCTGACTGCTCAAGATCAGGTTGATGATCGTATTACAGGTCTAGAGGCAGGAGCTGATGATTTTGTTGTTAAACCTTATGATTTACATGAGGTCGTAGCAAGGATTCATGCTGTATTACGCCGAATTTCAGGAGAGGTAGGGGACCTAATTCAGGTTGGAAATATTAGTATTAACAAAGCGAGTAAACAAGTACTGTTAAATCAAGTCGAAATTGAGTTGACACATAAAGAGTTTCATTTATTGGAGTTATTTACTCTCAATCGTGGTCGTGTAATTTCGCGTGAAAATATAGAAAATTCATTTTATGCTTATGACGTTGATGTGAGTAGTAATGTTGTACAAGTCTATATTCATAACTTGCGTCGGAAATTAGGTAAAAATATTATCCGTACAGTACAAGGTTTTGGATATATCATGGATGAACAGCATTAAATGGCTGATCCAATTCGCAGCTATTCATTAACCCAGCGCTTATCTATAATTTTACTGGCAATTACCACTAGCGTTTGGTTGGGTAGTTTAGGAAGTATTTATTGGGGAATGCAAAACACTGCCAATAATATTTTTGATAAGTCATTAGCAGAAACTGCTCATGCTTTATTGTCTACGACTCTAAGTACCCTAGATGGAAAAGTACCGCAGCATACAGTGATTGAAAAAGCTAAGGGTGAGCATTATGACCAAATTGTATTTCAAATTTGGCATCGTGATGGACAATTAATTTATCGTTCTATTGGTGTGGAAACACAGCCATTTGTTCAGCAAGATAATTTTGGTTGGATTAAACTGAATAATAATACTTATCGTAGTTATTCTGTTTGGGATAGTACGCATACAATACAGGTACAAATTGCGCAGGTTTGGACAATTCGAAAAGATATTCAGCAAGATATGTTGCTGTTTTTGATTTTGGTTTCAATCATATTTTTGCCATTATTATTATGGTTGATTATTTGCACGATCCGTCGTCATTTATTGGCTGTATATAGCATTAGTCAAAACTTAGAAAAACAATCCATTGAACATTTAAATCCAATTAAGCCAGTTGTACCGAAAGAAATAGAACCTTTAGTGAGCTCTTTAAATACCTTACTTAGTGAGATTGCTGAAAGTATGCAACGTGAAAAACGTTTTACCTCAAATGCCGCTCATGAACTCCGTACACCATTAGCTGCTATACGCTTACATGCCCAAGTACTTCAAAATGCACGTTCCAATGAGGAGTCTAAGGAAGCTGCACAGGACATTATTACAGGAGTAGACAAAGCATCAAGAATGATTACTCAGTTGCTTACATTAGCGAGGCTTGAACCGAATGCCACACAAAACAAAAGCAATATTGATTTGGTAGATATTGTTAAAGGTACAGTTGAAATGATGGGTATTCAGTTCAGAAAAGCAGGTGTAGACTTACAATTGCATCTCACCTCAGTGTGCGTTTGGGGGCAGTCAGATCAGTTGGAAATTATGTTGAGAAATATACTCGAAAATGCCATTCTTTATCGTAGTTCAATACATAAACCTATTATTAAAGTCAGTTGTGGAAGTATTGGAAATGGTAGTTTTATACAGGTTGAAGATAACGGCATAGGTCTAGATGAAGCACAAATCCCATTTATATTTCAGCGTTTTTATAGAATAAATCAAGCCAGTTCTGTAGTAGGAAGTGGTCTGGGATTATCTATTGTGAAGCAGATTATTGACTCTCATTTAGGCAAGATTACTTTACAACGTGCAAATGCAGTTGGAGGATTGATTGTCAGAATTGAATTTTTCAAAAAATTGAATATTTATTAAAACGATAGTCAAAAAAATAGATTTTATCATATTGATTTATATATTTAATTTAAATGCTGGCGTATATCGTTGTCCACTCATAATGTTCTCTCCTATGCAAAAAGAATAGACGAAATTTGTCTAGGAGACTTGCCGAGACTTATAACATCTCGCATGATAGTGTAAATCGCTTTCTAGAACGTGAAGACTACACACCTCACGACCTATATCAAGAAGCAATTCAACATATTGATAATAATAAACTTATAGTCAGTATTGATGATACTGTTTTAGATAAACCCTATAGTCAACATATGGACTTGGTTAGCTATTTTTGGTCAGGCAAACACCACCGATCCGTCAAGGGTATTAATCTCATTACCTTGTATGCGACAGATCAGAATGGTCAAAATATTCCAATTAATTTCCGAATTTATGACAAATCTGAAAGTAAAACCAAGAATGATTACTTTATGGATATGTTAAGTGAAGCACTCAGTTGGGGTGCAAAGATTCAATTTATTACAGGTGATAGTTGGTATTCATCGACTGGAAATCTAAAAACCATAAGAAAATATGGTATTCGATTTATGTTTGGTATCGACTGTAACCGTAAGGTTTCCCCAGAAAAAGGACAATGGTTTCAACTGCGTTTATTGCCAAATTTCCATCAGGGTCAAGTGGTCTGGCTCAAAGATTTTGGCTTTGTACAATTATTTAAGACTCAGTTAAAAGAACAGCAGAGGTTTTATATTGTGCATCAAGATGAAGATGATTTATTGTCCTTTGAGGGTTTTCATGAATTACATTCAAGTCATTGGAAAATAGAGCAATATCACCGGGTGATTAAACAGGTTTGTCATATTGAAAAGTTTCAAGTAAGACGATCTAAACTGATTTTGAATCATATTTTTTCAGCCTTGATGGCCTACGTCGAGATACAAAAGAACCAGTTTGAGCGGATCTTTGAAAATGTATATCGTTGGCAGAAGAAATTATTTAGACCAGTTATCAAAAACTTCATTGATGACTTTATTCTCGATAAAAATCATCTGCTACCACAGAGAATCTATAAATAATAGTGCGTAAGTCCTATATATTATCTTTCTCACAATTTCATAAATATCAATTATCTAATAAGTTGACAAAAACAACTAATCATGCGAAAAAGTTTTTTTAGTTAACAGATGTTCACACATGCCTCGAATTGTTTCTGTACCACTTAGTTTAGAACAGCGAGAACGACTCATTTTTCTGGCCAAGCATGCAAAACATTGGCGTGAAAGACAACGTGCCCAAACTATTCTCTGGCTTTCTGAAGGTAAAAGTGTTGCGGAAGTTGCCACTCTACAAGAACGTATCCCAGAAACCATAAGGCTACAACGCCGACGTTGGGAATTGTATGAGTTTGAATCGATTAAAGAAGGTCATCGCTCAGGTCGGCCCAATACATTGATCTCAGACTATCAGGCGAAAATCCTAGATTGGGTCAATACAAGTCCACTCAATGCAGAACAAATCCGAGTCAAACTACATGAAGAATACGAAGTGTCCGTGTCTGTTGAAACCATTCGTAAGTTTTTACGTGATTCAGGTATGGTCTTCAAGCGTACCCGTCATAGCTTGAAAAAAAAGAGATCCGATTGCATTTGAACAAGCAACACAGCAGATTGAAAAATTACGAGAGCAAGCGGCACGTGGTGAAATTATATTAGGTTATGTTGATGAAACAGGGTTTTCATCTACACCTGATAACACTAAATATAAAAAAAATGGAAGAATAATTTACTAAGTTATTGTTTTTAAGTTGATCCTTGTTTTATATGGGGGTGATAATAACTTCTGATTACTAGTTTTTACCTTAAATATACCGATTGAAAGATTCATTTAAAGGCTATGAATACATGAGTTTTACAGTTTGGCTAGGTCAGCATGAGTACTTTTCACAAGATTTAAGATCGACCATGAACGTGATTAAGTTATAGGGGATTGATGAAATAGTTTTTATGAATTTCTGGCTTTCTGGGCTGATTTTATCAAATTCATGTCTATGCAAAATTGCGACATATTTCTCGTGCTGGTAGTTATCCAGAGTTTGGTCTGCATCTATCCATAGTGCAGACCTTTTTTTGGTGACAGTTTTTTCTTAGTGATTTTCGATCTGGATGTAGTGATTTCACGTTTGCAGAATATATCTTGGCGGTGATCCATCTAATATTCGTGATTATAAAGAGAGCTAATTCACAGGTTCTACAGATTATGTAGCGACTAACTATATCAAAGTCTATTTGCAGTTGATGGTTGGCGCTTAGTTTATATTTACGCTTAGGTTTCAGTTAAAAAATCAATATTCTGTTGAATCCGTGATTGAATCATCTGTAGGGTAGATTCTCGAATTTGATGGGGATACAGGCGCTGCGCAATTTGACTAAATTGAAGTGCAATTTCACGCATGGTCAAGATGATCTCATCGACTTCTAGAGTAGTCAGATTAGCTTCTGAAGTACCGAGTTTATGTATGTCATTTCGGGAAATATTGAGCGCTTCTCCCATAATGTCCATTTGATGATAACCACCTGGACCCTCGCAGAAGGTCACATCATAGGCTGGAGCCAATTTCCATTGACCATTTTTCTCCATGAGAAATGAAAAGTTCTTAGTATGGTCATCCCGATTATTGAAAAGCACATTAAACACAGCACGTTTAAAAGCATGCAATCTTTCTCGTACATCTTGCGTACACATCAAGGTTGCCCGGAGAAAATTGCGATAGTCTAGGCTACCTGGAACTTTATAGTCTGCTCCTGTATATGCAGCCAAACTCTGCATTGGAATCCGCATACCATTTTGACGATCGAATCGTTTAGAAGCAAAAGCCGTTAAACCATTGGGCAAATTAAAGAAATGGGTATCTGGAGTCTCAATTGCACAAAGTCGCAAACATTCTGCATAGACGGCTTCAATGGCGCAGACTTCAGGATGCTCTTGCTGAGCAGGAAACTTAATCAGCCAGGCTTCATGTTGATCAGAATCTTGAGTCGAAAACTCTAAATTGACAGGATCTCGGTAAACCAACGCTTTTGGTCTGGCACCTTGAGGGGAGCCACCCATGACCAATAAATGCTGTAGAAATTCACCACCTTCACCTTTGAGTACTTCTTGAACTTCCTGGGCCAGTTGTTGTAAAGGGATATTTTCTGAGGTTTGCATGTCAGCAACACAAGGTTCAAAGGAGAGGGCACCCATTGCGTGACTACTAATATAGGTCAGACGCTCCAAAGGTCCAATTCGTGCTGAATTTAAGCCAATTTTTTTGAAATATCGATCCATCAACATCATGCCCCAACCATCTGGTAAAGCGTCATAGACTGGACCTGGGAGTCCCATTTGATGAGTAGGAAAACCTTGTCTGAATGGTAGACCTTTTAAAGGCAGCAAGTAAGAAGAGAGCTCAACACCTTGCTGTATTGCTTCTGGACTATATTCAAAAGCAATGGTGGGTCTACCTGTCGTGGCTGTTGAACTAATCAGCGTTCCCCATAACCATGATTCGCCCCAACCGTTGTAATAAACATTAAGTCTATTGAGCATTATCCCTTCCTCTTAATACGGTGGCGCTTACTTTGACTCTCATAGCGAAGAATGTCATTCACACTGTTAAGCTGAGGTTTAAATAGTTCCTGAAGTTCGTTTAATCGACCCAAGACCATTGCAATACGGACTAAATTTTCAACAGATACATTTCGTCCCGCTTCAAGATTCGAAACTGTATTCACGCCGACACCAGCGCGTGCTGCTACCTCAGCTTGAGACATCTCCAGAAAGAGTCGTTGCTTACGTAAACGCTCACCTAAAAGAGTCACAACTTCTTCTGGTTTAGTGAAATATAAATCCATTAAATTGGGTCTTAAGAATGAATAATTTAATTAAATCACAAAATAATGGAATTAATCTATAGCTATAGTGTGGCTAAGGAGGGCTTTGTTGCACAGCACATCAGAAGGGTAGGTATAGTCCTTGGGTATCTGTTACAGAAAATCATCAGGATGTACTTTGACTGATTGTTGATACGGAGATTTCAGTATTTTCATTTTTCCTAATAGGTCACATTACTTAGAAAGGGTTCTTCGAAAATTAGTTCATACTTTAAAAATCCTATAAATATTGAGGATATTTTCTTAATGCTTTCAATATAGCATGCGGCTATATGTAACTCGAACGGGCTTAATCTGCCTTTCAGTATAAATTTTTTGGGCGTGAGAGGGGAGAGGTGTGAGGGCAAGCAATTTATATCGTGGATACTTCTAAATTACTTATGTAATAGAAGGTGGTAAACATGGATTTAGAGGTAATAACACTAAATATAAAAAAATTGGAAGAATAATTTATTAAATTATTGTTTTTATATGGTTATTGGTGATGTTATGAATAATAATAACTTTTTTCTTGATGAATTTTACCTAAAAAAATTGATCAGATAATTTTCTTTAAATGTCATGCATACATAAATTTGACAGTTTGAAGGGATCGGTATGTGCATTTTTCACAAGGTTAAAGATCGACCATAAATGTGATAAACGGCAGAGGATCATTGAAAAATGAATGGATTTAAACACTACATGTATGCACGAAAAAAAGTATCGCTGCGGTTCTGCTGACAGGCTGTATTGAGCATTGAATGCAAATGATGTAGTAATTGTCTACAGGCTATAGGACCAGCATGAAGAAGAATGAAATGTAGTTGCCAATTTATAACCTTGGTTGAAAAGCATAGCATTGTTATTCGGAGAAGTGAGGTAAGCCATCCTTCTCTTATTCATTTAAAATGATTCTTACTCAACTGATCTCGACTCATGGGCTGGTTCCAATTAGACGGATAATAACTTCCATCCCCTATCTTTTTCTTACCACATTTCTTGCATTTAATCCCTTCTTTGGAGATTTGATTCAGCATCACTGTTGTCGGTTGAATCAAATCAATGACATAGTTCGTTGGTTCAGGAAAAGCAGAAGAGGCTGCTTTATTGCAAAAGAGAACATTCGGATCAAATGGATTGGATTGCACAAAAGCCATGATACAGCCACAGAGTAATTCACCTGCATGTAATCTGTAACATCCATTCAGGTCATCAGACGAAGATTAATCTGAAATTTAAGCACTAAACACCATAAATCTATGTATGGGCAGACTTTTTTGAGACATATGTTGATAAACATGCGGCAAGTTACATTGCTTAAAAGTCTATCTAAGTTAACGATCTATTCAATTCTGGATAAGTAATCTGAATATTACGATCCTAAATTACCCGAAGAGTATTAAGATTTCTAAGAATCGTGATTGTTGGTTTATTTGGGAAATTAATCAGTGGATTGAAGCAAAGATGATGGCTCATTAAGGATTGTGGGCTTCGACTACTTAAATTTTAGGTATTTTGAATAAAGCATATTTCAAAAATCTTAATTAATGGATTTAAATTACCATAAAAACCTTCAATATTGGCTTGAATCCATTGTTGTTGAGAGTCAATGCGAGACCAATCAATACCATAACCACAATGAGCAATCAGATGCTCAAAGAAAATCCGTTGTGTACGTCCATTACCTTCACGGAATGGGTGTATGACATTAAGCTCACAATACAAGTCGGCAAGTTGAGGAATCAGTTGTTGTGGTGCTAAGCCTTGAAAGTATTTTTTTTCTTGAAGCGGTTTGAGTAGTTTATTGGTTTCAATTTCAATACGGGAAAAATTACAAAAACGGGTGTCACCTTTGGAAATATCGATTTGTCTTAACTTTCCTGCCCAGTCGTATAAGTCGCCAAAGAGCTGCGCATGAATTGATTTTAAGTATTGTAAGTCGTAAGGTGGTTCAGCATATTCAATTAAGTTACTTGCCAATCCAGACAGTTCTAGTTCAGCTTGTTCTAAAATTTGTTCATCATGAATATTGAGTTTGTTCTTTAGGATATTTGTGCCAGGGTAACAATACAGGCTGTCACCCATTTCCCCATATTTATCCATACATGCACCTGACTAAGTTTCGGGTTGCGAATACTTCTTATATTTTTGCAAGATTTCAGCTTTACTTTGTTGAGTTGTTTGAGCTGTCGTTGTAATGCCTTCAAGCTTTAGGCTGGCTTGATAGTTTTGCGCACGTGTCGCTTGAATATATTTTTTTTTCTGTTCAGTGGTTCTGAGCATTTCGAAACTCCATTGATGCTACACGTGAAGTAAGTATAGCAGAGAATCTTTTTGATCAATGCTGCATACACAGCATTTCAAAATGTAATACAACGGTATTGTTTCATGTAATAACAGAAAACTAAAAAAAAGTGGAAGAATTTTTAAAATTTAGACCACCCATGATAAGTAAACCATATGTATTTGTTGATAATTGTAATTTTGAGAAAATTTAGTTGATAAATTAAATGAATTTTAATATACAAAGATATGCTCATTTTTTATATCGATAAAAATGTTAAAATTTGACTATTTAGTAAAAAATATAGAGATATTTATGGGGCAATTTATCATGCCCTTTTGCTTTGAGCGACAAAATGTTCAATTTAAGATAGTAAAAATTAACTCAGAACTACTGAAAATCAAAAAGATTAAACAGAGCCAGAAAGTAGTAGTACAAGCAAAGTTCAAAATAATCTATGTGAAAATTTGGCAAAAAATATTGCTATTAATGCAAACGGAGCCATGCTTACGTGTACATTCTAATTATGTTGCAATCTTACAGTTGATACATAATCTTGATGATTTTATCGAAAAATCACAGCAACACTTGTGCTTTGAGAGAAAAGCTCAGAAAGAGCTGGATGCTAAATTTTTTGCTAGATTTTTTAAGCTGACAAAGAGTTCAATAAAAGATCAACTTTTACCAAATTGTTCAGATCGTAATGAATTTAACCAATGCAATTTGATAAAAAATTAAGCGAAAGCGAATATGCCAAAGATTGAAACAGAAGAGCAATTCTTAGATTTAGCAGAAAAATTCCAAAAAGATTATTGTTTATTACGCAATCATGTTGTGAATACACAATTTGTCGATCTATCAGATGATTTACGTGAAAAAGCCCATGCTCTATATAAGGAAGCACAACAGATATATGGCTATATATCTAGTTCTAGACAATTAGGTAAATATTATTATCTAGCTTCTTTAAGTTATTTTGCATGCCCGACTACTAGTAATACTCAAGAGCTGTCGTCTGAACGTTATTTGATTCTACAAGCGAGTTTTTTAACATATCGGCAGTATCAAGAATTTGCAAAAATTGATAAAGCTGAGAATAAGCAAAAACATGTTTGTGATCTCTTTCGCTATGTATCACGATATGTTCTGGATTCTAATCATGCTGAATTATTTCAAGAATGCAGTGAGCTACTAAATCGCTATGTCATGTACGAACGTAACTTGAAAAAGGAGGATCGTAATCAACTTTTTAATATTAAAGATTTCAAACAAGTACAAGCCATAGAGTATTTATCGGCTCTATTAATAATTTTTAAAAGACTTGATGATCGTCGTGTTGTTCATCGTCAGCGTAAGTCAAAAAAAAGTAAAGTTTTGCAATGGCCGACGAAAAATGAACTCAAAAAATTTCGTGAAATTAAAACGGGTAAGCAAGTAGATATTGGACATAACGCAAAGATCAGTATTTATGATGCCGCTCTTCACAAAGATGAAGAGGGTGAAGTTGATCTATTAGATCCTGAAATGGAGTTTTATTCAGAAGATGAAAAGTCTAAAAATTTAAATTATATACTCAGCGATAATGCGACGCATCTAATGCGGCATCGCCAGCGCCGTCATGCTCCTTTTGTTACAAATCCACATTATTTGGCGCCAGATATACTGAAGCAAATTGTTTATGTGTTGAGAACCGAGTTATCCGGGCACTGGAGGGATGCTGCAATCGCTGCAGCATGTTTATTGTCACTTTTGACGGGATTATCACCCGTCGCACTGATGGATTTTAACGAGCTTATTCAAGATGGAATTTTGATCCAGAATGGTTCAAGTAGACGTCGCGAATATTTACTCAAATTAAATCTTAAAATTACAGAGCAGAAGATTAAGAGCTTAAATCATGTGCGGTGGAATGAAGTGATGACACATCAACTACATTTACCTTCTGCTTGGTTTGACTATATAGAACAAGCATCGAATCCACTAATTTCATCAACACACATTAATACGAAACTTAAGAATTGGCTTGATAATCGGTTTGTAGGTTCGATCACTGTAGAAAAACTGCAGGCTCAATTATATTTTCATATATATTATGAAACATATAATGAATATCTTGCTCATGTAATTGCTGGGCGGGATAGTCAGCATCACATGCCTGGTATCTATTATGGCGGGCTACCGAAAACTCAACTCAGTAGCACATATCTAGCCTTTTTAGAAAAAGCACTTACACCACATTCCACACATTTTACTGAAGACACGGCTGAACTAAAAATATTGCAACAACAATTCAAAGTGCAATCTGCATTATCTATAGGAAGGATAGGGAGCCAACTGGCACTTGAACCCAATTTTGTGAAAGAGCAATTCCATATTTTACATAGACATTGTCACGAAAACATCCAAGAAGATAAGCACATTATTAATCAACTTAATGCATATGCGTGTTGGATGTGGCATATCAGTTTGTTGAGTTTGGCAAGTCGGCCTAAAAAAAACCTGTTGGGGAATTTGGATGATTATTGTGTTGAGCTCAAGCTTTTATATGTGAATGATAAAAAAAATAGTAAAGCAAGAAAAGATGGTCGTTTTATCCCTTTATCTGATTTTTTCATAAAAACACTGCAAAATTACACTGCCTTTTTAGAACAAATTATTGAAGCGTACGGTTCATTTTTTAGACAAGTCTTTGCAAAGAAGAAGATAACTGTAAATGATCTTTTTGGTAAGGTCATTTTTAGTAAAGATATCTTGCCGATAACTGTCAAAGAATGGCAGAGCAGGAAAATTAAGTTAATCCCTTTATCGAGAAAATGGGTGAATTCATATATGCAAGGAGTCTTTCCAAAGAATATGTATTCGAATTGGTTACGTCATTTTGACATGAACTTTTTGATGCATGAGCAGCAAGAGGGTAAACCAGCATTAGCTTTTCACTTAATTCAGGCCCTGTATGGTCATGACCAACGTGACCGAGAGGCTTTTCATCCGCATTCTTCACTTATCCCGAATGTCTATGTACAGCAAGCCCGCCAGCAATTGCAAGATAATGTCAAATCTTTATCGATTAAACACTTAGAGCGAAAATAGTTGTATGCAAAAAATCAAAGAACTAATAAAACCACAACTAGATGATCTATTTGTTGATATTCATAAAATGGTGAAAAAGTCGCTAGATAGACAGCCTTCTCCACCTGAAGTATTGACGAAAGAAATGCAGCAAAAACTTGATCAGCAGATCGCTGAAAAATGGCATGACATTAAAGATAGTGTTGATTGTTTGAGTCAAAAGTTGAGCCGAGACGAACAATCAAAACTGATGCAATTTACTGAAGATGAATTTAATAAAAGAAGGAAGCAATTCAACCAGAATGTAGATAAAAAATCATACAGAATTAAGCTAAATCCACATACTAAACGGATCGTACTGCCTAGAAAAATTGAGAGTACAGAGTCACGGTTAGAACAGGGGCATCTACATATCCATGTACTTAAGGAATTAAGGCAGTATTGGCAAGATTCATTTGAATATTGGAATGAACCAAAGTACTTATGGGGAAATTTATGCTTAAGTTTTATATATATTTCAGGCTGTGCAGATGAACAGCATTTGATTGCTATTCAGAAGCAATTGCAGGAGGCCATTGAGCTTGGTACAGATCTGAATTGTTTTCGGTTATACCATTCGGACTACAAAAAAATCACTAATCCATTGTTACTACATTATCGTGTTGAAAACTCTCAATATGGCAACGATGTAGAACAGGGAAAGTTGTACCAATGGAAACATGTTTTTTTTAACCCATATGCGCAGTTCATTTTGCAATATTTAAAAAAGTTGAAAGCTGCTCAGAAAGAATTTTGTCTGCAACATTCAGTTGAAGATTGTATTTTAGAAAGCTTGAGTAAGATAGGCAGGAAAAAAAGTCTTGGGGATCTGCAATATCAAATTAAACGCCGTGGATTTCGTGCATTTAATGATGTGCAAATGGTACTCGAATTTAATCCAAACCTCAGCATAGATATATTTTTGAGTAATGTGCTTCAGCAAGAGATTAATACTGTTGCTTTAAGGCCATCCGAATTTAGATTGCTGTGGAATAATGATTACAATCAAGTCACAGAACCAGATAATCGCCCTATTCATTTTGAACAAGAGCAGTTACTTCCTGAAGTTCCGACTGTTCAAAGCAAATTACAAACGATTCCGTATGAGTTGATGTTGTTTGGTCAAAAGAAACGTAAAGGTCAAAAAGTTGAGCGTTTAGATAAAAAGAGGAATAAAGAAGAACGCACGCTACGTTTTTGGCAAGAAACTAGAAGGGTGTTAGAGGAGAAGATAGTTGATGCTAATACGGAGGAAAAGTCTTTAATTGATGCTCAACTACGCTTAATTCACTGGTTAATGCATTTAAAAAAACGAGGGCTTCAATTATCAACTATTGAAAGCTACTTAGGATCGTTTGGCAAAGAATTTATATTTGAGATTTGGCTCAATAAATTAGATTTAAAGCAACAATCCATAGATGACTATGAGGATTTATATCGGCAGCTATTGAAATACAGCAGTGAACGTGATGAAAAAGCAGTTCAACGAGATTCGGTGAAAGGAAAAACCTCTCGTAAGATGCACCAAAGCGCAGAATACCGTTTTGGTCGCCTAAAAGATTTTCATCAATTCTGTATAGAGAATTATGATGCTCCAGGGGTATTGGTGTTACAGAATTCAAGTTTTAAGCATTTACAAATTTGCAATGCACGGCTAGTGAGTCCTTTGCTATTTGGCAAATTATTGGAAAAACTAGAAAATTTAAGTCAAGAGCCAACGGCATCAGAGTGGGTCGATCATCTGAGTTGTTTAAAGCTGATGTATTTACTAAGTTATAGAACTGGACTTCGATTAAATGAAGTTCGTTGTCTTAAAATACAAGATATTATTTGCCCAGAGCTACTTTATAAAGAAAAAGAAAATACAGTTTTTAATAATATCACGCTTCATATCCAAGACAATTCATATCGCCGTCTGAAAACGCGAAGTGCGAATCGTCAAATACCATTGAAAATTGCATTGTCAGAACATGAGTTTTTAGTAGTACAACGTTACATACAACATCGTTATGAGCAATATTTGGTTAATCAGCAGGATGATCTACTTTTTAGTGTGAATCATCGTGTATTAACTGATCAATGTATCAGCAAAATTACAGTAGATTTGTTTAGTCAAATATTAGGTATGCATCATGGCTTTAGTTTTCATACATTACGCCACAGTGCTGCTAACTATCTAGCAATAACTTTGCTCGGTTCAAAAGAAATGATCAAGACCTACACAGATTGTCCTTGGGTAAAAGCAAAAAAGATGAGGGATTTATTGTTTGGTATGAAAGCACGTGCTCAAGAAGAGATTATTCAACATAAATGGCAGGTGCTCGCCTCTTGGATGGGGCATAGCAGTATTGAGCAAACGGCTTCAAATTACCTTCATGTTTTGGATTTATTAGCAGTCGATCGAATTTATAATTCGCCGTGTATCATTTCAAAAAAAGTATTAGAACAGTGTTTTAGTCCAGTGAAGTCAAGTACAGACTACATAAACCTAAATCGTTATACTCAGCAGCAGAAATGGTTTAATTCTTATCAGCAAACACAGCCAGTTACGATGGCTGGCCGACAAGAAAAGAAGTTTAGTATAGAGAAGAGTACTCTGACACCTTTTCAACGTTTGATAAGTTTTAGAGAAGGTCGATTAAGCGAAGATACCCAAGCTCAAGAATGGATGCAACGATGTCAATGGATGAGCACTAAATGGATGGATCGCCAAAAATTTAATTTAAAAACGAATTATGTTTATAGTAAGAATTTAGAAGAGAGTTGGTTTGATGAACTTTACGAAAAGGCTAAAAAACTGACTCGTCCAGATGAAATAATTCCTCTCCTTGATTTTCATTATAAAGATGATAGGCAGCAAGATGCACTGAAAGAAAAGAACATGGTTAAGGCGCTTAAAATATTATTATTATTTGGAAAACTGCGTAAGAATTTTCTACATTTTCAATGCCGAATGAAAGGTGATGAGCAACAAATTGTTAATTTTATTACTGGTATAGAGCCAATGTTAGGAGATCATCTGTATTTAGAAAAACAAAACTACCCAGTTAATTTGGATGCTCCTGAGCGAACCGTTAAATTTAGTTTTCAAAGAGTTGTCGGCTCTAACAAAAAAAATGTTACTCCGCTGGTTATATTTAATTTAATGTTAAAAATGATGCAAAAAGATGAACTCTGGATCAAATAGCCTAAGCATGTTAAAGGGGAATTGTTTAGAAATTTCCCTGTTTATAAGTAAACTGCCTTTATGAAAAGCACCATGCTGACTTGGATTAATAAGCGGAATGTAGTATCACAGTTTGATCGCTGGATTTACGAAAATGGTGTGAAGATTAGCGGTATGGTAAATCGATGAGCTAAAGTGTTGTAGTCCAAACTCGATCTGACAATTACCCATTTTTTAGTGTGCCCGTCAGGTTAAATTTGAACTGAATTTTTCTCAGCCCAAATTCATTTCCAATCAAGTTATGTTTCAAGTGGCGTGCGAACACTGCACAATTTAATTCACGGTGCCTAAGACAGGTATCAACTTCGGACCAGCCATTCTAGCTTTGCTAATGATTTCCACCAGCTCATCATAAGTCAGTTCAAACTTATCCTCACTATCAAATACATAGACCATATTCTTGCCTTCATGTTCAGGTGGAGTAGGTGGTACAAATCGTTTCGGGATAAGAATTTGTGCGAGTTGTTCGTCAGTTAATTTAAATAAGTGCATGTTTTTATCCTACTGTTCCTTAAAATGTATTCAAACATACTCAAGGACTAATTCGCACTCTGTTAATGTCTTGTTGCCAAGCGTGTAACTAGAGCCTGAGTCGGTCAGTTCCGACTTGTAGCGGTCAGTCCGTTCTTGCAATATACGCTTTACAGTTTTGTAAGGCGTATAACGACTTATCTCATTGTCGTTTAATCTTGCAAGCACGTTTCTCGCAGCATTCCAATCAGCTTGCACAACTTCCCCATTGAAACGGTGAAAACGATCTCCCTTACGTGTACCTATTAAAAGGCCATGCAAGAAAGAATCACTTTGCGAAGTATATGCAGAATTGACTAGATGCACCGTAGAACCTCTACGGTGAGATATAGAAGTTAGGGCATTAGCTAACAAACCTTTAGCCCATGTATTTAAGCGTCTATTGGTGTTTTTGCCATAGTTGCGTTTACTTTGAATTGGGGATGTTAAATCTTCCGCAACAATCACTTTGGCTTTATCAACCAACTTGTGAGTTGCTGTAAATATTAATGTTTTGAGCTTTGCTTTTTGAGTATCTTGTCGCTTATCTAGTTTTTTTCGACCTAGATTATTTAACTCAATTTTCTGTTTCTTGTGTGGTTTAGCTTTAGCAATCGCTCTGAGCTTGTTTCTGTGCTTGTACTTTTGATTTAAATAATCTGATTCACTTGAGATCAGCTTGCCTAGACCACTCCCATATACATCGCCATCAGAGTCCACAAAAGCTTCTGAGTACCCTTTATCAACACCTACGGTTTCCTGACCACAATCCTGTGTTTCAACTGCATCATAAGTTGAGTGAACTTCAACATTACCGTTTTTTAGAATGATTCTAAGTGTGCCTTGTGGCGCAAAATCAACAGTCGTATTTAATGGGATTTTAATGGTTTGTCGAGGGATTAGGCTTGGTACTTTAAGCCAACATTGACCATTTAACTCAAAGGTTTTACACATATCCGCACGAACAATAATTTGATTATGTGTGTGATTAACACCATGCTTAAAGTGATTACGCATTTGACGATGGAGGAAATTATCAGTCATCCATTCATCTTTTTTAAGCAAGGTGTATAGTCTTTTTTGTTCATTATTACAGGAGGTGCGTTTTCGGATCGCCTGCTTTACTTTGTCTTTTGATGCTTCTCGATAGGCTTTAATATCACCTATGCAATCACGTAGCGTTTCTTTCCACGCATTTGCAGAAACACCAAAGTCACGACTTTCTTTCATCCACGCATCACGAATAGCTCTGTCACTGATATTCAAACCTGAAATAGCACCATATTTAGCCCACACCTCGCTACGAATACGACCAAGTAAAACAGCTTGTTTCTCAAGCTGTTTGTACTTTTGCACATTCAAGTTTTTACAGTGATGAATGCGTGTTAATTTCACAAAGTCATGCCTAGGTTAAGGGATTGGATAATCAATAGATATGGATGCTAATATACCAAGACACTCACCTAAAATACAAAAGATAATCATTTAAATCTCTAATAAATACCCACCTTGCCACTACTGAATCGACATAGACAAAATGAGAACTTATGCAAATATTTGTCTATATTTTTAGTTATAGTTAATTACTCTCGTAAAACAGCTGACGAAGTCCGAGATAGAATCATTGCGTCAAAACAAACGTGATGCTTATGCACTTATGATGAAAATGAATTAATTATTATTTAATTAAGTTAAAAGACTGCTATATAGCGGTCTTTTTTGTTTTTGAGCTCTACAAATTTTAATGAGTACATATAGTTACTTTTATAAAAATGATAATAAAGGGTAGAGGAGGTCATCTAAGAATTTAAAGCACAAGACTTATTTAACATTGATGACAGAAAAAGTGAGTTGTTGGGAACTTAAAGAAGAGGTGGTACTTATAATGGTTACTAAAATACAAATACTTAAAATATTAAATATATAAAACAATATATTACAAATATATATGATGCGTAGTGTACGCATCATACATAAAGCGTTCTATTTTGATATAATTGATCCAATCAACCCATTGTTAGGTTTCATTTAAATTCCATGAGTCTTACTGAAATTAAAGTTCGCCAAGCTCATTGTAAGGAAAAAACCAGTTTTTTATCCGATGAAGATGGGCTTAGCCTGAAGATTGAGCCGAGTGGAAGAAAATCTTGGTGCTATCGCTATACAGATCCACAAACTAAAAAACGTCGACGCATTCAGTTAGGTCGTTATCCTGATTTATCGCTGAAAAAGGCACGACAAGTCAGAGATGACTTTAAAGACAATGATTTCTGTTTTGAACAAGATACTGCCTCTAATGTCATCACCTTTGGTAAGGTCGGGGAGGAGTGGTTACAGTTCAAACTGAAAAATGCCTTCAACGATCTACCCCGCTGTGGTGTACTACAGTTAGCAGAAAGATGCTTACAGCAAGATATTTATCCAGACCTTCAGGATCTACCTTTTCAAAACATCAAGCGTTATGACCTGGTTTCAGTAATCAAAAAAATAGAGGGACGCCAAGTAAAAGAACCTGTCAAGAAAGCTTGTAGTTATTTGAACCAAATTTATGACTACGCTGTAGCGATGGGTTATTGTGAATTCAACATCGCGCATGGTTTAAATAAAATCGCCATTAACAGTAAAATCAAGAAAAATTATCCGTATTTGAAAGCGGAGGATATATCTGATTTTAAGTATAAATTACAAAAATTGGATGCCCATCCGATTATTAAAAAAGCACTGCTGTTCAAATTACATACTGGCGTGCGAGGGGCTGAATTGTTATTGGCTGAGCCTCATCATTTTGATTTAAATGAAAAAGTCTGGAAAATACCTGCCTTGCATATTAAACAGTTTCGACGAAAAGTCATATTAGGCCATGAGATTCCCGACTTCTTAGTTCCACTTTCAGATCAGGCTTTAGATATTTTAAAAGACGTCATGCAATGGTCATACGGTGAAAAGTACATTTTTGCTAGCCCACGGAAACATAATCAACCGATTCATTTTAATACATTAAATATGGCTATACGTAAGATGGGCTATGGAAAACATCAATTATCCTCTCATGGACTACGTTCCACTTTTAGTACCATTTTGAATGACTCAGGTTTGTTCCAGGATAACTGGATTGAGGCACAACTTTCACATATTGATAAGAACCGTACCCGTGCCAGCTATAATCACGCTGACTATTTAGCCCAGCGGACTGAAATGATGCAGTGGTGGGGTGATTATTTAAGTACTGCTAAGTGAAAATCGTACTTTTATACATAGACTTAAAACATTATGGGGTTTCAAATGGATAGTAAACAATATACTTGCCGTGTTACATGGTCAGCAGAATATAATGAGTATGTTGGGTTGTTCGAACCACAAGCACTAGCCATTTGTTGTAATTCAGCTTTAAGCGCCCTTAATTCTTTCATGCGTTTATTCACTAGTGCAAGTTGCTGATCAATTAATGCATTAACGCTAGAGCAGCTTTCTTCTGGCTTATTTTTTAATTCGATAAGACGTTTAATATCATTGAGTGATATATCTAGGCTGCGACAATGCTTTACGAATTCCAATTGTTTAAGTGCTTTGCTATCATACAGCCTGAAATTACCTTCTGAACGATTTGGATTTAACAGTAATCCTTCTCTTTCATAATATCTAATCGTTTGTATTGAACAGCCCGATTTTTTTGACAATTCGCCTATTTTCATCAATTTCCCCCAGACATTTGACTCTATAGTTACTATAGAGTCTATAGTATAAGTATGCAACGAAAAGGATATATAAAAAATGACTGAGAAATATTTAAACAATACGAATATCGTTAATTTTGAACACAAAGATATCCAATCCTTGATCGATCAACGTAGGTGGAAAAACTTGGATAACTTCAACAAAATTGGTGCCGCTTATCAGTTTGTAAAAGATGATTTTTGTGGTTATGGTGTTGCAACAAAGTGCTTTTCATCACCAGATACAGATTGGCGTGGAGAAAATACCTATATTCAAAAAGAAGGTATTCATGATGACTTTGGGCTTTATGATTCCCCTGATGAGTTCTATTTCGAAAAAGGGACTAACTTGTCGGGGTTCAAACGCTGGATATATCAACGCTTGATACGTCACTTGATTAATATGAATGTATCAAAACTAAGAAATAGAAAAGTACTAGAGGTACAAAATGCACAACCATAATCATAGTCATCAACATGGTAAAGATGACCGTATTGGTTGGGCATTTTTCCTTAATGTGACATTCACTATTATCGAATTTATAGGTGGTTGGCTCACTAACAGTACGGCGATAATGGCAGATGCAGTTCACGATCTTGGTGATAGTCTTTCAATAGGTTTTGCGTGGATTTTAAGTCGTTTTTCAGATAAAGAAGCATCAGATAAGTTTAGTTATGGTTATCGTAGACTTACTCTCTTTGGCGCATTGATAAACAGTATTGTTTTAATCATTGGCTCAATTTGGATTTTATTTGAAGCAATTCCAAAGCTGTCCAATCCTGAAATGCCTGTAGTCGAGGGGATGTTAGGGCTAGCGATACTCGGCGTTGCCGTTAACGGATATGCTGTATTAAAATTAAAAGCGGGTGAAACATTAAATGAGAAAGTGCT
Organism: Acinetobacter sp. YH12076; assembly: GCF_013419525.1. Classification (NCBI taxonomy): domain Bacteria; kingdom Pseudomonadati; phylum Pseudomonadota; class Gammaproteobacteria; order Moraxellales; family Moraxellaceae; genus Acinetobacter; species Acinetobacter sp. YH12076. Next base: position 6,377 of record NZ_VOZY01000021.1, on the reverse strand, counting down.
GACATGGCACCTTCTTGAAGATGTACTTGGATGGGTTGCCGTTCTTATAGTCTCTATCGTACTGTTGTTCGCTGAACTGCCGATATTAGATCCCCTTTTATCAATAGGGTTCACGCTGTTCATCTTGTTTAATGTTTTCAAAAACCTGAAATCAACACTCGTTTTATTTCTTCAAGCTGCACCCGATAAAGAGACTCAAAAGCGTATTAAACTATCACTAATGGAATTTCCTGAAGTTAATGGTATCCACCACATGCACTTTTGGTCACTAGATGGTGAAAGTCACGTTTTAACAGCGCACCTTGAGCTGAGTGACAACTTTGACGTTAAAGAATTAATTAGGCTTAAACAAGAAGTTGCAGCTAAATTATCTTCCTATCATTTATCGCATACAACGATAGAGTTTGAGTTTTTAAATGAAAATTGTCGGGATGAAGCGCAGTAAGCTTTATCAATAAAATGTTGGGCATACAATATTAAAAGCAGCTTAATTAGGCATAACCTAGTAATTAAGCTGCTTTTTTTGATTTTAAATTTCGTCGGATTGCTGTTTGCTACTCTCAGAGCCATGCGCCCATTGATATAAAATAGGCAATACAAACAAAGTTAAAATTGTAGAAGATACAATACCGCCGATAACAACTGTTGCTAGTGGTCGTTGTACTTCTGCACCAATTCCAGTGTTTAACGCCATTGGAATAAAACCTAAACTTGCGACCAGTGCCGTCATTAAAATAGGTCTTAAACGAATGATGTGCTGAGTTTCCATCATTGTCTTGGCTTGATGCGGATCAGTCTAAAGCATTCTCAGGAATAGAGGAGCTCGTTGCTGATGTTGTCGCTGATATGATTAGCAATAATGAAAAAGTTCCTACACCACTCTCCGGGAAAATATAGTAGGCAGTTTGTTGTCCTTGTTCTCAGTGGTTCAACAAAAACTAGCCCTCGAAGCCGCAGAACGTGGCGTGGACATAAATTGTTTAGTATCAGTAAAAAGAGCGATGTAATTTTAGTACGAGTGAGTGATAGAGCAGGAACCTATGCTTCATATATTCAGTAAATGGTATGTTTTTGAATTAATAGGTATTTTTAAATAAAGCTTTCTTTGATTTAGTGCTTTTTATTTAATAAATTAATTTTAAAAACAACTTAGGCTAATTGATAAACACTATCTGGAAAGATTAAAAGAAAATATTTTTTAATTTCTGCTAATTCATTTAAGGCAGGTTCCCTTTCAAGCAGTTGAAATGTCCAAATAAGTACAGCCTGATGATTATCATAGCAAGTATTTACTCCAAGAAAATTAGCCATTCCATAACTTCTATTGATGTTCATTTCTTTAATTAATTGATTTCCTAAGTCACGAGCTTGCTGGCTGATCAATAACTCATTTGGTAACACGGCGGTCATCTCCACAAAATAATCTAATGCAGGTTCAATCCTTATATTTAAAAAGTTATAATTTAGTTGAAATGGATAAAATATACTTTCTATAAGTTGTAATAACCTGCTGTAGGTTAATTTTAGCAAAGTATTACTCAGTCAACAACTTCAAATAACCCACAGCAAGTTATTTTTTGTAAATTAATTTAAATATGATTACTTGTAAGTTATCTAGCCTCATGGGCGATAGAAAAATTTTAAAATTAAGTGAAGTGGTGCATGCAACAGGTATCAATCGCAACACGCTCACAAGTATGTATTATGACCGTGCTGTACGTATTGAATTACCAGTCGCCGATAAGTTGTGTAAGTACTTTAACTGTACGATGAATGATTTGTTTGAGTTTAAGGAAGAAGTTGAAGAAAAAGATTAACTTAATACTTCGTTTGATAAGTTTTTCGAAGAAAAAGACTAGCCAATACTTAGTTTGATAAGTTTTTCTCTGCAGATCTAATATTGAATTTTATAAAATATCATTACAAACAGAGGTGGTTCCACTTGTTTGAACAACTAAAAGCGTATTTATAAGTGATATTCCGCTCTAGTTAAGCCACCTTGTTTTGTTGGGGTAGCTGATCATAGTAAAACTCATTTGGTGTCATTTTGTCTAGACTCGAATGAGGTCGTTTCAGATTATAAAACTCAAAATATGCACTCAATTGCTTTTTCGCATCTGTGACACTGCTATAAGCTTTGAGATACACCTCTTCATATTTAACGCTCCGCCATAATCGTTCAACCATCACATTATCTACCCATCGACCTTTACCATCCATACTGATTTGAATGCCATTTGATTTCAATACATCAATAAATGCATCACTGGTGAACTGACTGCCTTGGTCTGTATTCAATATTTCAGGTGATCCATATTTTTCAATCGCTTCATTTAAAGCCGAAATACAAAAATCCACCTCCATACTAATCGATACCCTATGCGCAAGTACCTTGCGGCTATGCCAATCAATCACAGCACATAAATAAACAAAGCCTTTTGCCATAGGGATATACGTTATATCCGTAGACCACACTTGATTACTGCGCTGAATAGCCAATCCTTTGAGCAGATATGGATATTTACGGTGAGCTTGATTAGCCTGGCTTAAATTTGGTTTGCAATATAACGCCTGAATACCCATTTTCTTCATTAAAGTACGTGTATGACGTCGTCCTATATGATGCCCTTGACGATTCAACAAATCACGCATCATACGACTGCCTGCAAAAGGATATTGCATATGTAATTCATCAATACATCGCATCAGCTTCAGATCTGATGAGCTAACAGGTTTTGGGCGATAATAATAACAACCACGAGAGACTTTCAGTAACTTAGCTTGTTTAGATACTGAAATCTGAAGTGAGTGATCGATTAACTTTTGTGGTTGAAGCGGCCCAGTTTCTTCAACACACCTTCTAAAAAATCAATTTCTAATGCCTGCTCACCGATTTTTGCATGTAACTTTTTAAGATCAATGGGAGGTTCTGATGGAGCTTTTGATTGATCGAAAGCTTGTGAGGAAGCTGAGATCAATTGATTTTTCCAGTCAATAATTTGGTTTTGATGAACATCAAACTCAGAACTCAATTCAGCAAGTGTTTTTTCTGCTTTGATCGCAGCAAGTGCTACCTTAGCCTTAAAGTCGTTTGAATGATTTCTTCTTGGTCTACGTGCCATAAAATACTCCATATATTGATGTTTATAACATCATTTGAGGAGCAGAGTATCACTTATAGGAGTTGTTCAAATTTCCGGATCCATCTCTAAGTGAGGAGGAAATGACTCTTACTATTCAGATGTTGTTTCAAGCTTTTTTTGATTGATAGAGTTTTATGTATTAAACTCTATATTGAAAGTAAATATATTGTAAAAATAGTATGTTATTTACTAATTGATTAAATTATTTACACTTATTCTGTATAATGCTCTATGAATTCATTACTTATTTTTTTAAATTAAAAATCATATGCAAAGCTTAAATGATGAAGAGTGTCGCCAAGTTGAAAGTGTAAAACAGCTTTTACAAAAAAATTTTAAAGATAAGCTTTATGCTATTTATTTATATGGTTCGTATGTTGATGGTGGTTTAAAACATAAAAGTGATCTTGATATTTTAGTTATTATTGAACGTGAAATTACCGATCAGGAAAGAAAACAATTAGCGCAGAATTTTCTAAATATATCTGTTCCGATTGGTCATGCTACAGCGCGTGCCTTAGAAATTACGATATTAGAAAAAGGGAGTATTACCAATAAAAATCATCCATATACATATCAGCTACAATATGGCGAGTGGTTGAGAGAAGAATTACTCAAAGGTGAATTACTTTATAGTCAATCTGATCCAGATATTAGTATTTTACTTAAAACTGCCCAATTACATAACATTACTATCTTTGGACCTGATATTTGCGATTGGTTAAATCCAATTAGCTATGAACAATTAATATTTGCCATGCAAAAAACTTATCCACAAATTATTGCTCATTGGAAAGACGATCAGGATGAATGTAATCAAATTTTAGCGCTATGCCGTATAGCTTATACATTAGATCATAAAACAATAGTTGCCAAGGATGTTGCTGCGACATGGTTTTTAGAATTCTTAAGTCAGATAGATCAAGACATTTTGCAACTCATAATAGATGAATATATTGGGCAAGGTCATGAGCAATGTTGGTTAGTTTTACATGATCAGCTTGCTAAAATTGTTAAAGAATTACAGCATAAAATTGAACCACTACTTTTTAACTGATGTGGAAGTAATGGATATGCTTCTTAGATTATTACCTCACTATATCTCTAAATACCGAAGAGACTTGATATTGCAAAGGGGGGCGTGGTTGGAGTTGCATGAAGATTTTAAATAAAAGCGGAGGAACTAGGGTAAAAGTTGCCAAAAAGTTTCTTCTGAAATGACTTTTATATTATGACGTTTAAGCAAAGCGGAGGTAACTCCATTGCCATAGATCTTATTCCCATTAAATTGACCATCGTAAATCATTGAACTACCACATGAAGGGCTATTTTCTTTAAGCACTACCAGAGTAGCTTTTAATAATTGAACTTTTTTTAAAGTTCTATATGCCCCTTCAATATAGATTGAAGTCACATCCTTTCCTGATTTTTCAATTACACAGGCTTTTCCATCTAAGACATCATCGCCATTACCTCCCGAAATCTCGGCAGGTTCGCGTGGTGTTGATAAACCGCCAAGAATCTCTGGACATACCATAGTAGCTTTTCCATCTTTGACTAATTTTTCGATTTTTTCGTTTAAGCTATGCGTCCCGTTATAACGTACCTTTAAGCCAGCCAGACAAGAACTTACTAAAATCATATTTCCTCTATGAAAAAGATATGTATCGATTTGCTATTTAGCCAGTACCTATTATTTTTTAAAATTAATAGGTTAGTGCTATGGATAAAACAAGAATTTAAATATGATCAATGCAAAGTGAGTTATTTTTTTTCTAACCCACAAAGCTTATAGATTAGTTTGATCCTTTTTGTTTAGAAAATTTATCAACAGTGATGTGTGCTGAATTAGCAGGAGACTTTCACTTGGGAGATTCTAGGCAGCTAACCGATAAAAGTCTTCTGCCATTTGATTTGGTGTCTTAAAATCCAAGCCTTTTTGAATTCTTCGCTGATTATAAAATAACTCTATATATTTTGTAATATCCGCTTTGGCTTCTTCCCTTGTTTTGTAGTTGCGATGATGGACTAGTTCATTTTTGAGTATGCCCCAGAAACTCTCTATCGGTGCATTATCAAAGCAGTCGCCTTTTTTGCTCATTGAACCCTGAAAATCAAATTTCTCAAGTAAGTTTCGATATTCATTACTGCAATATTGGCTGCCTCTATCTGAATGTACAATGAGATCTTTAGCAGGTTTCTGATTGCGAATAGCCATATTCAATGCATCACAAACAAGCTTGGCTGTCATGCGCTCATTTAAGCTATAGCCAACAACCTGTTTCGTGTAAAGATCTTTGACAGCTGCCAAGTACAACCAGCCCTCAGCCGTCCAAATGTAGGTAATGTCACTCGACCACGCAAGATTAGGCTTCGTCATTGAAAACTGTTGCTTGAGTAAATTGTCATAAATAGAACGGTTGTGATCACTGTTCGTGGTTCTTTTGAAACGCTTATGGCGCTTACAATACAACTGATTTGATTTTTTTATTTGGCGCACAGCATACGTACTTATTTTGATACCTTGCGCTTGTAAATGCTTGGTTAATCGAACATAGCCATAGCTTTGTTTGGTTTCTTCATGGGCTATTTTGACCAAAATTGTCTGCTGATTTCGCTGAATTGATCTTTTACTCATGCCTCGCTTTAGCCAATCATAAAAGCGAGAAACGGATACACGAAGTAATCGAGCCATTAAAATAATCGGAAATAAGTGGCTTTGCGATTTCATATAGGCGTACCTCACTGACTTTCTTTGGCAAAGTACGCTGCTGCCTTTTTTAAAAATTCACGTTCCATTTCAGCTGTTTTGAGCTGTTGTTTAAGCTTCTTATTTTCTTCGAGTAAGGCGTTTAGATCGGGCGAATACTGTTTTGTGCCTGCTAAAGTTCCAGCCTTTGCTTTGTTATTCCAGTTCGAAAGGGTTTGCATTGAAATGCCAAGTTGTCTAGCGGATTCCGATACATTACCTTGGTTCTCTTCAATGGCTTTTATGGCTTCAGCTTTAAATTCTGCGGTGTAAGTCTTCTGTTTCTTGCTCATGGTAAACTCCTAATGAGTATGTATAGTTTACCAAGTTAAACCCTCCTGTTTTTTAAGCACACATCACCCATTCAAAGGCCGGCATTTTCAGCGTGACATCATTCTGTGGGCCGTACGCTGGTACTGCAAATACGGCATCAGTTACCGTGAGCTGCAGGAGATGCTGGCTGAACGCGGAGTGAATGTCGATCA
>NZ_VOZY01000020.1:0-28453 GCF_013419525.1 Acinetobacter sp. YH12076 | reverse complement strand
AGATCCATGCACGTGTAGCAGTCCTTAACAGATTTACGGAATTAGGTCGCCCACTTACCCAAGTTACGCCTTAAATTTGGATCAATTAGGGGCGCTTTGCATTTCAAATCTTTGTGCAACAAAGCCATTTAGATTTAGAAATGAATGATCGTCAAATTACTTTTTCAAAAGTTTTTGGATGGAATGAAAATAGAAAATTTAAGCCACGTGATAAACTGAAGGATTCAAAGAACTACTTTTTACATGCTTTGTTCTATATTTTAAAAGAAATTGAATCTGATCAGCTGAATGGTCATGATAAAGTGAGCGAATTAAATTCTAGAGAAAAAATTGAAAAGCCTAGATTATCAAAAATTCGTAACTGTCTAGAGCATAGGTCTTTTAGAGTTATTGATGATTTTGGATATGAATTAAATACCAAATTTGATATGACGTCAGAATTTGCATATCAGAACTTAAAAGATCAGCAGAATATTTTAATAGAACAAGGTGAAGTAGAGTCTTTTGAATATCTGGAAATCTTAGAAAAAATAAAAGAAAAAGAAATGAAAGCAAATTATATTTTAGAAATACCTTTATCAGAATTTGAAAGCTCATTAATGGATCTTGTTCGATTAGTTAGAAATTCTTTGATGTATTTATCTTTTGCAGTGCAGTTTGAGGAAAAAATGAAACCTCAACCTGAGGGGCTAATTTTACAGAGAGAAATACCATTAAAATAAAGCCCACATCTGTGAGCTTTTAATTTCTACCGTATAAAATCTTTAATTAATAGATAACAGCTTTTTTTGCATGACATTTATAAAAACTCAGTTCTTGAGATTTTGCCCTCAAATCTTCTGCAAGTTGTTGAGTCACGATTTGTTCAATATGTTGAGCATTTAATTTTGGCTTGATATATGCAGCTTCAGTAATCTGCCCAATAGTTTTACGTTGTATTAATTCGAGATCTAAATAATTTTGAATAATTTTATCTTTTTCAGAATCTTCACGACAAACTGAAATCACAATGCGACCGGTTTGGATTGATTCGGATAACATCGTTGCACTATCTTCAGTCACAAAAATATATTCACTTCGCTTTAACACATCGCAAATAGAAGTTTTAGAACAAGTATTCACAAGCTCAATATTTTTATCTTTTAACATTTGAATCACATGTTCTGATAACGCAGGTGTTCTACGAGAACATACGACTGACGCCTGAATTTGATGGTGATCTGCGAATTGAACAAATTGCTGAATCATCTCTTCAAAGTCTTGATGGGTAAAAGGGTACTCTTTTGTCGGTCCACCAATTAACAGGCATGCTTCATGATTCGACGGAATATGCGCTAAGCGAGTAATTTTAGAAGGTACAGCACCTGTAGGAATAATGATTTGTCTACCAGAATGATCTTCTGGAATCGTCGTAATAGTCCAATCAATAAGTCGCCAATTAAATTTACGTGTACCGCCTGCATAAATAAGTGGGATATTGAAACGTTGAGATAAATAAGCGGCATAAATTAAATTAGGCATACCTGAACAGACGATAACGTCGGTATGCTCTAAATTTCTTGGTAAGAATTTAAAGTATAAACGCCCGAGCGTGCGAAACAAATTTGGGAAATGAGACAATTTCTTAAAAATACTCACTGTACGTTTAGGTAAAGTGGGGATTGCAAACTGCTCAGATTGTAGATAAAAGCGCTTCTCAATCATTTCACTCACAGCGAGAGCAGGATTTAAATGTCCAATTCGGTTGTCATGAATAATTAATACTTTGCTTCTATTGTGTGTAGATGTGCTGCTCATTTTTGAAGTTCAAATAATCAACGTTTATATTGTTATAACTTATTATAGTGTCGAAATATGAAAATAATCTTAAATAATTGTTAGGTTTATAAAAAAATGTAAAGGCCTACGTAGATTGTAGGCCATTTTTGAAGCTTTTTATCAACGTCCGTTACGACCGCGGCCACGAGGGGCTTTAGTATTCGGACGAGTTGTGCCATTGGTACGGCGTTTTGGTTTTTCGCTCTCATCCATTTGCCAGATACGTTTTGTACCTGACTTTTTCACTGAGCCATCTTTATTCTTACGAACCATTGGCTTACCACCTGTACCGCCTGGTTTTTTCACATAAGAGCGCGAACGGTAAGGTTCTTCTGCAGGTACATTTTGAAAGTCAGGGTACAGTAAAGGCTCAATTTCTTTGGTTTCACCTGGTTCTAAACCCAATTGAACTAAATCGATGGCACCAATACGTGTACGAATTAAACGTAAAGTCGGGAAACCTACTGCTGAAGTCATACGACGAACTTGACGGTTACGGCCTTCGCAAATTTGGATTTCAACCCAAGAGGTTGGAATGTTTGCACGGAAACGTACAGGAGGATCACGATCCCATAACCATTCTGGCTGTTGCACTTTAATGGCTTTGGCTGGCAAAGTCATACCATCTTTTAGCTCAACGCCTTTACGTAATTGTTCAAGCGCTTCTTCTGTGATGTCGCCATCGACTTGCACTAAGTAGGTTTTGAACTTTTTATTTTCAGGATTGGTGATGTACTGATTTAAACCACCATGATCGGTTAAAAATACCAAACCTTCGGAGTCCATATCTAAACGACCTGCAATACGTAGACTAGGATCGTCCACGAAGTCAGATATGGTCATATGCGCTTCGTCTTTACGGAATTGGGAGAGCACGTCATATGGCTTGTTTAAGATGACGATTTTCATAGGAAATAACTTCTATTAAATACAATAATTCAAATTGGTTAAGATTTATTCAATAGGGAAATGCAGTTATTTCCCATCTAAATCTCAAAAAAGGTAGATTTGCTTTAGAGTATTATGCGTGAAGCGCAATTAAAAGTCTTATCAAACAGCAATTATTTTTCACTCGCTTCTCAGGGAGGATCATAAAAATGGGTTATCAGAAGATCGTCGTTCCAGTGGATGGGACAAAAATTACAGTAAATTCAGACTTATCATTCAATGTTCCCAATAATCCAATTATTCCATTTATTGAAGGCGATGGTATTGGTGTTGATATCACTCCAGTGATGAAAACCGTGGTGAATGCCGCAGTACAAAAAGCTTATGGTGGAAAACGTGCCATAGAATGGATGGAAGTCTATTGTGGTGAAAAAGCCAATAAAATTTATGGCACCTATATGCCCGAAGAAACCTTTGAGGCTTTACGCGAATTTGTGGTTTCAATTAAAGGGCCGTTAACGACGCCTGTCGGTGGCGGTATTCGTTCGCTGAATGTTGCATTACGTCAAGAATTAGACCTCTACGTCTGTGTGCGTCCTGTACGTTGGTTTAAGGGCGTTCCTTCACCCGTTCAGCATCCTGAACGTACAGACATGGTGATCTTCAGAGAGAATTCAGAAGATATCTACGCAGGGATTGAATGGAAAGCAGATTCGCCTGAAGCCAAGAAAATGATCAAATTTCTTAAAGAGGAAATGGGTGTTACTAAGATTCGTTTTGAGGAAAATTGCGGTATCGGTATTAAGCCTGTATCTAAAGAAGGTTCTCAGCGTTTGGTTCGGAAAGCTATTCAATTCGCCATTGATAATGATAAGCCGAATGTCACCTTGGTGCATAAAGGTAATATCATGAAATATACCGAAGGAGCGTTTAAAGAGTGGGGCTATGAAGTCGCACTTGAGCGCTTTGGTGGTGAATTGCTAGATGGTGGTCCTTGGGTCAAAATAAAAAATCCGAAAACTGGCAAAGAGATCGTGATTAAAGATGTGATCGCGGACGCTTTTTTACAGCAGATTCTCATGCGTCCGACCGATTATTCAGTCATTGCTACCCTAAATTTAAACGGTGACTATATTTCAGATGCTCTGGCGGCTGAAGTTGGCGGCATTGGTATTGCACCGGGTGCCAATATTGGTGGCGCTGTACAAGTATATGAAGCGACACATGGCACTGCACCTAAATATGCGGGTCAAGACAAAGTAAACCCTGGGTCTATTATTCTGTCTGCAGAAATGATGCTGCGAAATATGGGCTGGACTGAAGCGGCAGATCTAATTATTAAAGGTATTGCGGGGACGATTGAAGCCAAAACAGTGACCTATGATTTTGAACGACTCATGCAAGGTGCAAAACTCTTGCGTTGTTCGGAGTTTGGACAAGCCATCATTGAGCATATGGACTAACTTTATTTGCTAATCTAGGTGTTAAAAAGCTAGATGCATAAAAGGCTAGGTAAAAAGGACTGAATGATTCAGTTCTTTTTTAGGACTAAACATTAAAAACACAGAATCATAGCTTCTCAATACCATTCAAAAAACAGCACTCAAAAGGTGACTTCACGCAATCAATCAGATGGTCTGGCATGCTTGTCATGTTACTAAAAGTTTAAAACCGCACTATTCGAGTGAACTTAAGTAATGCAGAAAATAGAGGGGGATTGATTTCAAATTAATTATTCTCCAGAAATTTTACAATGACGTAATTCGAAACATTTATCGGGTTGGTTCCATGAAAATTAGCGGTACATTGGTTGTTGTCCTTTAGTAGATGTACATCTAGTAACAGTACATTGTGACACTTATGATGATAAGGAGAAATGAAATGTCTCGTAAACAGCATCAACAAAACCAACAAACTGATCAACAGCAGCAAAATGATCAGCAACAGCAACAGCAACAGCAACAGCAACAAGACCAAAAGAAACAGAAACAACAGCCACATCAACGAAATCAGCGTCAACAACATCATTAATAGGCTAAAGACTTTGTGAGTCAAAGTTCATTTGGCCAAACGATTTACTCATTGAACGAAATTAAAGTTTTATACGTAGACGAGAAGGAGATGAATTTGTCTAAGAAAACCAAATTACTTAAAAAGGAAATTAAAGCGAGGTTGAACAAAATTTCAAAGCATAATTCTGCTTTGAAAAAGTTAAAGAAAAAGCTGAAAAAAGCTTAGTCCATTCACTATTTATCAAAAAGAAAAGACCTATTTAAATAGGTCTTTTCTTTATATACATGATTGGTGATGTAGTTGAATGTCTTGTGATCTACCTAGACGAGATGCTTACTTAATTTTGCAGTGCGAGTAAACCAAAAGAGTTGTAGTGTTCCAATGCAGAGCACGCATGCGGCCAAAATAAATTGCTGTGAATAATCAATACCAATTCGCTGTAAAAAACTAAAGCTTATACCGCCAATCAATTGAATAGATGCAAAGCACAGGGTTGCAATACTCCAGAGCTTTTTATAGGCGCTACCATAAATTTGCAGAATGGTATAAGAGGTGAGAAAAACCACTGCCGGATTGAGCAAGCCTGTAGCAAAAGAAGATAAAAAAGTAAAAAGTGGATGGATATTAATGATCGCTATAAAAATCGCGAAGACATAGCAGCTATATAAAATTTTAAGAGCGCTGATATTTCCCAGTTTTTGTGCTAGGCAGTAAGCAGCAAATGCCCCTAAAGCACTCCCCAGACCATATAAAATCCAATTGAAATTGATCCCGATCGGGCTTAGGTGTAGGGTGTGAGTTAAATAGTCAATCCAAAATAATGAATGGGGCACGTAAGCAAAAGCACTGGTGCTATACACAATTAAGAGACAATAGAAAATTCCATCGACTTTATGTTCTACTGCTGGAACCGCGGTGAGTGTTGTGAGCTGTAATTTAAAACTCTTCAAAAGCACGCTGAGTAACATACAAATCAGGCTTGAAAAAGCAAACAAAATCAACCAAGCCCACATTGTCGAAATTTGTTGGATGTAAGGCAAAAATAGCGTTGCCATTAACACCCCTAAGCCAATACCACTGAAACCAATAAAGTTGATTTTAAAGCGGTCTTGAAGCTGTGAACATTGGGCCACGACACTTGGGGAGAGGATCATTAGTAAGCCGCCGCTGATCCCTGAAATAACGCGCCAAGTGCTATACCAAAGTTCTGAAAAACCTGAAAATGCACAACTGAGTAAACTGAGTGTCCCTGCAATAGCTGCGAGTTGGATATAATTCACCATGCTTTTATTTTGGGGTAATTTCATGGCCCAAAATGCACCGATCAAGTAGCCGAGCAAATTGGCACTGCCTAAGATGCTGGCAAAACTTGGGCTCCAACCAAATGCTTCACGGGTTGAAGGGAGGAGTGCGGTATAGGAAAAACGTAATATCCCGATGCCTAGGCACATGCTTAGACAGAGAAATAGGCTCAGTTTAATTTTGTTAGAGAACATCCTGTACTCATGTATTTTTATGATTGGTTAAAAAATAACATGAATAGGCTATAGAAAAATCAACAGATCTTAAAGTTTTGACTAAGGTCTAAGCTAAAAATTAATTCTTAAAAACTTAACTATTCAAAAAGATAGCTGTGGTGTGCGTACAGTAAGAAATCAAATTTAAAGATACAGTAATAAAAAACCGTACAGGGCGTACGGTTTTTTATTTTTAAAGCACTTATGAATTAACGCATTTTCGCCAAGAAACGACCTAAACGAGTGAGTGCTTCACGTAGTTCATTTTCAGCAGGCAAGAACACCACACGGAAATGATCAGGTGTCGGCCAGTTAAAACCTGTACCTTGAACCAAAAGCACTTTTTCAGCACGGAGGAAATCTAACATGAATTTCTCATCGTCTTGGATTGGGTAAATTTCAGGATCCAATTTAGGGAAGCAGTACATAGCACCCTCTGGTTTCACACAAGATACACCCGGAATATCATTCAACATTTCCCAAGCAATGTTGCGTTGTTCATATAAACGACCGCCCGGACGGATGAGATCATTAATCGATTGATAACCGCCCAAGGCTGTTTGAATCGCATATTGCGCTTGGTGGTTGGCACACAGACGCATCGACGCCAACATGTCTAAACCTTCAATGTAATCTAGCGCGCGTGATTTATCGCCTGTAATTGCCATCCAGCCTGAACGGTAACCGGCAATTCGATACGCTTTAGATAAGCCATTGAAAGAAATACAGAGCTGATCGCCTGCCAATGACGCAACAGAGACATGTTCAATACCGTCGTAAACGATTTTGTCGTAAATTTCGTCAGCAAACAAAATTAAGTCGTATTTCTTCGCAAGAGCCACAATTTGCTCGAGCACATGACGTGGGTAAACTGCACCTGTTGGGTTGTTCGGGTTAATCACCACGATACCGCGAGTATTCGGAGTGATTTTACTTTCCATGTCGGCAATATCTGGATACCAGAAATTTTCTTCATCACATTTATAGTGAATAGCAGTACCGCCAGAAAGGTTAACTGCCGCTGTCCAAAGCGGATAATCCGGCATAGGCACTAGCATTTCATCGCCATCGTCGAGCAAGCCTTGCATTGCCATCACAATCAGTTCAGATACGCCATTTCCGACATACACGTCATTGACGTGCATGTTTAAGATGCCTTTTTGTTGATAATACTGACAAATCGCTTTACGCGCAGGGAAGATGCCTTTTGAGTCGGTATAACCAATTGCATTAGGCAGGTTGAGTGCCACGTCGTTAATAATTTCTTGAGGTGCTTCAAAACCAAAAGGAGCAGGGTTACCAATATTTAATTTAATAATTTTATGGCCAGCCTCTTCCATCTCATTGGCCGCTCGTAACACAGGTCCGCGAATGTCGTAGCAAACATGCTCGAGCTTAGACGATTTCTTAATTTCGCGTGGGGTGTTAAACGTATTCGGCATTTTTATATTCTCGGAAAGAGTGGAGGTCACTTTTGCATAACGGTATAAATAGCTTTTAAATGTCTCGGTCGTTACTAAATCGAGATGATGTTCGTCTCTGAGTAAAGCAACTATTTTTTCATGCGTAAACCCTGCCTGTTGATATTGTTTGATCACGGGCAGCAGATTTTTAAAAATTACGCTCTTTTTCTGCGACATTTTTTAATCCTGAGCAAGAGTAGCGCTAAGATTATCACTAAAGGTGCTCACAAAAAAGCATTTAATTTTGTATTTTGCTCACCACGATTTTATATTTGCTTACTTTTTGCTTTTTGGGTCATTATATAGATTTTGTAAATTGTTGAATAAAGACTAGAAATTTAAGATTGAATGACGTAAATATAGGATTATCCTATTTTAAATACCACGATATAAAGGGACGTCATCATGGGAAAACTCAATAAAACAGAAAGAGAATGGCAAAGAGAATTGTCGCCAGAAGAGTTTCGCATAACGCGTCAGAAAGGCACGGAGCAAGCTTTCACTGGAAAATATTGGAATACGAAACAAGCTGGCACGTATGTATGTCGATGTTGCGGGGAACCGCTTTTTTCTTCTGAAACAAAATACGATAGCGGTTGTGGTTGGCCGAGCTTTTATAAGCCGATTGAACCTGCTGCAGTAGAAGAAAATGTAGATACGACACACGGTATGGTCAGAACAGAAATTGTTTGTCATCATTGTGACGCACATTTAGGTCATGTTTTTACTGATGGCCCACAGCCGACTGGATTACGTTATTGTATTAATTCGGCATCCTTAGAATTAGAAACAAAACAAAAAAATGATGAGGAAACTTATCCATGACCACCATTCACCAGTTTGAAGCAGAATTACTGGACGGAAGTAATAAATCCTTTGCAGATTATGAAGGCAAGGTTTTATTAATTGTAAATACCGCTAGTAAATGTGGGTTTACTCCTCAATTTGCTGGTTTGGAGAAAATTTACGAACAATATAAAGATCAAGGTTTTGAGGTTTTAGGTTTTCCATGCAACCAATTTGGCGGACAAGATCCGGGTTCGAATGATCAAATTGGCGAGTTTTGTCAAAAAAACTATGGCGTATCTTTCCCGATGTTTGCCAAAGTGAATGTAAAAGGCCCTGAAGCGCATGTGATTTTCCGTTATTTAACCAATAACTCGAAAGGCGTATTGGGAAATGGCATTAAGTGGAATTTTACGAAGTTTTTAATTGGAAAAAATGGTCAGGTCTTAAACCGCTATGCACCCACGACCAAGCCTGAAACATTGAATGAAGATATTGAAAAAGCTTTGGCTCAGTCAAAATGAAGTGAATTATTGGCGGAACTGAGGTTGATATAAAGGCGCGGAAGCGTCTTTATTTTTTGGATGTTTTATACTGAAGTCTCTTTATTTGAAGGTCATAACATTGTTTAAGCAGATGGTTAAACGTCGAATTTGTGTTTTAACGTTTTTTTTACTCGTATATTTGAGTAAGGCATGGGCGGATAATAATCTGACTATATCTGAGTCTGTGGACACTTCTGTTGTAGTAAGCAATCTAGACCGTACGACAGATGCTCGTATTAACGCATTATTGCAATTATTAAAAACACCTATAGAAGAATACCAACCTACGCGTGTTGCCGATGTAATTGATCCACATGTAAAACCGAAAATGTATGAAGTCTCTTGGGTTAATGCACCGCAATATGTGCTGTCTGCGTCTGAGATAAAAACATATAAGCAACCTGTCAAACTACAGCTCACTGTGATTGCTGCAACAGGCTATATTGGTAGCTCAAAACTCATTGCAAGTTCGGGCTCTAAAAACTTTGATCAAAAAGTACAAAAATCCTTATTAGTTGCACGACTTGAACCTATTCCGATGGTCGATAAAAATCTCAGTTATACTGTTGAACATGAATTTACTGTTCATCCACCTCAATAAGCGCTAGCAAGAGGCAAGTCTTAAGTTCCATAAACGATCTGTTATTACTGGTGGATCTAATGAATAATGAAAGATATTACTTTGCAAGTAACTAAAACCTTTCGGATGTCTGTTTATCTATTCGCTTTACAACAACCCGTTATGACCATATTTATTTTTCATACAGCGTTAAACACTGAGCGAACCTCGAACATTTAAATTGGGTGGTACATTTGATTTCTAATGGTTTTCAATGATTTCTCAATAATTGTTTATAAGTAATTATTGCTAGATGATTAGCTTTGAATACGTGTTAAGAAATGACTCAAATAGAAATGCCCCAAATCTGGGGCATTTTTTGTTTTAAGCAAAACACTTTAAATCAATTAAAGTACTGCTTTTAAGCGACGAATCACTTCTTCACATTGGGCAATATCAGCAACCAGAGCTAAGCGGACATGGTTTTCACCCGGATTACCTTGTGCCGTATCACGCGATAAATAACGGCCTGGAAGCACTTTAACGTGTGCTTTTTCCATAAGCATTTTGGCAAAAGTTTCATCATTATCCACTTTTAACCAATAGTAGAACCCTGCATCAGGTTTTTGTAATGGTAGTAAGTGACCCAATTCGCGTTGGAATAATTCGAATTTTGCACGGTACTGTACGCGGTTTTCTTCGACGTGTGCTTCGTCATTCCAAGCTGCAATTGAAGCCAACTGGTGTTGAACAGGCATCGCAGCGCCATGATAAGTACGGTATTGTAAATAAGGTTTTAAAAGTGCCTCGTCACCTGCCACAAAGCCAGAACGCATACCCGGTAAGTTAGAGCGCTTAGACAATGAGTGGAATACCACGCAGTTTTTATAGTCATCACGGCCCAATTCAGCACAGACTTCAAGCAGACCAATAGGTGCTTCATCAAACCAAAGTTCTGAGTAGCATTCATCAGATGCAATCACAAAATTATATTGGTCAGATAGTGCTATCAGTTTTTTAAACTGTTCTTTAGAGAGTACGGCACCTGTAGGATTACCCGGTGTGCAGATAAACAATAAAGCGGTTTTTTCCCAAACTTCAGCTGGCACAGCGTCAAAGTCGCCAAGGTAGTTATTTTCTTCTGTACAGTTGATGAAGTAAGGTTCTGCACCCGCAAGTAAAGTCGCACCTTCATAGATTTGGTAGAACGGATTTGGCATCACCACATAAGGGGCATCTTCACGTTTAACCAAAGCTTGCACAAAAGAAAAAATCGCTTCACGCGTGCCTGACACAGGCAGGACGTTGGTATCTGCACTGATGCTATTGAGTTTAAAGCGACGGGTTAACCAATTTGCAATACTTGTGCGGAGCTCAGGTAAACCTTTACTGTTTGGGTAAGTGGATAAGTGCTGAAAATTATCAATAATGGCCTGTTTCACAAACTCCGGTGCAGGATGCTTTGGCTCACCAATCGATAGGGGAATCAAAGGCAAATCTGCGGGTTTCACATCCTGAAATAGCTTATTTAGCTTTTCAAATGGATAAGGGTGTAATAATGACAAACTGGAGTTCATGGAATGGATACCGATCAATTTAAGTTAATGATGACTACAAACCTGATTCGAAGCTTCATCGAGTGCTGACTTTAATTGTGCAGCAAACGTTTCCGCTTCTGAATCACTCATAGGTGAGCCATCTTTTTTAGTGACATAGAAAATATCTTCAGCACGTTCACCGAGCGTCGCAATTTTCGCAGAGTGAATATCTAGGCCTTGCATCATAAATAAACCACCGACTTTAGCAAGTAAGCCCGGATGGTCAAGTGTCGCAATTTCAACCATATTTTGTTGAAGCGCTTCATTAAAAGAAATACTCACGGTATTTTCAATATCAAAATGACGCAGTTGACGTGGAATGCGACGTTGCATCAGGCCTGGGTACTTGTCTGATTGGCTCAAGGCTTTTTTAAGCGCTTCAATAACGGTTTGCTCACGTTCAGGATCTGTTAATAAGGTGCCAAAACGGTCAAGTACAACATAAGTGTCCAAACTAAATGCAGTGGATGCAGTGATAATTCGAGCATCCTGAACATCTAGATTCATTCTGTCCAAAATAGCCACTGTGGTTGCAAACAAGTTAGGTTGATCTTGAGTGTAAATAAAGATCTGTACTGCATCTTGTGCAAATTTACGATGTGCTCGCATCATCACCAAAGGTTCTGCATTATTGCCATGTTTTAAAATGGCGCGCGTATGCCATGCGATTTCATCGGCAGATTCTTTTAGGAAATATTCATCACCGAGTTCTTGCCAAACAGTTTCTACATCGTAGAGCGAAAAATCGTTGACTAATAGTTCACTGGCCGCAAATTTAGTGTCTTCGATCAGCATTGGATAATCTACAGGACGACCCAAACCAGAACGAATCACATCACGCGCTTGTGTATACAGTTGGCGCATGAGGGATGCACGCCATGTATTCCAAAGTGTCGGATTGGTTGCATTGATATCAGCAACTGTCAAGGTGTAGAGATAGTCGAGATGCTCCATATCCCCCATTTTCTCAGCAAATTCTTTCACCACATCTGGATCGGAAATATCTTTTTTCTGAGAAGTGACGGACATTAGGAGATGGTTTTGAATCAACCATGCGACAAGGTTGCATTCACGTTCAGTAAACCCATGGGTACGGCAGAATTCAATTGCATCTGCTGCACCAAGTTCACTGTGGTCACCGCCGCGACCCTTGGCGATATCATGGAAAATTGCCGCTAAATAAACAATGTCACGGCGCGCCAGTCGTTGGAATACGGAGCTAACGACAGGGAAGTCCTTAGCAAATTCAGGCTCTTTAAAACGGTTTAAATTACGTAGTAGTAATAGGGTATGGGCATCGACAGTATAAATATGGAACAAGTCGTATTGCATGAGTCCCATGATTTGCCCAAAGGCAGGAATATAGTTGCCGAGCACACCATAACGTTTCATCGCCACCATGGTGTCGTATAAGCGGTAGGGTGAGCGAATGATCGCCATAAATAAGGCTTGATGTGCAGGATTGTCACGGAAGTTTTGATCAATACGTTTTGCTGCAAGTGACAATAGACGTAAAGTACGGGCACGAATCCCTTCAATTTCTGGACGATTCGCCAAGAGGTAGAAAATTTCTAGAATAGCACTTGGATTTTCAGAGAAAATTTTATGATGCTGTACTGCCAATTTGCCATCTACTAATTTGAAGTTAGCATTGATCTCTTCAATTTTACGTTCATAGTCAGGTAAGCGTGGCGTAATGACAGATTCATTAAAATAAGCCAAGAGCATTTCATTTAACGTCGTCACTTGCTGAGCGCTACGATAGTAACGTTTCATGAACTGTTCGATTGGATAATTCGGTGATTTACCTTCTTCGCGCTGATAGCCAAATTTAGCAGCAATGTCACGTTGATAATCAAACAATAATCGGTTTTCGTCGCGCTTGGTTAAGCGATGTAAATGATGACGGATTTCCCAAAGAAAGCTTTCTGTTTCTTCAAGAACACCCAGTTCAAACTCTGAAATAAAACCTAAATGTACAAGGTCATAGATGCGATTGACACGGAAATGACGCTTAGCAATCCAGCCGATTTGGTTGATATCACGGATACCGCCGGGCGCATTTTTAATATCGGGTTCTAAGTTGCTTTCGGTATTGTTATGTTGTGCATAGCGTTTGGCTTGCTCTTGCATTTTGGCATCATAGAATGTTTTATCCGTCCATGTCTGTGACACGATACGGCGTGGCCATTTGGCTAGGTGTTCATTGCCCACAATCAAACGTGCTTCGATCAGAGCTGTTGCCACGGTTAAATCATTGGTAGCTTGAGCAACACAATCATTAATGGTACGCACACTGATGCCCGGCTTGAAATTACCAACATCCCAAAGTGTTGAAATAAAGCTCGAGATGAGTTTTTCTTGTTCTGGGCTGATTTCATCTTCAGACAAAATCATGATATCGACGTCGGAGTAAGGCAGCATTTCACGGCGACCATAGCCGCCGACGGCAAACAAACCGAGATCGGTTTGGTCGAGTTCAGCATGTGTCCATAAGAACTTTAAAGCTTCATCGATCAGGTTTGATCGAGCCAAAATCACATCACGAATCGACTGTCCATTTTCAAAACATTCCTGTAGCTGATTTTCAACATCTGAGCGCCATTGGTTAATCGCCTGAATGTCGTGGTTACTTTTAATGTAATTCAGCAGAGGAAGCGTATTGATCATGAACAGTGGTCCGTTAAGGTGTTACAAACTTAGTTTTGTTGAACACTGACTTGTTGTGCAGCATGTTGAGCAAGTTCACGCGCGTGATCTGTGGTTTCAGCACGTGCTGTTGCTACGCCCATACGGCGACGTTTAAAGCCTTCTGGTTTACCAAAGAGGCGTAAATCGGTGTCCGGATTAGCCAAAGCAAGATTTAAGCCAGTAAATGATAAATTGGTATCATCCAAGCCTGCATAGATGACTGCGCTTGCAGCAGTACTGTGTCGAGCAGTATTCACAGGCAGACCAAGAATGGCACGTGCATGCAGTTCGAATTCGCTTTGGAATTGCGATGCAAGAGTGACAAGGCCTGTATCGTGTGGACGAGGTGATACCTCACTAAACCATACTTTATCGCCTTTGACAAATAGTTCCACGCCAAAAATGCCACATCCACCTAATGCAATGGTTACTTTATTGGCAATACGTTTGGCTTCTTCTAATGCAAGAGCAGTCATGAGTTGTGGCTGCCAACTTTCTACATAGTCGCCAGCATCTTGGCGGTGGCCAATTGGGTCGCAAAATGATGTTTCAATTTCACCTGTTTCTGCATTTTTAGCACGAACAGTTAGCAGGGTGATTTCAAAGTCAAAGTCAATTTGTGATTCCACGATCACTGTACCTTGATTTACACGCCCACCTGTTTGTGCATATTCCCAAGCAGCATCGACTTCATCAAAGCTTTTTACACGTGACTGTCCTTTACCCGAAGACGACATGACAGGCTTAACAAAGTTTGGATAGCCAATGTCATCGCATGCAGCACGGAACGCTTCAAGTGTGTTGGCAAATCGGTAGGCTGAAGTCGGTAGTCCAAGCTCTTCGGCAGCTAGACGGCGAATCCCTTCACGGTTCATCGTCAGGTTGACAGCTTTTGCAGAAGGAATGACAGTGGCAATATTTTGTTCTTCAATCTCGACCAAAACTTGAGTCGCAATGGCTTCAATTTCAGGGACAATCAAATGAGGCTTAACTTGAGCAATTAAAGCTTTAAGTGCCTGAGGATCTGCCATATTTAAAGTATGAGAAAAATGTGCAACTTGCATGGCAGGAGCATGGTCATAACGATCGGCAGCATGAACTTCTACACCCAAACGTTGCAATGAAATCACAACTTCTTTACCGAGTTCACCAGAACCTAACAGTAAGACTTTATACGCTGAAGACTGAAGTGGAGTACCAATAGTGACGCTCATGTAAATCATCCATGCTTGATTTTATGGGAATTTAAGCATAGCAGAACTTGTTCGAGAGATAAGCGAGTGTTCACATAAATAAATGATATTGTCCAACAATTTTTTTTATATCTTTATGGGTAAGCGTTCGTGTAATTATTTATCTGTGAAAACCTTTAAAAAGTGGTATTTAGTTGTTTTTATTTAAATTCACTTTAAATATGCCTGCATTTTTTACAGATGCAGGGAATGGCTTAATATCCAAATTCGCACATTGAAGCGCACGGAGCTGCACAGATGTTTGACGGAAGTTGGGCCAGTACAGTAATCCGAGCAGTGGTACGGCGCATATACATAAAATCAATATTAAGCCAATTACAATGGCAGTGAAATAGAGTGCGTCTGCAGCCACCGATAGAAGGTGAAATGATGAATTGAGCCATGAACTGAGGCTGAAAATGCACAATAGAAAAATCAATAAGAAGCCGATCAGCTGCAGAAAATTGCTGAACAGACGAGGCATCGATATGTGTGAAAACATCAGACGACGTGGATTTAAGTGCAGAATCTGCTGTGTGCAGTTATATAAGCCCACAATCTTTTGTTGCTGATTTTTCTCTATATAAATGGCGCGGATCAGATCTGCAGGTTGGCAATGTACAGCGCAGAAATTACCACTGAACAGCTAGCTTTGAATGAAGCATTGAAAATATACGCTTTCGATGGGCCTATACAGTCCCCAACTCAATTTAGATGGTTGTATAGAATGAATATAAATTTTGCCTTGAATAAAATGGTACTTTGCCATCTATTGGTTTTCGCTAGATTTTTTATGTTATGCGTTGACTATCTCATAAATATTGCTAATTAAAAGGCACAGGCTGAAGAAGCTTGTGCTTGAGGGAGATTTGGATTGTCGCTGACTTAGCTTTAGAGGTGAAAAGGTATATAGGTATAAACTAAGCCGTAAGTCAGTGCCGCAGTCAGTGTAGCAGGGACAATTTTTTTAAACTTGAAATACAAGCCTGCAAGCACAGCAAAACCAACCAACATGGCAAAGCTTTTATTTGGTGTCTCAAGCAGAGGTGGTAAGGTTGCAACCACCAACATTGAACTAATTGCGGCAATGCCAATCGAGCCCAAAGCGATTTTGAGCCATAAAGAACCACGCTGCTGTGAACCTTGCTGAAATTTCTGAATTACAAAAAATGGCCCAAACCGTGATGCAAAATTTGCAATCCCGACCAAGATCCCAACCAAGATAATTTCTAGATTCATGATGCTTCACCCATATGTTCAGGATCAGGTTTTTTTAAGACATAATGTTTGAATAAACCGGCAAAAATACCAGAAGAAATACCGATAAAAATCGCAGCAGACAAGTCGATAAAGTAACAAGCAATCGCAGAAACAATAATTGTAACCGTGACCACAAATGTATGTTTTTTCTCAAATGCTGCGAGTAAAAAGCTTAAAAACAATGCAGGCAGTAGGAAGTCGAGTGCGGCTTGTAAAAATTGTGGAAGGTTGCTGACTTGATCGGCAAATAAACCGCCTAAAAATGAGCCTGTTGCCCAAGACAGCCAACTAAATAAGCTGAGTCCTAACATCCAAGATTCTGACCATTCTTGACGACGTTGCGACAGTTTGATCATACCTGATGCAAAAACTTCGTCGGTTAAACCCCAAGCCCAAACTGCCGTTTTCTTTAAATTGAGTCGGTCTTGAATCAGGTTTTGTAAAGCAGGACCGTAGAGCAAATGGCGTATATCGAGAGCAATCACAGTGAGTGCAGTCATCCAAATGGATGTTCCACTTCCCAGTAACGCAACGACGAGAAACTGACTGGCACCTGCATACATAGAGCATGATAAAAATAAGGCTTCCCACGCAGTGAAACCAAATTGAGTCGCAGAAACCCCAAATGCAAAAGAAACAGGAAGATAGGTAAAGATAATGGCTTGACTATCTTTAGCACCTTGCCAAAAACCCGCAGGCTGAACTGTAGGAAGTTTGTGCTCAGACACGACACACCTTTGAAAGAGTTGAACAACAGGTCAAATGATGATTGAGTATTGTACGCGAATTCACTAGCATATTGCCGAATATGTTTGCTGAAATGAGCTGGATATGCAGAGGTTAAAGATGCGTGGGATACTGATTGTTTCATTATTGAGCAGCACGGTGTTGTTGCAGGCCTGTGGTAATGATGGAGCTGAACAAGCTCAAGTCGAAATTAAAGCAGCACCCAAATTAACCAATGATGCAACGGAGTATGCTGCCAAAGCTTGGGCGTTTATCAATGAAGCCGATCCGATTGTTTATGCAAAGCAAGTCGATCAGATGGAAGAGAAAGTCCGTGTTCCAGCACGTAAATTGAGTACCGAATGGCGTATCAATGTCAAAATGACCGATTCTGTGACTGAAGGTAAATATGCACTGTGTCGTAAAGCTTTAACAAGTCTGGAAATTTGGGCACGTGAAAGTATTGATCAGAGTTCGACTGTTGCACAAAAGCAAGCAGATTATGAGCGTGATAAAAATCAATGCAAAGGTGCGATTGAAAACCCTGAACTCGGAAATACCGATCCGAAAAAAGTAGGCATTTAACCCGATCAAAGCAGTGAATTTTCACTGCTTTTTTTTGGAAAATATCAAAAAACAAGAATAAATCTATAATAGAGGATTGGAAAATTCTCCTAAAATCATCGCTATTTCATATAAAAAATTAAATCAGTGCGCTGCCGTAGTATTGAGCTAAATTCCAAATTGCATGGTTGTTTTCTGAAGTTAAATAGACAAAAAGCATTGATTATTAAGTACATAATTATTTTTTATAAAGATTCATTGATAAAAAATACTCCATTTTAGAACGCTAGTCGTCTGTCTTTTTCTTTAATTAATATCTTTAAAATATTAATAATACAAAGCATAGATAATGTGATAAAAAATTAAAATTATCATTATTTGATAAAATGTGTAAAAATAACTGCGTAAAAGATGAAGTATGTAAATTAAATTAAAGACGTTGAAAAGGTGATTAAGATGAAAAAAACATTAATGATGTTATCGGTTTTGGCTGTTTTGACTACAGCAGTCAATGTACAAGCAGCGACTGAAGATAAATCAGAAGCATCAACTCAAGAAGTTGCAGCATGTACAAATGGTTTTGACAGTGTAAATGTTTGCCAATTATTGTCGTGATCAAAACTCGATAAAGCGAAGTGCCACAAATAAAAGCAAAATAACTATAAAGAATCATTCTGGTGCAATTAAATGCACTTATTTAAATCACAAATGTCAGACATCATGCACAGGAAGTGCATGAGCAATCTGATGTAACTGCGCTAGATCTAAAATTTCAATTTGTTTAAACGCAACACGAAGCACCTGCATTTTTTCCAACTGCTGAAGCTCCTGATTGACTGATTGTCTTGAGCAATTCATCAGTTGCGCGAGTTGTTCCTGTGAGATGTATATGGTGTGTTGTTCAATTTCCAAATGATTCCCATATCCATTTAAAATAAACAGCAGACGCTGTGCGAGACGTTGACTTAAACTTTGCGTTTGTAAGGCAATGAGTTCCATAAAGGCATAGCGAAGCTTTTGACTGGTGAGCTGGGCAATATGAAACCAAAACTCAGGGTGTTGTTGTAATAATTGCTGAATTGCTTGAGCCGGCAAGTGTAATAAGGTGGACTTTTTGGTACAGATGGCATCGTGAGAGCGTGGTAATTGGTCAACCAAGGATATTTCGCCAAACCACATAATCGGCTCAGCAATGGCGGCAATCGCTTCTTTGCCATGAATATCAAAATAGCCTAAGCGAACTGCGCCTTCTAAGACTGCATACATACCATTAAAACGCTGTCCTGATAAAAAAACACGTGCGTCTTTTTCGAAAGTTAAGGTCAGGGCATGGCGGCAGATAAAGTCTTGGAAGGAAATATTTAAGCCTGAATACCACACATTTTTATTGAGTTGATGCACATATTGAGCGTCCAGCACAGCATATCCTTATTTTATGGTCCAACTTGTCTATTAGATGACAACTTTATTGATGCATTTTTTATATAGTGAAATGAGTGAATGAACAAGGAGTAAGTTAATGAGCAAACTTGAAAGACTGCTGAGCCAATATGCAGCATATCATTTAAATCGAAAAAATGTGCTGACGCATTTTGTGGGTATTCCGCTTATTGTGTTTTCAATTATGTGTCTAACCGCACGAGCAGGGCTAATGATTTCGGGTTTTGAACTGACTCTTGCATTGTTGTTGATTATTGCCAGTGTCATTTATTACCTGAGTTTAGATAAAATTTTCGGTTTGATCATGCTTTTGGTGTTTGCCGTCACATATCCCTTAGCCTTAATGATCGCAAAAATGAGCCTTATGTCATGGTTGATCTGGAGTGTGGGGATCTTTGTTGTGGGTTGGATCATCCAATTTATCGGTCATTATTATGAAAAGAAAAAGCCTGCGTTTATGGATGATGTTATTGGCTTGGCAATAGGGCCTTTATTTGTCCTAGCAGAGTTTGTGTTTCTACTCGGCTTTCGTAAAGAGCTTGAACAACGCATGTTGACAGAAGCAAGAAGACAGCGTGCAGAGATGGATGCAAAAGCATTACATATTGCTCACCCATAAATGATTTGAATAAAAAAGCCGGATAATTCCGGCTTTTTTTTTACGATGTGTTAATTCTCAACTGTTTAGGATTTCACAGCAACTTTATGTTGTTCCGCTGCCACCTTTTGTGCAGCGATTTTTGCTTTTGCGTCAGTATTTGCAGCTTTGGCAGCATGGGCTGAAGTTTTAGCTTCTGATTTTGCTTGTGTTGCAAGATGCTGTGCTTGAGCTGCATCATGTTTTGCTAATTTTTGATTATGTTTCACTTTACTCTGAGCCAATTGGCTGGCTTGTTTTGCATCGTGTCGAGCGACTTTTGCATCATGCTGCGCAACTTTTGCTGCATGTGTAGCAGTACGTTCCTGATGTTTTGCATCTTTTGCAATGGAAACACAAGTACCACCTTTATGGTTTGCACCTGTGCCACCTGTAAGTGTGGTGCCTTGTGGACATGCAAACGCAGTTGCACTAAGCATTGTAAAGATACCTGCTGTTAGAATTGTGCTGATTTTTTTCATTGCTATTGTTCTATGAAAATAGGCATTAGTGCCTATGAGTAAATTTATAGCAGAATATTCGAGAGTTAAGTTGTTGCACTGTGGCCACTTGGCAATTAAATCAAGTATTCGTGTCGATATAATTTTGTTTTTAAGCAGGTTTTAAGTTTTTAAATATGCTTATTTTTTGGCTTGGGCTTTTGCCTAAAATTAAAAAAGCCAGCAAATTGCTGGCTTTTTATGGGTACTGTCTTATACGTTAAAACGGAAGTGTAAAACATCGCCATCTTGAACGATGTATGTTTTACCTTCTAAACGCCATTTACCCGCTTCTTTAGCGCCAGCTTCACCGTTGTATTGAACGAAGTCGTTGTAGGCAACACATTCAGCACGAATAAAGCCTTTTTCGAAGTCAGTGTGAATCACACCAGCAGCTTGAGGTGCAGTTGCACCAATTTTCACTGTCCAAGCACGAACTTCTTGTACACCCGCTGTGAAGTATGTTTGAAGGCCGAGTAAGCCATAACCTGCACGAATAACTACGTTTAGACCAGGTTCTTCCATGCCTAAAGCTTCAAGGAATTCCGCACGGTCTTCGTCTTCAAGTAATGAAATTTCTGCTTCGATTTGGTTGCAAAGTGGAACCACAATCGCATTTTCTTCAGCAGCTAATTTTTGTACTGCTTCTAAGTGAGGGTTATTTTCGAAACCATCTTCTGCAACGTTGGCAATATACATGGTTGGTTTAAGGGTTAAGAAGCCATAACCACGCACCAATTTACGTTCATCTTCATCAAGGTCAGCTGCACGCGCAGGTTTACCTTCATCCAGTAAAGGTAAAATTTTGTCTAAAACCGCTTTGGTCGCAATCGCTTCTTTATCGCCACCTTTTGCAGATTTTGCTAGACGTGTAATTGCTTTAGAAACAGCTTCTAAGTCAGCAAGTGCAAGTTCAGTGTTGATTGTTGCGATATCGTCAAGTGGATCAATTTTGCCATTTACGTGAATGACATTCTCGTCTTCAAAACAACGTACAACATGTGCAATAGCATCCGTTTCACGAATGTTAGCTAAGAATTGGTTACCAAGGCCTTCACCTTTAGATGCACCAGCAACGAGACCTGCGATATCCACAAATTCCATCGTGGTTGGGACAACACGTTGTGGGTTTACAATTTCAGCAAGTTTATCCATACGTGGGTCAGGTACAGGTACAATCCCAGTATTTGGCTCAATTGTACAGAATGGGAAGTTTTCAGCAGCAATCGCAGCTTTGGTTAATGCGTTGAAAAGCGTTGATTTACCAACGTTCGGCAGGCCGACAATACCACAGTTAAAACCCATGAAATAACTCACAAAGTATTATAAAAAAATTGTGGATGATTTTACATGAAAGCCATAATAAAGTCAGGTGATATGGGAAGGAGAATGTATATCTTATTGAATCGCGCAGAGATAGAGATGAATTCACGTCTGAATAAAGCTTAAGTTGCACTACGGATGCAGAATAGGTGCAAAAATGACATTGTGTTTCAATAACACAGTGACTAAAGTATCCCTATAAAATTACTGGGTTTTATAAACTACAGTTACAACAAAAACTTGGAGCATTTATGCGAACTCTCTACCAGTTTCCACTCTCACATTTTTGTGAAAAGGCGCGCTGGTTACTCGATCATAAAGAGTTGGATTATGTGGCTCATAATTTAATGCCGGGTGTACATCGTGCATTTGCACAGCTTAAAACAGGGCAAAACAAATTACCGATTTTACGTGATCAAGATCATTGGGTTGCAGATTCAACTCAAATCGCCTTTTACTTGGATGCGACCTACCCCGAACATAGTCTGATCCGTCCAGATGTCAAACTGCGTGAAGACGCTTTAGAAATTAATGAACTCTCCATTGAGTTAGGCCAACATGTGCGCCGTTGGGGGTTGGCACATGTATTAAATGAAAGTGAAGAATCACTTGATATTTTAATTGGTGAAAAGGGCTATTTACGTCAGTTTGAAAAATATTCCAAGCCCATTATAAAGGCACTGATTTCTAAAGGTTATCAATTAGATACGGATAAGGTTGCGGCTTCACGTGAGCGATTGGACGAAATTGTGGTTGATTTAAATCAACGTCTGATCGAACAAGGTGGGCGTTATTTTGTAGGCGACCGATTAGGTTTGGCTGATATTGCAGTGTGTTCAATGTTAGCCCCGATATTAGAGATTGTTGGAACGCCGTGGGAAAAAGAGCATGGCGAAACCTTGTCAGAAGAGTTTAAAGCTTACAAAGCCTATTTGAGCGATTTGCCTTTAGGTCAATATGTGCAACGTATATACCAAACAGAACGGAATGCACGGGTAGATTGGCGTGGTGTATAACCCCTTTATATGAAAACTTTGTGTCATGCTGCTTTAAAAAAGCGCGCCTAATGGCGCACTTTTTTTTATTAGACTTTCAATCCTTAAATATAGCTTTGTTGTTGAATATCCATAATATTCAACACTGGACTGATACTATCGGCTTGTAAAGTATTCAGCGGCATAACAGGGTAGAAGATATTTCCTAGCGCATCTTTAATACTTGGGATGATGGTGGAGATATCAAAATCACCTTGAGCAGAACCTAAATTTTCCAATAGGTCATTAATATTCGGTAATTGGCCTGTGAGGTTTTCAGTCAATTGGTTGAACTGATCCGTAATAGAACCCAGATCAATTTTTTCTGGAGCAAGATTGCTGAGTAAATCGCCAATATTTGGAATGGTCAGTTGATCGAGGAACTGAGTCGCTTCACCATTACTGTCCATCAGAGCAATGACTGGTTTCAACGAGTCAATCACTTGATTTAAATCAGTTGAAAGCGTCAGTAAGGATGGATTGTTGACCACATCCAAAATGGTGCTCACGCTATTTAATACATCATAAATCGCTTTGACGGTTTGAGCCTGATCCGTATCGATGACATCGCTTTTTGCCAGTAAATCTAATAGCGGATTAAGTCCTTTGATCACCCCTGAAATGGTCTCAGGGATATTGCCTTGGTTGGCTGATGAAATGGCGGTCACTAGATTGGTCACACTTCCAATCACTGTCGGTAAAGCATGACTCAACTGTTCCATATCAATAGTTGAGTTGTCTTTATTGATTGAAGCTAATAAAGGTAGGAGGGCACTCGTTGCACCTTGTGCAATTTGCCCAAAGTCGATGTTTCCAGAAGACGAGCTCCCAATCATCTGAATAATGGGTTGCGCATATTCTAAAACTTGACTGAGTGTATTGATAATTTGCGTTGAATCCGTTGACCCAGTTGCGCTTCCAAGCATAGCAAGCAGTGGTTTGATGGCATTTACAGCGCTGCTGATATTGTCAGGAAGATTGCCTTGATTATTGGTGCTACTCAGTAAACTTTGCAAGCTGTTGACAATGGTAGGTAAAGATTGAACCAACTGATTCATCTCTGTTGAGCCAGCGTTGCTACCTAAGTTTTGTAGGAGTGGTTGCAGAGTTGTCATCAATGTCTTGAGTGCATCCGAATTTGAACCGTTATTGGATGTAAGACTTTGAATCGTGCTAATCACTTGCGGAAGCGTTTTAGTCAGTGCGCTAAAATCAAAAGACTTTGTGCCACCTAAATTACCCAATAATCCTGTCAGCGTATCCGTGATATTGGTTGTAGGTTTAAGCGGGCTAAGTAGGTTACAGACCGTGCTGCTATTTGTACTGAGCTGTAGGGAAGGACTTAGTACAGAACTTAATTTTGAGTTGAGTGAACTCAGTGATTTAATTGCCATGTTTATTCTTCCGTTTTTGTTTTTTTGTATATTTATGAACCGCCGCTATTTTTTAATGTAATTACCAAATCTAGTAAATAAGTGAAAAAAGCAAAATGTGAAATAGAGCGCACATTGAAAAATAAAGTAAAAATAAAAAGTTGAAAAATATAAAATAAAATTTATTTTTCTTTTATCTGAAATTGATTTATTCAGATCAATGGAATGCATCGAGAAGCTTTATTGGTAGGTTGTCTAAAGACGTCATTTAGAATATAAAAACTAAACTTTGATGAAAAAACATTCATTTAAACACGATATTTATGCAAATTATTATGTTCATAATGCATATGAGCTTTATTATTTTTAATAAATCATGCTATACATGAGAAAACTTGCACATAAATGCTGATTTTAAAACTTAAAATAACATTGAAAATGACAACAGGTGTTTGATGAATCTGGATCATCAGCACTGTTTTCAAAAATGGCTGGAGTAGACTGATGGAACTAGACCGTTTTGATAAACAAATTTTAGAAATTTTGACCCATGAAGATGTCAATTTAAATGAACTGTCAGAGCGGGTGAATTTATCGGTCAGTTCAGTTCATCGTCGGATCAAACAATTGATTGATCACAATATTATCAGTGGTCTAAAACGTGAAATTAATTATCAAAAATTGGGCTTTAGTTTGCATGTACTGCTGCAGGTGTCCTTAAGCAAACATGATACCGATACATTTGCTAAATTTTTAGAAGAACTTGAAAGTATTCCAGAAGTCATCAATGCATTTTTAGTGACAGGGCAGTCGGCAGATTTTATTGTTGAAGTCGTTGCGCGTGATATGGAAAATTATAGTGAAATTTTACTCAAGCGCATTGGTAAAATTGAACACGTAGTTGCATTACATTCGAGCTTTGTAATTAAACAATATAATGTTTTTAACTGTAATGGCTTATTAAATAAGGTTTAAATGCAGCCCTCATATATAAACTCAAACAGTTGAAAGCTAGGCAATAAAAAACGCACCGAAGGGTGCGTTTTATACTTCACTCGATTGAACTATAGAGCTTCTAACTCAGCCATCACTTCATCGGTGAATTCAACGTTGGTATACACGTTTTGAACGTCGTCAAGATCTTCAAACATATCAATCATTTTGATGATTTTTTTCGCTTGTTCGATATCTGAAATTAACGCTTTAGTTGAAGGGTTCATGACCACTTCGGCGTTATCAGATTTTAAACCTGCTGCTGCAAGTGCATCCTGAACCTCACCGAAAGTTTCAGGTGTGGTGATAACTAGAATTTCATCTTCATCTACTTCAATATCTTCAGCACCAGCTTCTAAAGCGATGTCCATGATTTGATCTTCTAAAGAAACATCTTCAAAAGTAATCTCACCACGTTTAGTAAACATATAAGCCACTGAACCTGCAGTACCTAAATTACCATCAGTTTTCGAGAAGCAATGACGAACGTCAGGAACAGTACGGTTCAAGTTATCCGTCATTGTTTCAATGATGACCGCAACACCACCAACGCCATATCCTTCGTAGGTTACTTCTTTTAGATCGGTATTTTCTTCACCACCCACACCACGTTGGATCGCACGGTTGATGGTGTCACGTGTCATGTTTGCAACTAATGCTTTTTCAACAACAGCACGTAAACGTGGGTTAGACGCTACATCACCGCCGCCTAAGCGTGCAGCTGTCACGATTTCACGGATAAATTTTGTGAATACTTTAGCGCGGCTTGCATCTTGTTTTGCTTTACGATGCTTAGTATTAGCCCACTTGGAATGACCCGCCATGCGAAATATGCTCCTTGTAGATTGGCCTTATGCCTATCAAATTGAGCAAATTCTACCATAATGGCTTTTTTGTGTGAAAGTACTGGATTTCAGGAAATGTGTAGTTGAAAAAAAAATATCCAAATTTGAGAAAATAATGCGAAATGTCTAAACACCCGTACTGTAATTTTTCTTATGATGAGAATCGGGCTGAAAGAGTAAGTTCGATCTTTTTATAAAAGGAAGATATAAATGCACAATGCATTGAGCATGTGACATTTATATCTTTAAATACGTATTTCGTTAAAACATGAATGGCGCTTAGTCTTTATTTTTAGGTTCAGGGATCACGATGTCTAAACCTACTTTATCTTTATAGAGCTGCTTGATTAAGGCTAAATCGTGATCGAGCTCAGTCGGGTAAATCTTACCGAAAATACCACCTTGTTTGGTTTTTGAGTTGGCATACATTAATACAATCGGCACACCTGCTGCTTTAGCAATATACCAAAAGCCTGTACGAATTGGTTTTCGTGCTTCACCACGTACTGCACGGGTCGCTTCTGGAGCAATGACTAAATTAAATTTTTCGCTAGCTTTAAAATGCTCAACCATTTGAGTCACGATGTCTTTATTGGCTTTACGGTCTACAGGAATACCGCCAATCGCTTCAAGAACAGGTTTAAATGGACCTTTAAAGAGTTCTTTTTTAATCAGCGTGTGAATTTTAATGTCGTAAATTTGGCAAAGGGCCAGTGAAAGAACAGCATCCATCATTGAGGTGTGTTCAAAGCCGACGATCACTTGTTTATTTTCTAAAACATCAGGTTCTACGTGGTATTTCCAGCCTGCAAATTTAAATGCAGATTCGCCAATAAACTTTTTCAACATAGTCGGTGATACAGTGATTTTAAAAAGGTGTAATTTCTGCTTGTTTGTCCTATGAGTCAAGAGCATTTAAGTGAGCTTTAATCCGAATTGTGCATATATTTCAAATCGGATTAAAAAAGAGGGCTGAAGTCTTATATTTTTTAGCAATAAATCGGTTAAATTTTATATAGCAAAGCTATCATCATAGATAAAAATACTCTTAAAAATTTGCTAAATATGGCTAGGCACCGTCAGAAATTCTTATTAGACTTTTGTCGTAGGTTAAAACTTTTAACCTGTTGGTCTTAACTCGTTTTCTAACGGAGAACTCAAGCATGATTTATTTAACTGCTGTGTTATTCGCTGTTGCTATGTTTGCTTTGATTGTTATTTGGTCAATTATTGAGTTTTATTTGGACTTAAGAAAGCCTGAACAGGTTGAGTCTTAATATTTGCGCTTTTAAAATGCGAAATATGTAGTATCTCTAAAAATCATGAATCAAAAAACATTTGCTTATAATGAATAAAATAATATCTTTTAAGTATAACAAATCGTGACTTAATTTATGGGTATTTAGAACTTAAGCTTTTAAATTTTTCTTGAATGTATTTCTTTGAAACCCACTTCTCGTATTAACCAATCGTGGCTTACTCAAGTTGGCTTGAAATTTTGTACGTATCTATATGTTATCTGCCATATCTTTTAAAGGCTTAGACTGACTTTATTTAGTTTTTAACATTAAAAAACCCCTCACGATTAATGCACGTAAGGGGTTGTTTTATATGGTGGGCCCACACGTTACCATACTATCCTGTATAATACTGAAAAATAAATGATTTATTTTTAAAAGAATAAAATGATACAAAGTCGGATACATAGAAAATTATATGTAATTTTTTGTAATATAACACCTTAAAAACCATGAATATCTTGAATAAGTTTTGTAACCATTTGATATTTAAATAGTTTAACTTATTCATACATTATATATGAATAAGTTAAAAGCTTTTAAAATCAATACTTTAATTAAATACATTCAACTTATTCAGTAATTAATCTCCAAAACCATTCTTTTTTCTTAATAGATTCAATCTTACTTTCATTTTTTAAAAGTTTAATTGCTCTGCGATATGTACTCTCGCTTACTTTGTTAGTATGAATAATAAATTTCTCAAGTTTTTTAGACTCAATTACTTGTTCTTCACTCAAGTAATCTAAGATTAAAAGCCGAGCACGAGAAATAGTAGAATCTTTCTCTATTGCATTTTCTTTCGAGTCATATTTCAAAAGTTCATCATAATCACTTTCAAGATATTCAGTCCATTTAACACGAGTTGTATTGATATTTATATCAACTATAAAGTCTTCGATTTCATAGACTAATGCACCTTTCAATCTTGTAATATTACTTTTTGCTCTAACTAAAATCTTTTTTCCGTTAATTACTAAAATAATCCACACCATTCTTGCAAACGCAGTAAATGCTTGGGAACCAATAATTTTATCTACGGGAGAAGCAGTAGGTAGATTACTTTTGGAAAAATGTGTTATACCGACAATTGCACAATTATATTTTTGAGCGAGTTCAACAAATATAGCCAAAGATTTTCGGACTTCATTTGATTTATGCATATCTCCAGATATTACAGAAACTATTGGATCAATTATAATTAATTTAATATTTGAGTCTTCAATGGCTTTGTTGCACAAACCTATCTGTAAAGGCTTTTTCAGCGATATAATTTTCAAATGAAGAAGCCTACACACAAAATCTACCGCACAACCAATTGGCCCGCATATAACCGAGCACTCATGAGTC
>NZ_VOZY01000001.1:0-343696 GCF_013419525.1 Acinetobacter sp. YH12076 | reverse complement strand
CGGTGACGCATGAAGCTGACCAATACTAATTGCTCGTGAGGCTTGACTATACAACACCCAAGCAGTTGTATATATAGCATCAATTGATTCACATATAATCAATCAAACTTGATTTAGTTGAAAAGCTTAGTAAAATTGAACACCTTAAATTAACTCAAGTACTTCTGTTAATAACTCATTTGGTAGAAAACTTAGCACGAAGAGCACTGCTCTGAGATTAGACTAAGCAAGTATCCATAACAGTTGTGCTGGCGACAATAGCAAGAGTGAACCACCTGATCCCTTCCCGAACTCAGAAGTGAAACCTCTTAGCGCTGATGGTAGTGTGGGGTTACCCATGTGAGAGTAAGTCATCGCCAGCTCATTATTCGAAACACCCCCTGACTAGTGCAGGGGGTGTTTTTTTATGTGCGGAGAAAAGGGGGGAAAGAAGAAAAGCAGAAGAATAGAATAGGAAAATGAATAAGTTAAAGTGACGAATAAATGAATATTTCTGAATCAAATATAAAGTTAATAGTCTTCAATATTTCTATAAAGTTTATTGATCCGCTGAAATAATTGATTGCGTTGCAGCTTTAAGCATATATAAGATTTGGCCTAATAAAATGTCCTTATCTGTCAATGCTACAATAATCATGGGATGATTTTGTGCAGCAACAGATGCAAGTAAGGTTATATTTTGACAACCGACCAAATGAATTTCTTTAATAAATGCTGACACCATTGCAAGGATAGAGCTGCTAACCGCAGCTAACTTGCTATTGTTATATTGCCCAAGTTTGTAAACACTTGTTAGCTCAAATCCATCTGTTGAACACACCATGATGAAATGAACGCCTCGTGCATTGTTAATAATATTATTTATTAGTTCACGGGCATGTTGTATTAACTCATTCGAAGCGGTGCGTTTTGTGACATTAAACATTGATAACTCCTTATGCGGTAATGTAGTAATTTACTTCGATTGAGGTAATTAAAGCTTCAAGTAGCAGTAAAACGTCAGATTTTTTGCGACAGTCAATAAAGAATAGGGGCGAATATAAGTCCTGACTAATCAGCCAATCTTTGTAGATAGCAGTATTCGTTGAACTTGTGATTTCGTCTGTATGGGTAATTCCAATGGCTATGTTATCTGTATAGTTTTGGAAGGTTTCTAAGTAGCTTTCGAGTTCACTTAGCGGATCATTAACATTATGATCAATCAAAATAATTGCACCGATTGCGCCTTGACAAATCACAGGCCAAATAAAATCAAAACGACTTTGTCCAGGGGTACCATATAAACCTATTTTTAAACCATCTTCTAAGGTCACTTCTCCGTAGTCGATACCTACTGTAGTTTCAAGTTTTTGATGGCTGGTTTGATCTGTATTAAACGCCTCGGTCAGTAGAACTGGGATATCAGAAAGTGAACGGATCGCTTCAGTTTTTCCAGCACCCATAGAACCAGCAAAGACAATTTTATAATGCTGAAGAATCATGTTTGATGTCCTATTCTAAAATCCAAATTTACGGCGTAATTTACGAAAGAAGTTTTGCACAAAGTTCTTTTGTTCTGTTGGTTCATGCGTTTCAGGTGGCGTGTAATGTTTATCCCAAAGATTTATTTTTTTAATATTCAGTGATGCCATATTCGCAGCAATGAACTGTCGAATGGTGCTGGGGGGTATATCATATTGTTCTGCGATCGCTGATATCTTTGCGCCCTGGATAAAGCATGCAGAAAGTTGAAAAATTTGTTTATGAGATAAATGTTCAGCAGGTTTTGGCCAACTTAAAATTCGAAAATGACCATCTTCAGGAATTGTTTGGTAAAAATTCGGAGTTTGCCAAAATAGATTCCATATCCAGTCTTGAAGGATGACGGGATGCTTTCGACTTACATGGGTCATATCTTCAATTGATGCGAAATCATATTTAAAACTAGCATCTGTGTGTTGAAGTTGACGCTTGAGGTTGAGCCAAGCTATATTTTGCGCGGTATCGATTACCGCTATTGTACCTAGATCATCATATAGGTGTAATTTTTCATGGTTATCTTCTGCATACATTTTTTTGAAGTAATCATCTTCCAAATTAAAATCGCTAAAGCTTTGAGTTTGATATTTTTGTGCATGCTCTATGGATTCATTAAGGCCATTATGGCTGACGAGATGTTTATCAATCCATTGATTGAGCTCTTGATTGTCATCCACGGGTAGGAACAGCGTATTATTTCTGACACGCCCAGATTGTTGGTAGTCTTTCGAGATCTTGAGCCAAGGTAAAGCGCGGCGCGTTAATATTTTTTGAATTCCTTCGGTGTCAAAAAAACGCTCATGAATAAATAAGCAATCGAGATTCACATCAGATGCACTTTTCCATTGGATATTAAAGTGCTGTGGAAAAATTGCGTAAAGCTGATGTTTGAGTTGATCTGAATCATGAATACTTAATCCAGCAATGCCGATATTGATATATTGCTTATTCATGGTGTTCCTCGACTAATTTTATTCAAACCTGTAAAACATTTTGGGAATAAAAAACCCTCTTATTGGCATAAGAGGGTTGGGTGAAATTAAGCAAAATCTAAATTTTTTTCATAGGTTTTTAATTCGTGTCGAGCCATGGCTAGGTTTGCTTTGGCACGATCAAGTACTAAATATAAGAACACGGATTCATTATTTTCCAGTGGACGAATCAAGTGATACTGCTTTCCTAGAGTAATTAAAATATCGACAATGTGATCGTCTAAATTGAGTGACTGAGCAACACGTCTTTTGGAGCGAACCACTTCAGTATTTCCAGCAGCTGCTAATTCTAAATCAATATCTCCACCGCCTTGTGTCGCCATAGCTAGGCCACTTTCACCGTCTACCAGTGCCGCTGCATTAAAACCGTCGATTGTTGTGAGTGATTCTAATGAAACTTTAGCCATTTTTATGCCCCTCTTTTAGGTTATACATGATTATTATTTGTAGATATTTAGGTAATTAAACTAGCGTTTTTAACTACATAATTTAATTATAGGAAGCGTAAGGGGCTTTGCAATAAAATTAATTTTTTGCCTTAAAAGGATAATATTTTC
Source organism: Acinetobacter sp. YH12076 (assembly GCF_013419525.1). NCBI lineage: Bacteria > Pseudomonadati > Pseudomonadota > Gammaproteobacteria > Moraxellales > Moraxellaceae > Acinetobacter > Acinetobacter sp. YH12076. The sequence goes on along the minus strand of NZ_VOZY01000001.1, from coordinate 340,629 downwards.
TAAATATAGCGTTAAGTTTTAGGATTTAAAAAATGTGATTTAATTTGCTATATATATTTTTTATGTATTTTAGAACTTTATTTTTGATATAAAATTTACCAAAAATTCAAATGTAATATTTTGTAAATGGTGTGACAAAACTCAATTTTTGCAGAATAAAGCTGACCGATTTACATAAAGAAAACAAAAAGTGATCTAAAGGCGTGTAATTTAGAATATTCGATTTAAAAAAACCTGCTTAAAAAGCAGGTCATTGTTTTAGACAAATGAAGCCACTTAAGAAAAAATATTACAAGCTGCAGATGCCAGAATCCATAAAATCACCACTGCAACGATAGGCTCTACAATTTTTGACCAAGTTGGCACTTGTACTTCAGTTGTCACATCTTCTTGAGTATGTTGTTGATTAACCATTTGATTGAACTCCTTCATTGATGCTTCTAATGATATCTCTTCTTGCAGATTTGGTTTAGAACCAAGAAGCTCTGTTAGGTTGTTTGTTGACCAAACCCAATCATCCGCTTGACCAGAAAGGTGTTCAATTTGTCCATTGAGTAATTCTTGAATGCTTTGTGGTGAGTGTGAGCCGGTATCATGAAGTTGCTTTAATTCATTTAATTGTAAATGAAAAATTTCAGTTGTTAGGTGTTCAAGTTCAGAGCGTTCTAATATTGATGCATTCGATGGATTGGTGGTCAGATGGCGTGAAACTTCTTGAATATAGAGTTCATCAGGATGAGTAATTTCTTGATAAACCTTTTGAGCATTATTGCGGAGCTGATGAATCAATTCACCTAAAGTTAATGCATTAATTTCACGTATATGTTGACGTTTTTCTTCACGATTTAAATGACTTAAAAGCGTAGGCTTTTGAGATTCTATTTGTTCGACAAAATATTGTACTAAATCAAAAGCCATTATTCGCTTCCTTATTCTTTAATCGAGCAACCTTAAACCTGGTTTTTTCTTCGGCTGCTCTTGTTGTTCTTGGTCGTTTGATTTTAAAGCATTTTGATCATTCTGAATACCTTCATATTCTTGAGGATCGAAGAACATGCCTTGACCATTTTCACGTGCATAGATACCTAGAACAGCAGAAAAGGGGATATAGAGGTTTTGCGAAACGCCACCAAAGCGTGCAGAGAAAGTAATCGTCTCATTGCTCATGTGTAGCGCATGCGTTGCATGAGGTGCGATATTCAGGACAATTTGGCCATCTTGGATATATTGAACTGGCACCATCGTACCATTCTGTGTCGCATCAACAAGTAGGTACGGTGTAAGTTGATTGTCACAAATCCATTCATAAAGTGCCCGTGTTAAGTATGGACGCGTTGGAGTGAGTTGTAGTTCTTGTTCAGACATAATGCTTACTCGAATATTAATGGGAAATTAATTTTTTGCTAAAAGCTCGCTATAGCGATTTTTTTCCTGCAATGTCATTGATTTGATAAATGCAGGACGGCTAAAGATGCGTTGGCAATAGAGAAATATAGGGCGGCATTGCTGTTTGGGAAGCTCAATCCCCATGGCTTTTAGGCGCAGAAATACAGGTGCGAGCATACAGTCTAACATGCTAAATTGTTCAGACATAAAATAAGGATAATGCTGAAACAAGGGGGTTAGTGAAATGAGTGTATCACGCAATTGTTTTTGTGCTTTTTGCTTGGCTTTTTCATTGAGGGTATCGGGATGGCGAAGCATAATATCGGCAAGTCTTAACCAATCTTGTTCGAAGCGCCATACATATTGACGTTGCTCTGCACGAGGCATGGGTGCATCTGCATACAGTTTATTTTGACGATATCGGTCATCCAGATATTCGGCGATAATACTGCTGTTATAGAGTTTTAGGCCATTTTCAATCATCATCGGAAGTTGATTGTAGGGATTTAAACTTGCAAGATCTTCGTCTTCATCATCAGCAATAATTAAATTATGTTTGATTTGCTTCTCTGCAAGTACATAACGTATCCAGTGTGAGCGAAAGTCATCCGCATGACTGTAAAGCGTAATCCCTTGGAGAGGTGCATTTTCGACTGACATAATCCGAGACGATGAGAAATGAATAAGATAGGATACTAAAATTAGACAGTAAAATCACGGGGACTTTAGCAATATCAATGCAGCTACAGTGAAAATTACAGTTTTGTTTTATTTGATTTTATCTGATAGCTCTTTCATGTCATTCATTTACCTGATCGTCACCGCATGATGACCATTGCACTTGTACAAAAATTATTATTTTTAGCTGCTGTTATTTTTATGGGCATTGGCTTTTATACGGCACTCGCTGGAGGTTATGCCTCTGATTATGGAGCAGAGGATGATACTCCTGAACAAAAAAGCAAAATGACCATTTGTACAATTACACTAACACTGTCGGTTATATGCTTTATTGCGAGTTTGAGTCTCTTTGTTTATCGGATCGTTATTCTATTTGTATCATCTTCATAAAAATTAAGACATAAAAAAACCTTGGCATAAGCCAAGGTTTTTTGTCCAATTCGGTAAACGAATTAACGTTTAGAGAATTGAGGACGTTTACGAGCTTTACGTAAACCAAGTTTCTTACGTTCAACTTCACGAGCATCACGAGTAACGAAACCAGCTTGACGAAGAGCAGGTTTAAGAGTTTCGTCAGAAGCGATCAATGCACGAGTAATACCGTGACGGATAGCGCCTGCTTGACCACCGATACCACCACCAGCAACAGTGATGTAAAGGTCATATTTCTCAGTAGCTTCTAAAAGCTCAAGTGGTTGGTTAACAACCATACGAGCAGTTTCACGACCGAAATATTGTTCTAAAGAACGGTTGTTGATTACGAGTTTACCAGTACCAGCTGATAGGAAAACACGTGCAGTTGCGGTCTTACGGCGACCTGTACCATAGTTAGTAGCCATGTGCTGTATCCCTTAGATGTCCAAAACTTGTGGCTGTTGAGCAGTATGTGGATGCTCAGTACCAGCGTACACTTTCATTTTCTTGATCATTGCATAACCAAGAGGACCTTTTGGCAACATGCCTTTTACAGCACGTTCGAAGATTTCTTCTGGTTTGTGAGCAACTAATTTTTCGAAATTAGTTTCACGAATACCACCAGGGAAACCAGTGTGGCGATAATATTTCTTATCAAGTGATTTTTTACCAGTCACTTGAACTTGCTCAGCATTGATAACAACGATGTAGTCGCCAGTGTCAACGTGAGGAGTATAAGAAGTTTTGTGCTTACCGCGTAAACGACGAGCGATTTCAGTCGCAAGGCGACCTAAAGTTTTGCCAGAAGCATCAACAACGTACCAGTCGTGTTGAACTTCAGCTGGCTTAGCGCTGAGAGTTTTCATTAAACCACTACCTATTATAGTTGGTTTGGACTATGGAAGCTGTCCAAACAAAAGGAGACGCGATTCTATACGAATACGTGAAGAATCACAAATGAAAATATAAAATTTCAAGCGCTGTATTGTAGTATATTTCTTCAGCAATAAACAGCAGATAATCCAGAAATTATAAAAAAAGCGGGTGAATGTAAATCATGTCGAATTCTAATCTGTTAAAAACCACATTTGACCCCTTATTTTGGCGACATTGGTGGTATTTAATGGGCTTATGTAGCACCTTGATTTTAAGCCCAACTTTTTTGTATTTGGTGTCTTTGCATGGGGCGGATGGCGCAATCATCGTTTTGTTAATGATGCTCACTTTATTTTTCCTTAGTTATTTATTGGTTTATCTGTTGATTGGATTATTGCTTGTGGGCGGTATGTTTTTTTGGTTGATAACGAACTACCCGCAGCATGTACCGGCCGTTCAGCGCGGCATTGTAATTCTTATTGCACTGATTTGGATCATTGGCATTTCAGGTTTTGCTTTCGATTTCATTCCATACAATGTCGCAAAACGCGGTTATTTTTGAGTTTTAGTCCGATATTTTTAGTCAATAAAATTAGGTCTGTCATGTGCATCACACAGTATAATAATGCTATTGCACACACAGGATAGACCCATGCTGCCTTTATATATCACGAGCGGTGAACCCGCAGGTATCGGACCTGATATTTGTTTGAGCTTAGCCAATCGAATAGATGAAAGGCCACTTGTGGTTCTTATTGATAAAGATTTGCTGCTCAAGCGTGCTCAACAGTTAAAGCTCGAAGTTGAACTGATTGACTATGTTGGGCAGGAGGGTTCGGCAGCTCTAGGTCAGCTTTATGTGGAACATGTACCTGTAACTACACCTGTTATTGCAGGTCAGTTAGATGTGAATAATGCAGCCTATGTGTTGGAACAATTACGTCGTTCTGCAGATTATGCGATGTCTGGCAAAAGTGTAGGTGTTGCAACTGCACCTGTGCAAAAGTCGATTATTAATGATGCCGGTATCCATTTCAGCGGACATACGGAGTTTTATCAAGAATTTGCAGGCGTTGATCGTGTCGTGATGATGCTTGCGACCAAAACGCTCCGTGTCGCATTGGCAACAACACATTTACCGCTTCGTGATGTTGCGGATGCCATTACTCAAGAACGTTTGCATCAGGTCATTGATATTTTGATTCATGATTTAAAAACCAAATTTAAAAAAGATCATCCGCATATTTTAGTCTGCGGTTTAAATCCGCATGCGGGTGAAGATGGTTATTTGGGCATGGAGGAGATTGAAGTGATCAATCCGGTGCTAGAGCGTTATCGCGCTCAAGGGGTGAATATGAGCCTGAGTTTACCTGCTGATACCTTATTTACCCCTGAAAATTTAAAAGATGCCGATGCGGTTTTGGCGATGTATCACGATCAGGGCTTACCTGTGTTAAAGTCGCAGGGCTTTGGCGAAGCCATCAATATCACTTTGGGCTTACCATTTATTCGGACTTCAGTGGATCACGGCACAGCACTGTCACTGGCTGGAACTGGTCTTGCTAAAAGTTCGAGTTTACAGGTGGCGGTTGATTTGGCTTTAGAATTAGCACGTGCGAAAAATAACGAAACTTAATAATAAAGGTTTGAATTTTATATGAATAATATTAAAAAATTATCAAAAATAAAACAGGAAAATAACAAGATGCTTAGGGCGAAATCGATCATTCGCCCATTTTTTGGGATTGCGTTAGCGTTGATGCTGTCAGCATGCTCAACGCTCGCTACAGATCATCATTCTTGTGAATTAAAAGTATTATCGCTGCAAATTCCAAAACAGACGGAAGGATTTATACGTTTTGCATCACCGGCTGCCGTGGATGGCTTTAAACATAATCAGCAAAAATTTAATCAAGCGCTGACCGCGGTGCATAAAAAATATGCGAATCGTGGCGGTGCTGATAAAATGCTTCAAGATGGACAGGCAATCAATGCTAATATTGATCTGCTTGTACAGCATCAAAATAGCCTGAGTGCGCTATATGAATATCAACTTCTTGTAAGTGAAACCATTCCAGGTATTCAAGCTGAATATAACATTCTGGCTGATATGATGGCTAGAGCAAACAATTCAGCTATTCAAGCAATGATTGCCAAAAATCAAGTCTATATTGCGGGACGAATGTTGAGTTCTTTGCTGAAGTTAACTGATGTGAATTCTATTCATCCAGACGATTTAGATGACTTTTTAGCAGATTTTGAAACTTTCAATAATTTTTTGAAGGCTCAACTGAATGGTAATCCCGAACTCGGTGTAGAGCGCGTAAACAATGCTGAAATGCGTGAAAGTTTGCTCTCCATTCAGGCTGAAACTGAAGAAATGATGAAATCTGAAACAATGGCTTTGTTGAAACAAAGAGAGCCATTGCTCAGTGTAATTAAAGCGGCTCGGGATAATATGACCAAGTCCGAAGAAATTTTTGCTCGCTTGAGTGAATTTGAATCAAGTCAGTAATCGTTGTAATAAACCTATGCGGAGAATTTTATGTATCAAATTAATGCCCTAAACCCAAAAGATGAAGGGCATCACACGCGTAAGCGGTTTGGACAGAATTTCTTACATGATCAACGTGTTATTGCTAAAATTGTACGTTCGGTAAATCCGCGTACTGGTGACAATATTGTCGAAATTGGTCCCGGTCTTGCTGCGCTTACATCGCCTTTAATTGGTGAATGTGATGCTCTAACTGTGGTTGAGCTGGACCGTGACTTAGCTGCAGGTTTGCCGGGCCGTGTGCCGCATCCTGAGCGCTTGACCATTGTTGAAACCGACGCGCTGAAATATGACTTTACCGAGCTGTTTGCCGAAGGCCGTCCTCTGCGCGTGGTTGGCAACTTGCCGTATAACATCTCGACTCCGCTGCTGTTTCATCTCTTGGAGTTTGGCGACAAAGTCAAAGACATGCACTTCATGCTGCAAAAAGAAGTCGTGGACCGTATTACCGCTTCACCGAATACTAAAGAATACGGCCGTTTATCGGTGATGATCCAATACTTCTGTAAACCGACGTTTTTATTTGAAGTGCCGCCGGGTTCGTTTAATCCGCCGCCAAAAGTCACCTCTGCGGTATTCCGTTTAGAGCCTTATGCCGTTAAACCGATTGTGGCGAAAAATGAAAAAGCGCTTGCGCGTTTGGTTTCACATGTCTTTACTCAACGCCGTAAGACGTTACGCAACAGCTTAAAAGGCATGTTGGTTGAAGATGGTTTTGAAAATGCAGGGGTTGATCCAATGGCGCGTCCTGAAACCCTAACACTTGCAGAATTTGTCGCATTAGCAGATCAAATGGTGGCTTAAATAATTATGACTCGCAATATTCGCTATAACTATGTCATTGGTGATGTTCAAGGCTGTTTTGAAGCATTAAAAGCTTTACTGAAAGAGATAAAGTTTGATGCAGACCAAGATTTTATATGGTTTGCCGGTGATCTCGTCGCACGGGGTGAAAACTCGATAGGCGCTTTGCGGTTCATCAAAAAATTAGTGGATAGTGAAGTTGCGGCGACGGTACTGGGCAATCATGATCTGACTTTGCTGGCATGCGCTCGCGGTATTAAGGATATCAATCCTAAAGACAATATCGATGATGTGATTCACGCTTTAGAAAGTGATGATTTGATTGATTGGTTACGCAAGCAGCCGCTGTGTCTATTTCCGAATGAGCAAACCATTTTGACTCATGCGGGTATTCCTTTGAATTGGACTGCGCAGCAAACCGCTGATTTGGCAAAAGAAGTGGAAGCGGTGATTGGTCATGACGACTTTGATGTGGTCGATGCGTTTCTTCAAGTGATGTACGGTAAAGAGCCGAACCTATGGACGGATGATTTGTCTGGTCATGCGCGCTTACGCTGTATTACCAACTATTTGACCCGCATGCGCTTAACCGATGCAGAAGGCCGTTTAGAGTTTAGTTTTAAAGATTCACTCGATGACCCTATGCCGAAGGGTTTTAAGCCATGGTTTGAGTTTGAGTCACAAGCAGCGCAGACCCATCAAATTCTTTTTGGTCATTGGGCGGCTTTGCAAGGAAAAAGCATTTCAGCAAAAATCCAAAATGTGGATGGCGGATGTGTCTGGGGCAATCAGTTGATGGCTTATCGTTTAGAAGATCAGCACATGTTTGCTGTCGATAATCCTGTGATGTAAGTATTTAAAAATAAAAAAGCCGCATTGATGCGGCTTTTTTATTGGTGTGAGGATTAGTCTAAACGAATCCAAGTTTGGTTACGGCCCAAGACTGAAACGCCAATACTTGCACGGATCGAAATACGTTTTCCTGTGCTGTTTAAGCGCACTTTAGCATCATAAACCTTGCCAGAAAGAGGGTCGATAATACGACCTTTTTCATAATTATTTGTATTATTAATTTGCTTTAAACCTTTAACAATTTCCATGCCGAGAATCGGTTGGTTGGTATAAGGCGCAGGGCACTTATTACAGTTTTTTTGCGGTGTATAGCCAGGACGTGGTGTAATTTTAATAATTTTACCGGTATAGGTATTATTGGATTCTTTGTGAATCGAAATAATCGCTTTGGCCGCTCCTGTTTTATCGTCAATTTGTTGCCACGTGCCAGTAATGTCATTTGCAAATGCGACATTCATCAATCCGAATGTGCAAAGGCTGAATAATATTTTTTTAAACATAATCGCTTTTCCCCTAGAAGCGTGATTTATGAGCACGTATGTTAGAAAGTTTACGAGAATAGTCAACTTTATTTTTAAAATAATTTGAATATCTTAGGCATAAAAAAACCGCCATGGCGGCGGTTTTTATAACATTGAACTTATTCTTGGCGAATCCAAGTTTGGCTACGACCGAGTGCTGATACACCCATATAGCCACGCAGCGTGAGACGTTTTCCGCTGGCATTTAAGCGAACTTTTGTGTCGTAAATTTTGCCAGAAAGTGGGTCAATAATACGGCCTTTGTCGTAATTATTGGTCCCTTCAACATGTTTTAAACCAGTTAACACATCAAGGCCTAAAATCGGTTTGTTTTTATAAGGTGCAGGGCAATTTACGCAGGTGTCGCGCGGTGTATAGCCCGGACGCGGCGTCACTTTGATGATTTTACCCACGAATGTTCCATTACTTTCTTTACGGATTTCAATAATGGCTTTTTGTGAACCTGTTTTATCATCAATTTGTTGCCAAGTCCCTGAAAGGTCTTGAGCAAAAGCTGAACCACTCATTACAGCAGCTAAGAATAAGAGGCTCACTTTTAATTTTTTCATCAGATATTCCCTGTAGGTGGTTCACCTATATCAAATCAATTTACTGAATAAATTTAAAATTTATTCAACGCGAATCCATGTCTGTGTACGACCAATCGCGGAAATCCCCAGATATCCACGTAAATGTAAGCGCTTACCATTGGCAGAAATTTTGCCTTTTAAGCTGTAAATTTTGCCTGCTAAAGGATCAATAATTTTTCCTTGAGAGTAGGTATTTTCACTTTCAAGTTTCAGCCCCTTAAATACATCCATCCCTAAAATAGGCTGGTTGGTATAAGGTGCAGGGCAATTCACACATTTTTCCTTTGGTGTATAACCCGGACGTGGCGTCACTTTGACAATTTTGCCGGTATAGGTGTCTTTGGCATCTTTTCGAATTTCGATCAGTGCTTTAGGCGAACCAGTTTTATCGTCAATTTGTTGCCAAGTCCCTGTAAGATCTTGAGCATAGAGTGCGGAGCTTGTAACTACAGCACCGAATAATGCAGCCCATTTCAAACTTTTTTCGATCATATTAATAATCCTTTATCAATACACTTTGTGAGGGTTTATTGATCATACTAGGTAATATTTGAACTTAGAGCAACTACTCTAAGCGTAAATATTTACATTTTATTCGGGAAAGTTGACATGTTGCACAAAAGTGCCTTTACCAAAAATGTAACATCCACAGCACATCGTTCAATGTGTTGTGGTGTACCCTTGAATTTATATTAAGTTTATTTTTTATACAAAACAATCATTTAAAAGTGATTGCTCAGTCACATATTTTGTAGATAGAGTATGAAAGTTGGCAACCAGATTGCTGTGAATACTGCATTTACCGCCATGCCAAATGCTGCATAGCGCCCAGCAATGCTGCCGCGCTGCCAAGCTTGAGCTGTGCCAATCGCATGTGCAGCAAGTCCTAAGGCGAGTCCTGATGCACGTTCATCATGAATATTTTTGAGTATGATGGGTGAAAATGCTGCGCCAATCACCCCTGATAAAATCACAATCAAAATTACCAAAGGAATCGGGGAATGCAGCAGCGTCGCAATGTTGATGGCAATAGGGGTGGTCACTGCCCGTGTAGCAAAAGCCATAATGGTTGGATCTGACAAATGCAGCAAATAAGCCAGCCCCATAGGGAGGGCAACGGCACTGATACTGGCAAAGACTAAAATCCCGCCCACGGCTTTTAAAGGTAAGTCATCGTAGCGCATCGCTGCTAAAGGAATGGCCAAGGCCACTGTGACATAGCCGAGTAAGTTATTGAACAGTGGATTGACCTGCGCCATATAACTTTCATAGGAAATGCCAAACAGATAGAGCATACCAATGACGAAGAACATCCCAATCACAATCACGGGGATTTGCGGTAATTTTTTATTAATGGGTTTTGCGACAAGATAGGCGATCAGGGTAATGATGAATCCAGAGATGATTGAAAGCATATTGATTCTCCTATAGCCATTTCTTAGACATTTTTGCGTAGACCCACAGCGGTATGAGGGTGCTGACAAAGAGAACAATCAAAAACATTGGAATTTCATCACCTAAATGCATCATCATCAGCAATGAGCCTGCACTAATGGGTAAGAAGGCAAAGGCACTTTCTTTCATGATTTTATTATTGGTATCGACCAAACTGGCTGGAATTTTGTTGAATTTTCTCCAAAATGAAAGCACGATTAAGAGGGCAATCAAACCGACTAGATTGCCTAATTCTGGGTGATTGAATTGCTTCATGACCCAGACCGCGCCTTCACGGAAAATAATAATTAATGCAATAGTGCCTATCCAGGCTTTCCAGTCGATGCGCTTGATCCAGTCCATTTTTGTCTTTCGTTTTCGTTAAAATTATACTAATCAAGTTTTAACCGATTTAGTCTTTAATTTCAAATTCTTCAAGTGGACGTTGGAATTGTTGCGCACGCGTTCCCAATATTTCATCAATGGATAAATGCGCCTGTTTAATCAGTTGTTCTAACTTATGCGGGGCAATGATGACATGCAAAATTAAGTTGCCTTGTTCATCATAACTTTCATTTTGGATCACATTGAGCGCATACAGTTGTGTTCTTAATTTGCCATAAGCCGGTTTTAGACGGACTTCAAAGCTTTGAATCTGTCCCATTAAGCATTCTTGAACCGCTTGGCGTAATAAGGGAAGACCTTTACCACTATGTGCTGAGACATAAACACGTTCCGGCTGATGCGGCTTGCCATAGATGATTTTAGGATCTTCGCCACTGACATCAATTTTGTTATAAACGCGCAGAATCGGAACATCGACACCAATTTCTTTCAGTACTTTTTCGACAGCCTCGATTTGTTCCATCATGTCCGGACTGCTGGAGTCAATGACATGTAACAATAAGGTCGCCTCCAACGTTTCTTCTAAGGTGGCTTTAAACGACTCAACCAGTGAGTGCGATAAATTACGCACAAAACCTACAGTATCCGCGAGAACTAAGTTGCCGATACCATCCCAATGTAGACGGCGTAAAGTTGGGTCAAGTGTCGCAAAAAGTTGGTCTGCTGCATAGACATCACTTTTTGCTAAATTATTAAATAAGGTCGATTTACCAGCATTGGTATAACCCACCAATGACACGGTTGGAACAGCAGCTTTTTGACGTGCCACACGACCTTGCATACGTGTTTGGCGGACTTTCTCAAGTTTCGCTTTGAGTTGCCCCATACGCAGCTTGAGTAGACGACGGTCAGTTTCCAGCAGCGTTTCACCTGGTCCACGTAGGCCGATCCCGCCTTTTTGGCTATCGAGATCGCCACGACTACGAATCAGCCGTGAAGCCATATGTTGTAATTGAGCCAACTCAACTTGCAATTTACCTTCATAGGTACGTGCGCGTTGGGCAAAAATATCTAAAATTAATTCTGTACGATCGACCACACGACAACGCATGATGCGTTCAAGATTACGTGCTTGGGCAGGGGTGAGAGCATGGTCAAAGATGACCAATTCGGCTTCATATTCCGCGACTACTTCTGCAATTTCTTCAGCTTTCCCTGAGCCGATAAATAATTTGGCATCAGGCTTAATACGCTGAGCATGCACATGTTGCAGAATATTGGCACCTGCAGATTGAGCAAGTAAGTGGAATTCTTCGGCATCAAGGTCTGCAAGCATTTGTACTGCCACACTGACTAAAATTACGCGTTCACCGCTCGCTTGATGTTGATTTAAATTTTCCACTCAGCACACACTCCTGTTTAAAGATTCATTTTAGGCGAAAATGGAGTGCGGTGGTTAATCTAAGTGATGGATTAATGGCAAAGTTGCTGTACGACCTGCAGTTCAATTAGAGAAAGCTGCGAAAGCTCAGTGCCAGTAAAAAAAGCACACTCATATATATCAGTGAAAAACCAGCAAGGGCTTTTAACGCTTGCCATGAAGAAATAGGGGGATTGTCTGAATATGAATGATTCATAATTTTAACCTTTAAAACCGATATAAAAATAATATTTGATTTTTAAAAACGATTAAAATGGGAAAATATTATCTTCGACTTCGGTTTTTATGATCAATGCAAAAAAACTGTCTTCGGTATATGATGATGAAAATTTACGCCAAATTGTGGCACCGTGTCCTTTTAGTGAACCGTTTATGAATCAACCTCAAATCGTCAATACACCGCAAATTAATGTGTTTTCAAAAATTTATTTGTATTGTAAAAAAGTCGGTGCAGCAGCTGTTGCCGTGACGCAGGGTTTTTATTTGGTTTATCGTCATCAATTGTATAAAGACCCGAATAACCCGCAAAATACCCGCTATGTGCAGTATTTTTGTCGCAAGTTATGCAAAGTATTTAATCTTGAAGTCAAAGTGCATGGCGAAATTCCACGTCAACCAGCCCTTTGGGTAAGTAATCATATTTCATGGTTAGATGTGGCAGTTTTGGGTTCTAGCGCACGTGTTTTCTTTTTGGCGAAAGCTGAAATTGAAAAGTGGCCGGTACTGGGTAATTTGGCGAAAGGCGGTGGCACCTTATTTATTAAGCGTGGCTCTGGCGACTCGATTAAAATTAAAGAACAAATTACAGGCTTCTTAAAACAAGATACGCCGGTACTCTTTTTCCCAGAAGCCACCACTTCAGATGGCAGCAAAATTAAAAAAATTCATGGTCGTATTTTAGGTGCGGCAATTGAAGCCGAACGTCCAGTCCAAATTTGCTTAATTTGCTATGTGAATCAGGACGGTGAACTCGATAATATTGCGCCCTATGTCGGAGACATTAGCTTTGATCGACATGTCAAAAATGTCTTAGAAATGCCGAAAGTCACAGCGCATCTGATGACATTGCCCGCAATTGATTCGGCAGGTCATACTGTTGACAGTCTGACACAAGAAGTGCAGCAAAAAATGAATCAGGGATTGGCAGAACTTCAAGCCAAAGTCCTTAAAGCGCCAGTTCCAGTTGAAGCTTAATGAATTAGTGATACATGCTGCAAGGGGGATGCCTTTGCAGCACAATCCTTACATAAAGCCTTCGAGCGGCAACCAAGAGATAAATTTCACCCCTGCTTTTTGCCACCACTTGATTTTCGGTTCACGTGGATAAATACGCGTTTGACCATTTGACAACTTAATTTTCCAATTGATCTGTTGGTCTGCATTGAGTACTAACTTATAGGCATATTTACTCAAATTTTCATCCATGGTGTAGTGGACTGCTTTGGCTAAGCGTGGGCTATTCAGTAATACCCCAATTTCAGTATTTAAATATGCTGAGCGAGGGTCAAAGTTAAATGAACCAATAAAAACTTGTTTTTCATCAATTGCCATCAGTTTGGCATGTAGGCTTGAACGGCTTAAACCTTTTAGACTAACTTTAGATTTTTCCGCCAACTCTTTGGTATTGGTGTTGAGGTTTTCTGCATCAGGTCTAGAGAGAAATTCATAGAGTTGAACGTCGTGTTCCAAGAGATCTTGACGATATTTGCTATAAAAAGCATGAACCAATGGCACGTCATTGGCCTGGAATGAGTTGGTCAAGACTCTGACTTTTACGCCATCTGCACGAAGGTTTTTTAGGCGTTCAGCCCCTTTTTTTTCGGGGACAAAGTAGGCTGAAACGATATCGACACTTTGTTCCGGTTTATCTAAACGGTTGAGGAGCTGAAAGTTGAGATGCTCTTCTTTTTTGGCTTTAGATTTGATTTTGCTCGGGGAATCTTTGACTACTTCGGCTTTGACCCAGTCAAATTGGATTTTATTGTTGAGCCAGTCATCAAAGGCATGTGAACGGTTAGCTAAGTCCAAATAATTGACCACAGTGGCTTCTTGGTTATAGTCATCGAGTTGTTGTTTGAGGCTGTCGAAGCGCAAACTATAGTGGCGTGGATTGACCAATTGACGTACTGGAAAGGCATAATCATCATTCCAATATTCGTCAAAAGAATGGATGATTTCATCGGATGCCGCACCGACCAGCATGACGTCAACATCGGAAAATTGATAATTATCACTGACGTTATAGTATTGGTTACTCATATTGCGACCACCAATCAATGCGATTTGATTGTCTGCAATAAAGCTTTTGTTGTGCATACGGCGGTTGATACGTTTTAGATCCAGCACCATATCGACAGGGCGGAAATGTCGGAAGCGGTATGGGTTATACAGTTTGACATCAATATTGGCATGCTGGTCGAGTGCCATATAAATGCCTTCCATTTTTTTTGCATTGTTGTCATCGACCAATAAACGAATTTTCACCCCACGATCTGCAGCTTTGATCATGGCATGTAGGGCCAAAGCACCAATTTTGTCGTTATCCCAAATATAGTATTGTAGATCTAAACTTTTTTCGGCCTTATTGATTAGCTCGATTCGAGCTGCTAAGGCTTCTAATGGGTCATACAGAACGTGGTAACCGGTTAAGTTGGGATTTTGTTCACGTAGCGGCAGCACAATTTTCGCAAGGCTAGTATCGTCTGTCGGGGTATTAAAAGCATATTCCACAGGTTGAGTTTGCTGTTTAGGCAAGGTACTACATGCAGATAAAGTCAAAACAAGGCTACAACTCAGCAAAACCGCCTTAGTGTGGTTGTGTATGAAGGACAAATTTTGCTGTTTCAGTGTAGCTGAGTTCATACTGTTAGACATACTAAAAAATTTGATTTGAGTATAAGTGTCAGCTGTGAAAAGATAAATATAGTGACCGAGTTTTCTCGTTAGGCAAATTGTAGAGCAAATGTATGTGGGAATTAGATTCCGTAGTGATGTATTTTTATATCGGGTTGGCTGTGCTGGGCGTTTGGGCAATATCCCAAGCTTGGTTAAGCCAGTCGCGCACGGAAACGATTCATCCGTTTAAAGCCTTCGTACATTTGTTGGCGTTTTATCTCTCGTATTTACTTATCCCTTTATTCTTCTTTAGCTTTTATGCAGGCTGGAGTGGCTATTATTCACTACATGAAGCGATTTTTGTCGGTGCTGTTACGGGGCTTTTGTGCTATGCCCGATTTATCGAGCCGCACATGATTCAGGTGAAAAAATGTCAATATCAATTGCATGAAACACGACAATTATTAAAGCCTGTACGCATTGCTTTAATTGGTGATTTACACATTGGTTTATTTTCGGGTCATGAACGTCAGTTAAAAATGATCGTCGATAAAATCAATGCACAAAATCCTGATTTGGTCGTGGTTGCAGGGGATTGGACTTATGAGCCAGAAAATAAGTTAGCTGAAGAACTGGCCGTACTAAAAAAAATTATTGCTCCGATTTATTCGGTGAATGGTAATCATGATGAGCAATATCCTGGTCCGCCTATTCAAGAGTTATTAAAACATGCATTAGAAAGTAATCATGTGGTGGATATCGAAGGGCAAGTAGTCGAGTTTAATGAGTTTCGCTTATTAGGCGTTGGGGACTTATGGGCAGGTAAAGCCGATATGCGCTATTTGCCAGAATTGCCACAAGATAAACCTTGGATCATTTTGTCGCATAATCCAGATACCGTTGATATGGTACCTAAACTGCCAGGACGACCATTGATGTTGTCGGGTCATACACATGGTGGACAAGTGGAATTGCCATGGTTGACCGATTATGTAATGAAAAAAGTGTCGATTTTAGGTCATAAAAAAGGGCTATATCAGCATGACAATGCAGATGTCTTTGTCACTGTTGGTACGGGCATGGTTGGGGTACCTTTCCGTTTTCTTGTGCCACCGACCATTGATATTATCGAGTTGGTTTAATCAAAATCTACCGTTCATTATCACTAACCGTTTGGTGACTGTTCCTCTTGATGAAGAGCTACAAACCTTGTTTTGTTAATAAAATTGAATCGTGCCATGAAACATTTGTAGTTTGAAGTTGAGTGAATGACCGTGTCTTGGAACAGATAAGGTGTATTGCTTAGTTGGATCTAAGTTGCTTTCATGAATTACATCAAAATGCTGTCAACTACAGAGTATTCATCAGGTCATTGACTCAATTTGAGACATAAAAAAGCCAGCAATATGTGCTGGCTTTTTTATTATGTGCAGATTAAACCTGATTATTCACATCATCATTTTTAGTTTCGCGAATCATTAAGAACGCGATCAATGAAAGGATTGATGCCGCAGTTAGGTAGTAACCTACTGCATATAAACCATAGCCAGTTGCAAGTTTAGTTGCGATCAATGGCGCGAAAGATGCACCAAAAATACCAGCCATGTTAAAGGTTAAAGCTGAACCTGTGTAACGTACAGACGTTGGGAAGATTTCAGACAATACCGTACCAATTGGACCATAGGTTAAACCCATGATCGCAAGACCGATACATAGGAATAAGAACACCATCGCAGTACTGCCAGACTCAAGCATGCTTGAGAAGACTAAGCCAAACAATGCAGATACAACACATACCGCAATCGAAGTCGTTTTACGACCAAATTTTTCAGCAAATACAGCAGAAAGTGGAATGAAGGCAGCGAAACAAAGTGTGGCAACCAGTTGAAGTTTTAAAAATTCTTCACGTGTGTAACCAAGCTGGGTTGTACCCCATTGTAAAGCGAATACTGTGGTTAAGTAGAACACAACGAATGTACAAATCGCGGCAATCGTACCGAGAATTAACATCCCCCAGTGCTTAGTGATCACTTCTTTGAACGGAATATTTACTTCTTTTTGCTTATCCAATACTTTTTGGAACGCTGGTGTTTCATGTAATTTTAAACGAATCCATAGACCGACAATAACCAATAGCGCACTTGCAATGAATGGAATACGCCAACCCCATTGCATAAACTCAGCTTCAGACATGAAGTGACCTAAGGTCAAGAATGAGCCTGTTGCAAGAATAAAGCCGATTGGCGCACCTAATTGAGGGAACATACCATACCAAGCACGTTTGCCTTCTGGCGCATTTTCAGTTGCAAGTAGCACGGCACCTGACCATTCACCACCTAAACCAAGACCTTGACCTAAGCGACAAAGTGCAAGCATGAGCGGAGCAGCGATACCAATTTGAGCATAGGTTGGAAGCAAGCCGATACATACTGTCGAAATCCCCATGGTGAGGAGAGCGGCAACTAATGTGGCTTTACGACCGATACGGTCACCTAAATGGCCAAAGAATGTTGCACCAATCGGGCGAGCAATAAAGGCAATCGCAAACGTTGCTAGAGATTGAATCGTTGCGGTTGTTGGATCTGTACTTGCAGGGAAGAACAGATGCGGGAAGATAATTACAGCCGCAGTTGCATAGATGTAGAAATCGAAGAATTCGATTGTGGTACCTACAAGACTTGCTGTAAGTACGCGGAATTTTGAATTTGTTGGTTGCTGTTCAGTGGCAGCAGCACTTGAAGACGCCATGGTGGACCTTACACTTACTAAAAATAATTGAACTTAGTTTTAAAAGCGTAATCTTTTTAAAAAAGGCGTAATTTCTTAAAAAAATACGAAATACCAACTTACGAACTGCGGAATTAGGGTCACTAAAGAATGCAGTGTCAGTGGGTTATATCACGTAGAGATAAATCGACAGGAAATGTGATCCTGCACCTATCAATACAAAAATATGCCAGATAGCGTGTGTATATCTTACCTTTTTTAAGGCATAAAACAATGCACCGATTGTATAAGATAGCCCGCCAATGATCAGGTAGGTTAAAGCTTGATCAGATAAAAAGCGTTGCATATCATCAATTACCAGTACTGCAAGCCATCCCATCACCAAATAGGCAATCAACGAAATCTTTTGAAAACGATGAATGAAAATTAATTTGAATAGTGTTCCAATTGCAGCAATGACCCACAGTGCAATGAGTAAATAATGCGCTTTTGCGGTAGGCAGTGCGATTGCCAGAAACGGGGTGTAAGTACCTGCAATTAAATAATAGATTGCGGTATGGTCGAGTTTTTTGTACCAACCACGGCGCTCAGGAGATTCTGCGAAGTGATATAGACTCGAGGCTGAAAACAATAATAGCATACTGAATGCATACACCCAAAGTGCAAGCCATTGTCCAGTTGGAAGATATGATCCTTTTAAAATCAGTAGGATACCTGCGATGGCAGACAACGCTGCACCGAAAGCATGGGTATAGAAATTCAGTCTTTCTTCAGCTGGGTCATAAGCTAAAAGGTGGGGAGTATTCATAACGTATCTTTTATAATAATTTAAATATACAAGTGTATAGTAATTCAATTTTGCTTTTGGTGTAAGAAGATTTAAAATTGTTATGCAAATTTATCTAGGTTTATATTATGTCATCTTTGGCTTCTCCCTCTACGCAAGAGCAGCAATTTTTAGCAGCCTTTCAGCAAGCCATTGAAACACAGCGTTTTGATCGCATGATCTTGAGTCAGTATAAAGGTGAATTAGACCAATTAGAAAAAATGACCTTACGAGTCATTTCGCTGCAAGGTGAGTCGTTTCTTAGCTGTTTATATCGTTACAAAACCCAAGACATCACCAAAAACTATCCAATCGCATCTGCAAATCAACAAGTCGAAAGTTTATTAAGCTGTTGTAAGCAAGCCAACCTGATGACCTTGGATGAAGAAATTCAGCTCAAAAAAATAAAAAGAAAGTGATGCTAAGCATTAGCAAAAAGCAGCCTGCTTTTGGGAAAAATCCTACGGAGCAGCAAGGGCATGATCGAGCAAAACATCGCTATGTCGATCAAAACAGTTATTTCTTACAGCCACTCGGTATTACGGATGCAAAAGCACAAATTATTCCGAGCATGGCACGTAAATGGAAACAAATTAATAAATTTGTAGAAATTTTTTCAGGTGCTTTAAGTCAGATCAAAGAAACCGATCAATCTCTAAATGTCGTGGATTTTGGTTCAGGTAAAGGCTATCTGACTTTTGCATTATATGATTATTTAGCAAAACACCAGCAAGTGCCTAAAGTGACTGGGGTTGAGCTGAATCCAAAAATGGTGGAATTTTGCCAAAGCGTTGCTCAGCAGTCGAATTTCAGCCAACTGGATTTTTTCCAAGGCGATGTTCGTACCTATGCGCCTGAGCGCTTAGATGTCATGATTGCGCTGCACGCCTGTGATGTGGCAACGGACTTTGCGATTCATACCGGTATTCGATTAAATGCGCAAATGATCATGTGTGCGCCGTGTTGTCATAAAGAACTGCGTCCGCAATTGAAAGCGCCACAAGTACTTGCACCGATGTTGCAATTTGGTATTCATGCCGGCCAGCAAGCAGAAATGCTCACCGACACGATTCGTGCACTTTTATTAAAAGCATATGGTTATGAAACCAAAGTCTTTGAGTTTGTGGCACTTGAACATACCAGTAAAAATAAAATGATCTTGGCAACCAAACGTGCAGACTATGTCGAACCTGATCAAGCGGTATTGACGCAGATCCAAGCTTTAAAAGACATGTATGGCATTCAAAAGCATTCGTTAGAATTATTGTTGAATGATCAATGGGACCAGCAAGATATTGGCTGTAAATGCTAAAGGATGAAGGGATGCAGCAGTTAAATATTCAATTTGGTCCGTGGGAGCAACTGGCATCTGCAGCTCGGCCGATACGTGAACAGGTCTTTATTTTAGAACAGCAGATATCGCCCGAAGATGAATGGGATGCAGAAGATGCGATTTCACTGCATTTTATTGTTCATGATGGGATGAAAGCTATTGCAACTGCACGTTTGTTGAAAAATAACAGTATAGGTCGTGTTGCTGTTTTAAAGGCCTATCGCGGTCAGGGGATTGGTAAAATCTTGATGCAAGCCATTATCGAACAAGCGAAATTAGAGCAACGTGAATATTTAAAACTATCTTCACAAGTGCATGCTATACCGTTTTATGCAGCTTTAGGTTTTGTTGTTGAAGGTGATGAATATTTAGATTGTGGTATTCCGCATCAAGATATGTACATGGCTTTGGCTTAAATACGTAAAATTGGACATCTATAAATAAAAAAACGCTTAATATTTTAAGCGTTTTTTTATATAGATGAGGTCAAAGCTTAGTGACCATGATCATTCGATGCAGTAGGTTCAGGGCTCATGTCATCCATATGTGCATGTTGTTCTTCAGTCATCTGCATATCTGCTGCAGTCGGCGTAGAAGCTTCACGAGCTGCTTGATCAGCTTGCGCCTTTTTCAACGCTTCTTCTGACATCACAGGGGCATTTTTAAATGCATGCTGTTGAGTATTGTCTTTTTTCTGTTGGCTCGGCATATAGTCTGGTTCATTGGTCACAGCAAGCCAGAAAATACCCATGAATAGCGCACCTAAAATACAGAAGATAATCAGTGCTTTCCAGCCCCACGGTGATTTTTCAGGAGAAGTATGATCAGTCATAACAAGCTACTCAATCGGATAAAAAGAAATCAAAAAACTTGTTACTTTATAACATAAAACTGATGAGAGTTCGCGTAAATTCTAGGCTTGTTTGCAAACACGCGACTGACAAGGAAAATAAAAAGGAGCCGAAGCTCCTTTTGATGTGATTGAACAGCAAAATTTGCATGCTCAAAATGAATAATTAAATCTGCTCAGCTTTCGCTACTTTGTCTTTCAGCAATTGCGGTGCTTTGAAGCGTTCGCCATATTTTGCTTCTAGTGTATTGGCACGTAATAGCGCTTTTTCCAAACCATATTGGTTTAAAAATTGAAGTGCACCACCTGTCCAAGGGGCAAAACCAATCCCGAAGATTGAACCGACATTGCCATCGACTGTCGACTGCAAAACGCCTTCTTCTAGGCAGCGTAAGGTATCGAGTGACTGTACAAACAGGAAGCGGTCAATCATTTCCTGTTCAGAAATAGCATTATCTTTCTGCCATTTGCTCAAGCCATCCCAGAGATGCTTTTTACCGCCTTCAGGATATTCATAAAAACCTGCGCCGGCAGCTTTACCTTTACGTCCGAACTCATGAATCATTGTCTGAATCACCTCATCCGCACCTGAGCGAGGCAGGTCTTTGCCTTCGGTTTGTAGGGCTTTACGTGTTTCATTTGCAACATGCTCAGAGAGTGTTAAAGACACTTCATCTTGAATCGCCAATGGGCCTACAGGCATGCCAGCTTTTAGCGCTGCCATTTCAATGCGGGCAGGGTGTATGCCTTCAGAAAGCAGACGTAAACCTTCTTGCACAAAGGTGCCAAAGACACGGCTGGTAAAGAAGCCACGGCTGTCATTCACCACAATTGGTGTTTTGCCAATTTGCTGTACATAGTCATAGGCTTTGGCTAAGGTTTCAGCCGATGTGTTTTTACCTTTAATAATTTCCACCAATTGCATTTTGTCGACAGGACTAAAGAAATGTAGACCGATAAATTTAGCTTGATCTTGAGATGCATTGGCCAAGCCTGAAATCGGCAAGGTTGAGGTGTTGGATGCAAAAATACCGCCATCTGCCAAATAGGCTTCTGCTTCTTGTGTCACTTTGGTTTTGAGTTCGACATTTTCAAATACCGCTTCAATGATCAAGTCGCAGCCTTGTAAGTCGGCAGCATCTGCAGTGGCATGAATCAGTCCTAAAACTTGATCACGTTTTTCTGCACTTAAACGGCCTTGAGATACTTTTTTATCCAGCAGTTTTTGGCTATAGGCTTTGCCTTTTTCAGCAGCTTCAACAGAAACATCTTTGAGTACAACTGCAATGCCTTTTGATGCTGTGGCATAAGCGATGCCTGCACCCATCATGCCTGCACCTAAAATACCAACTTTGGTGGCTTGCCATTTCGCGACGTCTTTTGGACGGCTTGCACCAGACTTAATAGCGTTGAGACCATGCCAGAAGGTGCCGATCATATTTTTAGAAATTTGACCGGTTGCAAGGTAAGTAAAGTAACGTGATTCAATGGTGAGCGCTGTATCAACATCGACCTGAGCGCCTTCAACTGCAGCCGACATAATGGCTTCAGGCGCAGGGTAACAGCCCTTGGTTTTGTCACGTAGCATAGCGGGGGCAATGGCGAGCATTTGCGCCACAGCAGGAGTCGATGGCGTCCCGTCCGGAATTTTATAGCCTTTTACATCAAAGGGCTGCTGTGATTTTGGATTGGCTTTCACCCACGCAATGGCTTTTTCCATCAAGTCTTCAAGGCTATCTGCAGTGTCTTGAATCAGCCCCAATGATTTGGCTTTTTCGACACCAATTTGTTTGCCTTCCATCAAGAGCGGAAATGCATTTTGCAGACCCAATAAACGTACCATACGAACAATACCGCCACCACCCGGCAGTAAACCTAAGGTTACTTCAGGTAAGCCAAATTTCGCTTTAGCATCATTAAGGGCGATTCGATAATGACAGCCAAGAGCTAACTCCCAGCCACCGCCAAGCGCTGTACCATTTAAGGCTGCTACAACAGGAATGCCACGGGTTTCGATATAACGCAGTTTGGCTTTCATCTCTTCAATCATATTGAAGAATTCTGTCGCATGCTCAGGTGTAGCTTGAATCAGTTCGTCTAAGTCACCGCCGGCAAAGAAGGTTTTTTTTGCGGAACGAAAAATAATCCCTGCAATATTTTCATCTGCTTGCAGTTTGTCTACCGTTTCAGCCAGTGCCGTGCGGAAGTCTGCATTCATGGTGTTGGCAGATTGGTTTGGAGAATCTAAAGTTAAAATGACGATATTGTCGGCATTTTTTTCAAATTGAATTGCGCTCATTTTTATTCTCCTTATACCAACTCAATAATCGTTGCGATGCCCATACCGCCACCCACGCAAAGTGTTGCTAAGCCGCGTTTTTTACCTTGGCGTTCTAGTTCATCCATCAGGGTGCCTAAAATCATGGCGCCTGTTGCACCCAGCGGATGTCCTAATGCAATTGCACCGCCATTCACATTGACTTTGGTAGGATCAACCTTGAGTTCGGTAATAAAACGCATCACGACTGCTGCAAAAGCTTCGTTCACTTCAAATAGGTCAATATCATCAATGGTTAAGCCAGCTTTAGCTAAGGCTTTACGTGCAGCAGGTGCAGGGCCAGTCAGCATAATGGTTGGGTCTGCACCCACCAATGCAGTGGCAAGCACTTTGGCACGCGGTTTTAGGCCTTGTTCTTTGATCGCTTTTTCAGAGGCAAGCAATACTACGGCAGCACCATCAACGATGCCCGATGAGTTCCCTGCATGGTGTACATGGTTGACTGCGCCGACTTCAGGATATTTTTGCAAGGCAATGGCATCAAAGCCCATTTGCCCCATCATGGCAAAACTTGGGTTGAGCTTGCCTAAGCCTTCTGCTGTGGTCGTTGGTTTAATAAATTCATCTTTGGCTAAAACTGTCACGCCTGCTTTGTCTTTAACAGGAACGACAGATTGGTCAAAATAACCATTGGCTTGAGCTGCGGCTGCTTTTTGCTGAGAGTTGGCTGCAAAGGCATCCACATCTGCTCGGCTGTAACCGTCAATGGTGGCAATTAAATCGGCTCCAATGCCTTGTGGAATAAAGTCACAGGCCATATTGGTTTCAGGGTCAAGCGCCCAAGGGCCGCCGTCACTGCCCATGGGCACACGAGACATCGACTCTACACCGCCAGCCACCACCAGATCTTCCCAGCCAGAACGCACCTTTTGTGCAGCCATATTTACGGCTTCCAAACCTGATGCACAAAAACGGTTGATTTGTACGCCTGCCACATCATTGTCCCAACCTGCTGCAATGGCTGCGGTTTTTGCAATGTCTGCACCTTGGTCACCAATGGGGGTCACGCAGCCCAGTATAATGTCATCAACTGCCGCGGTGTCAAACTGATGGCGGTTTTGTAATTCGTTCAATAAACCGGTCAGTAGGCTAATCGGTTTAACGGCATGTAGTGAACCGTCTTTTTTTCCTTTGCCGCGCGGTGTGCGAATGGCATCAATGATGTAAGCCTCGCTCATAATCCTGTCCCTATGATCTATAAATTTTTATTGGTTTTTTGAGTGTACGGATTAATCAACCTAGTGCAATGATGAGAACGGGCGAGTCGTTTGATATTTTTGGTCAACGCTTGCTGCTGAATAAGATAAAAATCAACCTGCATATTGAAAGCGAGGATCGGTTAAGATCAGTTGCTATCGATTCAGTACATATTGAAGATCTGCTTATGCATAAAAATGTGAAGCGAGTGTTGAAAGGTCTGGCTTGGTTAGTACTAGTAGGCTGCTTAGGTTTTGTATGCTTGATCGGTTTTTATATTTATATGATCTATGGCATTCATCCCTCAGATGAGGGGACGGGCGGTTTAGCCTGTGAGTATGATCGAAATGATCATGTGACCAAGGCAGAAATGTATCGGATACAGGATGGCAAACGCGTGATCACGCCCGTCGATCCATTGCTTTGTCAAAAACAACGTGCAGATTTTCCGAAATAAAAAAACCTGATCGAGATCAGGTTTTAGAGAATGCTATTTTTGAATATTGCTTAGTGATAACCATGTAATTGGCGATATAGGCCTGGTGTTACACCGGTCCACTTTTTAAATGCACGGTGGAAAGTACTGGTTTCACTAAAACCGACTTGCTGTGCAACATCTTCAAGCGTTAAGTCTGGATTAAGCAATAAGTGAATTGCAGCATCACGACGTAAGGCATCTTTCACACCTTGGTAGCTCTTACCTTCAGCGGCTAAACGACGACGTAGTGTTTGCGGCGATAGATACAGCATTGAAGCAACATCGTTCAAGGTTGGCATTTCTTCGCCAATTTGACTCTTCAGCACATCACGGATACGAGATGTTAATGAATTGGTATTTTTAAATTTAACCAATAACTGTGCAGGAGCCGCTTTTAAGAATTCTTCAAGCGTTTCTTCGTTTTGACGAATTGGTAAATCTAAATAATCCGCTGCAAATGTAATTTCAGTTCGTGGTGTATCAAACTGCATGACAGGTGCAAAAAACAAGGCATCATATTCGTCAGCATGTTCAGGACGTTCATAACCGAAGTGAACACGCTCTAAAGGCAGACGACGTTCAATCAACCAAGAAGCGAGACCATGCCAAATCATCAGCATACTTTCTGTAATGAAATGGTCTGGGTCCATAGATTTTGGAATTTGAGGAACTAAACGTGCTTCGTGCTTATCACGTTCTAGTGTCACCGACCATTCATCACCAAACAGTTTGTAGAACTGCGAAGACAATTCGAGTGCATCACCGAGGGTTTTTGCATGAATAATCAATTGGCACATAATGGCAAAAGTACCCAAGCGGCGCGGTTGAATATCAAAACCGACATGTTCGTCTTGAGTCACCATCCACAACATTTTAATAAAACGTGTGTATTGTTCAGGTGAAATACGCGCTTTGGGTTGGCGTAGAAGTTCAGCCTCAATGCCAACATGAGACAGTAAAGTTTCGACATCCATGCCGAGACGTCTCACACCAGTTAAGGCTGCGTTGACGAAATGGATACTGATCGTATCACGACTCATGTTTAATCCTTCAGTCTCTTTAATGTTCACAAATGTTTGACCTAAATGACGCTAAAAAAAGAAAGCATGGCAATTTACAACAGCGGTTTTGCCATTTTTACATGGTAAATTGCCGAAACTATCAAGGTAAATGGCTGAACATGACATTGTTTTAATCATTTTATATTTCTACCATGGATAAAAAATCTACACAATTAGAGAAAAATATCCATGGAAGCTGCTTTAAAAGGATTGAAAGTACTCGACTTTTCGACATTACTCCCAGGGCCATTTGCGACCTTGTATTTGGCTGACATGGGTGCGGAAGTTGTGCATATTGAGTCACCGACGCGTCCCGATCTAGTTCGTTTGATGCCACCTTATGCCAATGGGCAAGCCACAGCGCATAGTTATTTAAATCGCAATAAACAATCCATCGCATTAGATTTAAAAGATCCGAAAAGTATTGAATTGATCAAAGCCAAAATTTCAGATTTTGATATTGTGGTAGAACAATTTCGTCCAGGTGTCATGCAACGCTTGGGTTTGGATTATGCAGTTTTGGCCGAAATTAATCCGCGACTTATTTACTGCTCGATTACGGGTTATGGTCAAACCGGACATTACAAAGACCGCGCAGGGCATGACATCAATTACTTGGCTTTATCAGGCATTTCAGGTCATAGCGGACGCCAAGATAGTGGCCCGCCACCGATGGGGATTCAAATCGCCGATGTAGCAGGTGGATCAATGCATGCAATTACTGGCATCTTAGCTGCGGTGATTGAGCGTTACCGTAGCGGTTTAGGACAATATATTGATATTTCCATGACCGATTGCGCTGTCGCATTGAACAATATGGCTGCAGCTGGCGTATTGGCTGCCAATGCTGTAACAGCCGCAGAAACTGCACATCTGAATGGCGGAAGTTTCTATGACTATTATCGAACCCAAGATGGTCGTTATCTGTCTATAGGTGGTTTGGAGCCACAGTTTTTACATGGATTGGCGCAAATTCTAGATTTACCCGCTTTAGCGACGCAAGGCATGTCATTTGATCCACAAGATCAGACTGAAATTAAGCATGCAATTGCCAGCAAGATACTGACCAAAACATGGGCTGAGTGGAAAAAGATTTTTGCCTCTCAAGATGTCTGTGTGGAACCAGTTTTAAGTTTGGACGAAGCTCTAAATTCACAATTGGCCCAAGAGCGGCATTGGTGTGTTGAAGTTCCGCTACAAGAAGGCGACACAATGACACAAACTCAACTGGCATGTCCGATTAAATTTTCTAGATCAGCATTGATTTATACCCATGTGGGTAAAACTTTAGGTGCGGATAATTGGTTATGAACGGTATAAAAAAAGGTGATAAGTTAAACAATAAAACCTTTAAAATCTCTTAATTAGATAAACATCTATGTAAATATTGAGAGTTGTTAACAAAAAAATAAATAAATTATACAAATGTGAGAGTATTATATGAACTATTAACACAATTGGTATATAGGTCTCCAAATGAAAATAGCTGTGAGTAAACTTGGATCTTTATATCTTAGCCTCGGAATAATGCTTGCGGGTTCAGCAACCCAAGCGGCAACTACTGCAGATGCTTTCAGTTCTGAAAGCCCATGGATGTTCGGTGATTGGAACGGTCAACGAACAGCTCTCCAACAGAAAGGTTACGATTTTAGTTTTAGTTATGGTGGCGAATTAGCCACTTTGTTAGATGCAAGGCATGCTTCTGGTCATGGCACTGAATATGCGGACCAATTCGCGATCGGGGCACATCTCGATTTAGAAAAAATTGCGGGTTGGAAAGATACCGAAGCGCAAATCAATATCACTGAACGTAATGGTCGTTCATTGTCTCAAACTTCAGATGCATTAAATGGTCATTTAAGTGCAACACAAGAAGTGTGGGGTCGTGGTCAAACTTGGCGTTTGACTGATTTTTGGATCAAGAAAAAATTCTTAGACCAAAAATTAGATATTAAAGTCGGTCGTTTTGGTGAAGGTGAAGATTTCAACAGCTTTGACTGTGACTTTCAAAACTTAGCACTTTGTGGTTCACAAGTGGGTAACTGGGTCGGTGACCAATGGTACAACTGGCCAGTCAGCCAATGGGCTGCTCGCGTGAAATATAACATTCAGCCTGAACTCTACGCACAAGTCGGGGTTTATGAATACAACCCTAAAAATCTAAAACGTGGTAAAGGTTGGAACTTGAGTACTGATGGTTCTAAAGGTGCGATTATTCCTGCTGAAGTGGTGTGGACTCCAAAAGTGGGGACACAAAAGCTACCGGGTGAATACCGTGCAGGTTACTACTACAGTACCGCTGATGCCGATGTCATTGATAGCCCAGTAAATGAAAAAGATCACCATCAAGGTGGTTGGATTGTGGCGAAACAACAACTGACAGCACACAAAGACGATGCTTCACGTGGCTTAAGCGGTTTTGTGAATGTCACCGTGCATGACTCAGACACCAACAATGTGAGTGATATGCAAAACATTGGCTTGGTCTACAAAGGTGCATTCGATGCACGTCCTCAGGATGAAATTGCGATTGGTTTGGGTCGTATCAGTATCAATGATGATGTGAATGATGCCAATATTGCCAATAACAGCGTTGATGCACGCGGTCTACAAAGTGAAGAGTATGACGCAGAAATTTACTACGGTATTCATGCAGCAAACTGGCTGACTATTCGTCCAAATATTCAATATATCCGTCACGTCGGTGCTTACAAAAATGGTGAGAATGCGTGGGTCGGCGGTATCAAATTTCAAACAGCATTTTAATTGATGTCAAATTAGAGTTCTTATAAAAGCAATTCGGTAATTCTGAGAAAAATTACGATATTTCCTCTTGAATTGTTTTTGTAACAACTTCTCTTTGCGACATAAAAACGGTGGTGTGTTGAATGTGTTTCACGCACCAAATACAACATTCGACAATAGAGGTGGTCAACATGAGCAACCCATCTACCGGAACTGGGATGCGAACATTTACCGTCGTTGTGATGGCAATTTTCGCCTTGGTTCTATTGATTGGTGGTATCTGGCTGGCAGTCCTTGGCGGTTCTTGGTACTACATTATCGCCGGCCTGTTAATGCTGGCTTCAGCAATATACTTAAGAAAAATTCAAAACAGTTCTTTATACATTTATGCAGCGTTGATGCTGGGTACAGTGATTTGGGGACTTTGGGAGGCAGGGTCTGACTTTTGGGCACTTGCACCGCGTTTTGATATTTTAGGCTTATTGGGCCTTTGGTTACTGATTCCTGCCGTGACACGCGGTATGGAAAATGGCAAAACTGCGAAAATTACATTATCAGGCACACTGGTGATTGCGATTATCGTGATGATCTATTCAATTTTTAATGATCCGCAAGAAATTCACGGTGAAATTAAAAATGCACAACCTCAAACAGCCAAAGCGATTGAGGGTATTGCTCCTGAAGATTGGCCTGCCTATGGTCGTACACAAGGTGGTGTACGTTATTCTCCACTCACCCAAATCAATAGCGACAACGTTAAAGATTTAGAAGTAGCATGGACTTTCCGTACAGGTGAGTTACCAACAGAAAATGACTCAGGTGAAACCACAAACCAAGTCACTCCGATTAAAGTCGGCAATGACATGTTTATGTGTACAACTCACCAACGTTTAATTGCACTTGATCCTGCGACAGGTAAACAAAAATGGGCATTCGATCCTAAGCTTAAAGCGGACAATACCTATCAACATTTAACATGTCGTGGTGTGTCTTATTTTGACGCTGCAAATACCACTCAGTTTGCAAAAAGCTTAGAGAACAAACGCTCGACTTCTACTGAATGTCCGCGCAAAGTGATCTTGCCTGTAAATGATGGTCGTTTGGTTGCAGTCAATGCTGACACAGGTAAAGCATGTAGTGATTTTGGTCATAACGGCGAAGTCGATCTACAAAAAGATATGCCTTATCCGTATCCGGGCGGTTATATCCCAACTTCACCTCCAGTGGTTACTGGCACAACCATTGTGATTGGCGGTTCAACTACCGATAACTTCTCGACTAAAGAGCCATCTGGTGTCATCCGTGGTTATGATGTCAATACCGGTGAATTATTGTGGATCTTTGATACAGGGGCGGAAGATCCAAATGCCATGCCAGGCGAAGGTCAAAAATACTCTGTAGCCTCACCGAATGCATGGGCACCTTTAGCATATGACGAAAAACTTGACATCGTTTATGTGCCAACAGGTGTAGGCACACCAGACATTTTTGGTGGTCACCGTACGCCATTAGATGAACGCTATGCAAACTCAATGTTGGCATTAAATGCATCAACAGGTAAATTAATTTGGAATTTCCAAACCACACATCATGATTTGTGGGATATGGATGTACCATCACAACCTTCATTGGCAGATATCAAAGATAAATCAGGTAATACTGTTCCTGCGATCTATGTCTTAACCAAAACAGGTAATGCATTCGTCCTTGACCGTCGTACTGGTAAAGCGATTGTGCCAATCACCGAAAAAGCGGTTCCACAAACTGTAAAACGTGGTCCACAAACTAAAGGTGAGCATTATTCTGCAACTCAACCGTTCTCTGATTTTGATTTAGCACCAAAAGATAAATTGACTGATAAACAAATGTGGGGTGCCACTATGTTTGATCAGTTGATGTGTCGTGTGTATTTCAAATCATTAAACTACGACGGTATTTATACACCACCTTCTGAAAATGGCACATTGGTATTCCCAGGTAATCTTGGGGTATTCGAATGGGGTGGTATGTCGGTGAACCAAGACCGTCAAGTTGCTGTGATGAACCCAATTGGCTTGCCATTTGTCACTAAGTTGATTCCTACAGATCCAAACCGTGAGCAAACTGCGAAAGGTGCGGGTACTGAACAAGGCGTGCAACCGATGTATGGCGTACCTTATGGTGTGGAAATCAAAGCCTTCTTGTCACCACTTGGCTTACCTTGTAAACAACCTTCATGGGGCTTTACTGCAGGTGTAGATTTAAATACACATGAAGTGGTCTGGAAAAAACGTATAGGTACAATTCGTGACAGTTTACCGAAATTGTTCCAATTACCTGCTGTGAAAATTGGTGTACCGGGTCTTGGTGGATCAATCTCGACTGCTGGTAATGTCATGTTTGTAGGCGCAACACAAGATAACTATATCCGTGCAATCAATGTAACGAATGGTGATACTTTGTGGGAAGGTCGTCTACCAGCAGGTGGTCAAGCGACTCCAATGACTTATGAAGCAAATGGTAAACAATATGTTGTGATCATGGCTGGTGGTCATGGTTCATTTGGTACAAAACTTGGTGATTACCTTGTTGCGTATGCTTTACCAGATAAAAAATAAGTGATTTTACATCGCTAAATAAAAAGCCCGATTTATCGGGCTTTTTATTGGCTGAAATTCTTTATGTAAATTTATGCTAAGTAATGGAGAAATAATTCAATATATTAATAAATAAAAAGTAAATGACCGGAATCCGCTATATCAGTGAAATTGCGACAGTCTTATCAATAAAATCGCTATTAAATATGTAAAAAACGCATTTTCTTGATAGATAAAATCTCGTTATGCTGTGCATTGTTATAATAGAAATTACTAGCTGTACGCCATGTATTTATATACTGATTTTGACCAGCAACTGGTTAATGAACGTGTTGCACAGTTCCGTGATCAAACGGAACGTTATTTAGCAGGTAAATTGACGGAAGATGAATACCGTCCACTGCGTCTTCAAAACGGCCTTTATGTACAGCGTTATGCACCGATGCTACGTATTGCAGTACCTTATGGCCTGATGAATTCTAAACAATTACGTAAAATTGCGTCATTGGCTCAGGACTATGACCGTGGTTATGCGCACGTATCTACTCGTCAAAACATTCAGTTTAACTGGCCTGCACTAGAAAATGTGCCTGATATGTTACAAGAGCTCGCATCTGTTCAAATGCATGCGATTCAAACTTCGGGTAACTGTATTCGTAACACAACTACTGACCAATATGCAGGTGTGGTTGCGGGTGAAATTGCTGACCCACGCCCAACGTGTGAATTGATTCGTCAATGGTCAACTTTCCACCCAGAATTCGCTTTCTTGCCACGTAAGTTCAAGATTGCAGTTTCAGCACTGGAAGAAACTGATCGTGCGGCAACGTCTTTCCATGATATCGGTGTGTATATCGTGAAAAATGAAGCAGGCGAGATTGGCTATAAAATCAAAGTTGGTGGTGGTTTAGGCCGTACACCAGTGATTGGTAGCTTTATTCGTGACTTCTTGCCACGTGAAGATTTGATTGCTTATTTAGAAGCGGTACTTCGTGTATACAACTTACACGGTCGTCGTGATAACAAATATAAAGCACGTATCAAAATTTTGGTGAAAGCATTAACACCAGAAGTATTTGCAGAGAAAGTGGAAGCTGAATTTGCACATACCATCAAAACTTTAAAAATTGATGCTGATACCTTGGCGAAAATGGATGAGAACTTCACACCATTTGATTACCAAGATTATGCGGATGAAGATTTTGCAGAGCAATTTGCCGCAGAGCCGAAATTTAAACAATGGTTCAACATCAACACCAATGCACATAAAGTCAAAGGTTACCGCATCGTTACGATTTCTTTGAAACGTGCGGGTATTGCACCGGGCGATATGACTGTTGAAGAAATGAACCTGATTGCTGACTTGGCTGACAAATATACCTTTGGTGAGTTCCGTACCACACATGAGCAAAACATTGCGCTTGTGGATGTACCGCAAAAAGATTTGTTTGATCTATGGAAAATCCTTGATCAACATAATCTTGCACGTGCGCATATTGGGTTCTTAACCGACATCATTTGCTGCCCAGGTGGTGATTTCTGTTCATTGGCAAATGCGAAATCGATTCCAATTTCTGAAGCCATTACACGTCGTTTTGATGACTTAGATACCATTTACAATTTAGGTAAATTGGATCTGAACATCTCTGGTTGTATGAATGCGTGTGGTCACCACCATGTCGGTAATATCGGTATTTTAGGTGTAGATAAAAAGGGTGCTGAGTTCTATCAAATCACTTTGGGTGGTAATGCCGACCATGATGCATCAATTGGTGACATCTTAGGCCCATCATTTGCAGCCGAAGTTGTACCAGACATCATTGAAGAAATCTTAAATACTTATCTAGACCTTCGTGCTGAAGGCGAAGAGTTTATTGATACTTACCGCCGTGTTGGCATCCAACCATTTAAGGAGCGTGCATATGCTTAATACAGCACTACAAGTCCTCTCTAAAGATGGCTCGATTGCAGACAATACTTACCAAGTCATTGGTGAAGATGGTGTGTTGCCACAAGGCGACGTGGTTTTAACAGTTGAGCAGTTAGATCAACTTGCGAACGTGTCTGGTAAAAAAGCACTTTTCGTCACGGTGGATGCTTCACCTGAAACCAATGAATTCCCGCTTGATCAGTTAGATGCAATCTTTATCGAGTTTGCTGGTTTTAACGATGGTCGTGGCTATTCATTTGCTGCGTTGTTACGTCGCCAAGGTTTTCAAGGCGAGCTACGTGCAACAGGTGATGTATTCAAAGATGTGTTGAACTACATGAAGCGTTCAGGTTTCGATACTTTTGTAGTGAAAGAAGGTAAAGATATTGCTGAAGCTGCTTCAGGCTTAGGTGATTTTACCAATCCATATCAAGCTTCAACTGCAGTGCCGCAAGCGCATTATCAAACTGGTGCTTAAGTGCCATGATTGATTAAAAAAGCCTCCGTTCGGAGGCTTTTTTTATTGATCGAAATACTTTTAATGAGTGATTATTCGTTTTCAAGCTGGCAATTGACCATCAATTTAATACCGAACTGATCGGTAAATGCGCCATACAGCGCACCCCAAAAGGTCTTTTCGAGAGGCATTTCTATAGAGCCTCCTTTGGACAAGCCATCAAACAGTCGTTTGGCTTCAGCTTGTTCACTGCTGTCTAAATTAATCGAAATATAATGATTGCTGCCTAAGGTAAAGGGTTGATTGGATTGCGCACAGAATTGTTCGTTGACATCTGAGGCCATCAGCACGGTAAATTCATTGATCGGTAGGGAAATATGCATAATCTTTTGCTGATCTGCATCGGATAGTGAAATGCCTTCCTCAGCAGGCATATCACCATAACGTATCACATTGAGGAACTCTCCACCAAATACAGAACGATAAAAATTAAAGGCTGCCTCGGTATTGCCTTGAAAATTCAAGTAGTGATTGAGCTGCATGGTGGTCATCCATTTTTTATTATGTCGACATTTATTTTAAGAGCCTTGGCTGAGCTGTATGTGAACAATTTATGTCTAAAATGTAAGCATAAAAAATCCCTCTTACAGAGGGATTTTCAGTCTCCCTCCTTTATTAAAGGAGGGGTTAGGGGAAGATTAAAGAATATTCCCTCTAAATCGCCCTTTGTGAAGGGAGTCAGCAGAGGATTAAAGCAATTCAATCGCCACAGCAGTCGCTTCACCACCGCCAATACACAGCGCTGCAATACCACGTTTACCGCCTGTACGTTTTAATGCATGGATCAGCGTTAAGATAATGCGTGAACCTGTAGAACCAACAGGATGTCCAAGCGCACAAGCACCCCCGTTGATATTTACTTTTTCAGCATCTAATTTAAATTCATCAATAGGGCACATCGTGACCATGGCAAAAGCTTCATTAATTTCCCATAAATCGACATCAGCAACATTCCAACCCGATTTATCTAGAACTTTTTGAATTGCGCCTACAGGTGCAATAGTAAATTCTGAAGGATGCTGTGAATTTGATGCATAAGCCACAATTTTCGCTAGTGGATTTAAGCCCTTTGCTGATGCTTGTTCTGCTGATGTTAATACTAAAGCAGACGCACCATCAGAAATAGAACTGGCATTGGCAGCGGTAATTGTTCCATCTTTAGCAAAAGCAGGGCGCAGCGTTGGAATTTTTTCGATATTAGCGTTAAAAGGCTGTTCGTCTTTATCGATAATCACATCGCCTTTACGACTCGAAACAGTGACAGGCACGATTTCGTCAGCAAAATATCCCTCATTAATTGCAGTTTGCGCACGTTTAAGCGAGCGAATGGCGAAGTCATCCATTTGTTCACGTGTATAGCCTTTTGTGTTTGCCATATCCTGCGCAAAAGACCCCATGAGTCGGCCCGTTTCTGCATCTTCTAGGCCATCTAAGAACATATGATCTTTAACGTCACCGTGGCCCATACGGTAGCCAGCTCGTGCTTTGGTCAAAACATAAGGGGCATTGGTCATTGATTCCATACCACCTGCAACTACGACTTGAGCTGATCCTGCCTTGATCATATCCGCCGCTTGCATAACAGCTTTCATACCTGAACCACACAGCTTATTGATGGTTACGGCACCAGTTGAATCTGGAAGACCAGCCTGACGCATCGCTTGACGGGCAGGACCTTGTTTCAGGCCAGCCGGAAGCACACAACCCATAATGACTTCTTCAACATCTATCGGTTGTAAACCCGCGCGTTCGATGGCTGCTTTAATCGTAACTGCGCCTAATTCTGGTGCAGTGACAGCGGCTAAACTCCCTTGAAAACCACCCATTGCAGTACGGGCTCCATTCACGATGACGATATCAGTCATTACATATCTCCATTTTCTTATACATTAATTTTTGAATACGTCAGCAGTATAAGTAAAATTGAACAGGAATAAAGCAAATTTAAAAGGCTGCTTTGGACTCACCGGTTCTCAAATTAGCAACTGGTTGGGTTTTCAAATCGGATATGTCCCATTCGACTTAAGACTGCTCGGATCGGTTGAAGCGTTGATTTCGAACAGTAGTAGAAACTACCATTTGAACCATTGGGTAAACCGGAGCTAGCCTGAAAGGTGAGACTTGGAATGTGTAGAGTCCCACGCCAAGACAGATCGCCATATTTTAAATTGAGTTTATCTTGCAGCAATATTTTTTCATTTGCGTCGACTTGACGGTTTTTATTACTGTCAATAAATATGATCAGACCACTGTTCCAGTTGTTAGGTTGGCAAAGTTTAAAGTTAAGACTAGGACAAATCACAATATTGGAATGATAAATAGTGGCCTGAGCCCGTGCGAATGCATTGTGATTCTGAATAGTCAATTTGATGTTATTCGCTTCTCGCTGCGCCATTAAATTGTTGAAATGTGGTAAAGCTATCGTCACGATAATGACCATAATCGCAATTGAGACCAAAAGTTCAAATAACGTAAAGCCGGTTTCTTTATTGTAAAGCATTGATTTAATCCAAAATTTAATATTATTTTTATATGTCTAATGTTATATGTGTTTTTAATGGCGATATTAATTTTGAGTATAGAATTTTATTACTCAATTTTAGATAAAGCTGTTAAAATGAAAATAGCAAGTGACAATAGGCGATTCACTGCTCAAAATTGAGTAAAAATTTACCGAATTACAACGGAAATTGTAAGTAATTTTGTCAATAATTTACTTGATTAGATTAATCAAGCACTTGGAAAAAGAAAAAAGTGTTTGTATGATTCAGCGTGAATAGCTTAAAAAAAAACTGGGGTATAAGAAAGCCTATCTCAGGATAGCCAATTTTTCGGCTTGAGCTTGAACAACAATTGTTATCTCTGGAGGATAAATCCATGAAAATGAGTCGTATTGCATTAGCAATGCTCGTAGCTGCTCCTTTAGCAGCTGCAAACGCAGGCGTAACTGTTACTCCATTAATGCTTGGTTACACTTTCCAAGATTCTGAACACAACAACAGCCGTGGCAACCTTACTGAAGGTCCAGAGCTACAAGACGACTTGTTTGTTGGTGCAGCACTTGGTGTTGAATTAACTCCATGGTTAGGTTTCGAAGCTGAATACAACCAAGTTAAAGGCGATGTAGACGTTGATCACGGCGAATACAAACAAACCCAAATTAACGGTAACTTCTATGCTACCTCTGATTTGATCACTAAAAACTATGATAGCAAAGTTAAGCCATATGTGTTGTTAGGTGCAGGTCACTACAAATACAAATTTGACGAAGCTCGTGCTCGTGGTGTTGCTGGTGTAGATCGTGGTACTACTGAAGAAGGTACTTTGGGTAATGCTGGTCTAGGTGCTTTCTGGCGCTTAAACGATGCTTTATCTCTACGTACTGAAGCTCGTGCTACTTACAACATCGATGAAGATTTCTGGAACTACACAGCTTTAGCTGGTCTTAACGTAGTTCTTGGCGGTCACTTGAAACCTGCTGCTCCTGTAGTTGAAGTTGCTCCTGTAACTCCAGTTGCTCCAGTTGCTCCAGCTCCTCAAGAGTTGACTGAAGATCTTAACATGGAACTTCGTGTGTTCTTTGATACAAACAAATCTAACATCAAAGATCAATACAAACCTGAAATTGCTAAAGTAGCTGAAAAATTAGGCGAATACCCTAATGCTACAGCTAACATCGAAGGTCACACAGATAACACTGGTCCACGTGCTCTAAACGAACGTTTATCACTAGCTCGTGCTAACTCTGTTAAATCTTCACTTGTTAACGAATACAACGTTGACCCAGCTCGTTTATCTACTCAAGGTTTCGCGTGGGATCAACCGATCGCTGACAACAACACTAAAGAAGGCCGTGCTATGAACCGTCGCGTATTCGCTACGATTTCTGGTAGCCGTACTGTAGTGGCTCAACCTGGTCAAGCTCAATAATTTGAGTTTAACTTCGGTTAGAAAAAAGCGGCTCTTTTGAGTCGCTTTTTTTTTAAAATTTAAAAAAGGGACTTAAATTTGGCTAACAGGCACTAACTAAAATGCGTTATTAACTTTTGAATAATTTTTGGATGTAAAAGGATTTATCTATTCATGTGGCAATTAAGCATGTAAAAATTCAAACTATTTGTATATTAATTAATCATTTATTTGCCTAAGAGCTTTAAATTGAACATACACAGATTGTATTTATTTTTTTATAAAAGCAATAAAAAACAATTATTTACATTTGTATTATCTACAATTTATAAAAAATGAATATTTATATTTTTCATTAAAAAAATATATTCATCGGGATTAATAATGTAGTTAAGAATTATTCTAAATATAATAATGATTCTTATTCAAATAAAACTAATCTTGAAATGATGAATAATTTTGCAAAAACACACTTAGTACGTTCAATAACTATGGTACTACTCGGTGTTGGAGGGGCTACTTCTGCGCTTGCAGCGGATACAACGGTGCTTGAGACAATTGAGGTTGAGGTACCTGCAGAAAAACAAATTGCGAATGGTAAGTTGAAAGCGCAGACAGACCTTGGTGCATTGGGAAATCAAAAAATTGTTGATACGCCATTTAGCGTGACGGCATATAGCGAAAAACTGATTGAAGAACAGCAAGCGATCACCGTGGGTGAAGTGCTGAGAAATGATGCGAGTATCCGTATTACAACTAACCAAGGTCATTTAAACGAAAACTTTAATATTCGTGGCTTTGACATCAATCACGATGACATTGCACTCAATGGTATGTACGGTATGGCGCCTTATGGACGCGTACCGACTGAATTTCTAGATTCGGTAACGGTTTTAAAAGGCCCGAATGCCTTGGTTGCAGGTATGTCGCCTGCTGGTGGGGTCGGTGGTGTGGTCATCGCTAAAACTAAGCGTGCAGATAAAGAAAAAACTCAAGTTTCAGCTTCAATGGAAGAAGGTGGTTTTTACCAATCAGGTTTTGACGTTTCGCGACGTTTTGGTGCTGAAAAAGAATTTGGTCTACGTGTGAATAGTGCTTATGGTCAAGGTGAGCACATTATTGAAGGCATGGAAGATAAACATGCATCAGGTGCAATTGCTGCAGACTATACAACGGATAAGTTAAAACTTAATTTTGATGCTTTTGCGGTACGTGATGATCGTAATGGTGGGTCACCTGCAATGGTCGCGTTCGGCGTGAAAGACGCACATGGTCATATCTATAATGGCGTACTTGATGCGCCTAAAGGCGATACCAATTATTTTAGTAGTTTAGAAGGTCATACAGATAGTGAGTTTGTAGGATTAAGTGGTGAATATGCATTCACGCCTGATTTAAATGTGTATGCGGGTGTAGGGCATATTGAAAAGGCCTATAGCGGACACATTTTTGGTACGCGTCTTATCGTAGGGCAAGCTGATGGTCATGCTACTTCACAGTACTATCGTACAGGGTCATCTGAATCGATTACATCAGCCAATACAGGTTTCCAATATAAGTTTAACACAGGTGCTGTAAAACATGCCTTAAATGTAAGAGCTGACTACTTGACCAAAGAAACAGATCAGCATGTGAAAGCGACGCAAGAGAATATTGAGTCAACCAATTTATATGATCCTAACACCACTATAGGTATGCCTTCAGCTTATCCTGTGGTTCAACCAAACTTAGACAATAAATATGTCAGCTATACGGTGTCTGATCAGATTTCGATGTTAAATGATAAATTGCAGCTGATTGTTGGTGCACGCTATCAGGATATCGATACCAAGAATTTACAAAGAAAGACTGGCTATCAAGATGATAAAATTTCGCCAAGCTTAGGTGTCGTGGTTAAACCTTTTGGTGAGAATCTTTCTATTTATGCAAACTATGTAGAGGGACTTTCTGAAGGGGTAACGGTGAATAACGTTGCAGATGCCAACAATAATGTCACCTTTGTGCCATTCCAAACCAAACAATATGAATTGGGTGCAAAATATCAAGCAGGTTCTTGGTTGAATACATTTGCCCTTTATCAAATTGAAAAACCATCGACCATGGTATCTTCATATTCTGATGGTCAACCCAATAGTACAATCAATCAAATTACCACAGATGATGCAGAAACACGTTCACGTGGCGTGGAATGGGCATTTTCAGGAGAGATTTATACAGGTCTAAATCTGATGGGTAGTTTGGCTTATATCGATGCTGAATATACCAAAGCAGCGGTGAAAAATGGTGTAACTAATCAAGGCAATACGGTGTATGGTATTCCTGACTTTACCGCAACGCTTGGTTTAGATTATGTAGTACCGTATGTGGATGGTTTGAATGTCAATGCGCGTGCAAACTATGTGAGTGAACAGTACTTAAATGAAACCAATGCACTTAAACTCGCAGACTACACAATTTTAGATCTAGGTGCGCGTTATAAAACCAATTTGGGTGGTGTAAATACTACATTCTTAGCCAATGTTAATAACGTGACTGATGAGAAATATTGGGAAGGTACATTCAACTCAGGTTATGCCTTAGTGGGTGGTCCACGTACCTATAAAGTCGGCGTGACTTTTGATTTCTAAGTTAGATTAGTTTTTTTAATATAAAAAGCCACCTATTTAAGGTGGCTTTTTTGTTGATGAGTTATTCACGGAATATATTGCTTCACCACACCGTCATCGAGGAGTTGTTGGAAATGCTCAACCACACTGTTTTGAATATCGCGGTATTCGATCCCTAATTCTTTCTTGCTTTTATCTGCATTAAAATAAATTGGGTAGCCCATATTCAGTTCAACAAACTTTCGCGGGAAACCTGCAAGAG
The DNA here is from genome assembly GCF_013419525.1 of Acinetobacter sp. YH12076. Taxonomy (NCBI): domain Bacteria; kingdom Pseudomonadati; phylum Pseudomonadota; class Gammaproteobacteria; order Moraxellales; family Moraxellaceae; genus Acinetobacter; species Acinetobacter sp. YH12076. The sequence goes on along the minus strand of NZ_VOZY01000001.1, from coordinate 300,541 downwards.
GGCCAAAGGCTTTAAAGGCAAACTTCGGTAAGGTATTGCGCGGAAATGGAAATTTATTACCAAAATGCGAGCGTAATATTTTCCCCATTTCTAATAAACTTAAAGTACCACCGCTAATGATATAACGACCTGATGCTTTAGGGTTTAATGCTGCTTGTACGTGCGCATCGGCGACATCACGGACATCGACAATTCCATTCCACATTGGTGGAACACCCGCCAAAGTCATACCGTTGGCAAACTGCTGTAAAACCTCAACACTGCCAGACTGAGTTGATGCTGTTAATGAAGGGCCCATCACTAAGGCTGGATTTACACAAACCAAATTCCAGCGTTGTTGTGCTTTTTGCATATCCCATGCTTTTCGCTCTGCCATAACTTTTGAATACGGATAAGGCTGATGCGTCTCAGAGCTAGAAGTGTTCCAATGCGATTCATCAAATTCATTATGCTCGGTCTGTAGAATATCAATGGCATCACCATAGGTTGATGCGATGCTTGAGGTCACGACAACACGTTGTACAGATTCTGTTTTATTGACACTGTTGAGTACATTTTCAGTGCCTAAAATAGCCGGCTCAATAATGTCTTTTATTGCGTCTTTATAGTTGGTCACTACAAAAGGGGATGCCATGTGGATCACAATGTCACAACCTTGCATGGCTGAATCAAATGCACCCTCATCCAATAAATTGGCTTGGAACAGTTTTAAAGTGCCAGTTGTATCAGCTGCAATTTTTTCGAGATGTGCAAATCCTGATGTTTTATTCAGATCACGAACTGTGGCATGTACCGTGTGCCCTAATTCGAGTAAATTTTTGATGACCCAACTGGCAATATAGCCTGTCGCGCCTGTGACGAGTATCTGTCTTGTTGTCTTGCTATTCATATTCTTCAACTTTAATTGACGCATTTTTTTATCATATTGAGAATATTTAGTTTTGTCTTTGATTGATTTGAAAAAATATATTTTGATGATTGGGTTTAATGCGCACTAAATTCAGCAGAGAATGCATGTGAATGCTGAAAAAGTACTTTTTTATTGATCTTAAAATATGCGAATATGGGATGAATGTTGGATAGATGTATATTCTTATGAGTATGGACGCAAAATCTCACAGAAAAATGGACAAAGAGTCATATCTAACTTGTGCGCTTTAATTTAAAGCCTAGATCTTAGGTCTTGGTTTTTTATTTCGTATAACCTCTATGATGTTAAATAGGCTTCAAAAGCCACCCATGAATGACATTAATCTGATGCTGTATAGCATCTATTAAATGAGGTGAATTTTCGATTGTCCATGTTTCATCGCACCAGTCACAAGCGTCATAGAGGTCACCTATCCATTCTGGATAGTAAGCTATGTTATTTTCAAGTCCTCTTGGTGCATCAAGGAACCCTTTTTCTAAATTACTAAAAATTTTACATAGCTTAAGAGGGCTTAAATTACCATTTTTATAGTCAGCTAAAACACCTAAAAAGAATTTAGCTGCCAATATTTCGGCTTCTAAACAATTGGATGAAAATTCAGAATCTTTTATCTGTATTACACTGAGTAATAGTGGTTCATAATTAGGATATAGTTCAAGTAATTCAGCAGGAGTATTTTCATTGTTATCAATATATTCAATTAATTTTTTTCTCCTTTCTGAGTAAGAATATTCTCCATAATAAAGTTCTATATATAACGCTTTTAATGTCATTGATTATTCCAACTGATTCTTGATTTTCTCTAAAATTAGCATAATACACGTGATGCGAAGTTGAAAAAATTGATACTATAGACTTAATTTTTATATATTTTTTAAATTTAAAGCCTAGATCTTCGGTCTAGGCTTCTTCATTTTGTATAACAGCCATTATGTTAAATAGTTTATTTCTATTAGCTTCTGTAAAGCTCAATAGTAAATTAAGCTAGTTTCTTAATGTGACAGAACCTTATTATTTGCAGGAATGTATTTGAGATTTTGGTAAGTAGATCAGAAATTATGGAACAAAGAACAAAACGTAAGAGAATTAAAGAAGGTGATGTGATTGCAATTAATTTGGGGGATCTAAGCTATGGCTATGGTATAGTTTTAAAATCTCCATTGGCAGGGTTCTACAATTTACAGACGAAAAATTTAGAATTGAATGTTAATTTCATAACATCACATTCGATTTTGTTTAAAGTACCTGTCATGAATTACGCATTTAAATCCGAGAAATGGCATATTATTGGGAATGTAGAATTAAATGATGATTTAAAACAGAAGGTTTACTTCTTTAAGCAAGATATGTTTGATCATTCAATTTCTATTTATTATGAAGATGGAACTGAAGGTATCGATATTCCAGCAACATATGAAGAAGTAAAAGATTTGGAACGTGCTGCTGTATGGGATCCTGAACATGTAGAAGATCGTTTAAGAGATCATTTTAATGGTGTTCCGAATGAGTGGGTTAAACAATTACGCCCTAAACCCTCTGCATCTTAAAATTAACATAATACACCTTATACGAAATTCTATTTTTTATTTAATATAAATCACAATCTTATACTTATATAAAAAGCCCAATCATCAACGATGGGGCTTTTTGTTGATTCTTCATGTTTCACGGTTTTTTTTAATGAAATTTAATGCTATAGCAAACAAAAATGTCTAAATAAAATAAGAATAGACTTCCAAGTGGTTATTGATTTTCAGATAGACAAATAAAAGGATAGGGGCGTCATTGATGGTCAAATTCACGTACAATATTGACTAATTTGCAGGTATTGATCCTGCCTTATCAGATGATTCTGTTCTCCCGTTGAATATTGGCATATACATGGCGCAAGCAAAGAAATCTTTTCCGCAGCAAAAATCGGAATTACATGCACGAAATCTGCATCGCAGTCGTTACGATTTTCCTCAGTTAATCAAGAGCTGTCCGGAACTTGCGCCTTTTGTCAGCCCAAATAAATATAACGATTTATCGGTAGATTTTTCTGATCCACACGCAGTGAAAATGCTGAATAAAGCATTGCTCAAGCATTTTTATGGCATTCAATATTGGGATATTCCCAAAGATTTTCTTTGCCCGCCTATTCCGGGACGAGCGGACTATATTCACTATTTGGCTGACTTGTTGAGTGCCAACAACAAAGGGCAGATTCCAACAGGACACACCGTTCAAGTCTTAGATATTGGGGTTGGTGCGAACTGTATTTATCCGATTATTGGTCATCGCAGCTATGGCTGGAAATTTGTAGGCTCAGACATACATGCTGCATCGGTTAAAAGTGCTCAATTTATTGTGGAGGCAAATCCGAATCTGCGTAAAGGCATTCAGATTCGATTGCAAAAAAAAGCGAGCAATATTTTTAATGGTGTGATTAAACCTTCAGATCGTTTTGATTTGACCATGTGTAATCCACCATTTCATGCCTCGCAAGATGAAGCCAACGCGACAGCAACGCAAAAATTAAGAAAACTGGGCAAGCCAGTTGATCGGAGCAAGGTGGTATTAAACTTTGGCGGTCAAAAGAACGAACTCTGGTGTGATGGAGGCGAAGAGCGATTTGTCTGCCAAATGGTACAAGAGAGCATCCAGTTTGCTGAACAATGCCTATGGTTTAGTACGCTGGTTTCCAAGAAAACAACATTGCCTGTGCTCTTAAAAGCCATAGCGAAGAGCGGTGCAGTGGATGTAAAAACGATTAAAATGACACAGGGACAAAAAGAAAGCCGTTTTGTCGCTTGGACTTTTTTAGATTCAAAGCAGCAGCAAGCATGGAAGAATGCACGTTGGACTTCAGCTTAAGCCTGTCTTATTTGGAAATGTTCACCTTGCTCTTGACTGCAATGCATAGGGTATCAATATAAAGTTTCCCATATCGATAAGCACCGTGTGTTGAATCAATCAGGAGATATTTTTGCTAAATAAGACGCATTGTTAATTGTTACAAAAAACAGCATCCAGCGATTTTTGATTATTTCGTGTTCTAAATGCATTGAATATTCTGCAAGGGCTTCTTTTATATGTGAAAAATGCGCGGAATTGAACTGCAAATGCGTATGTTTATCATTTAAATTATATAAAAATCATAAGCTTACAAAAATTATATTTTGCATTCATTTTGAAACTTGTCCATAATATTTGAAAAGGGTATGGAGTGAAGAAAATGCGTGGCAATCCAGAAGTCGTAGACTACTTAAATATGCTGATCGGTGGCGAACTGGCTGCTCGTGATCAATACTTAATTCATTCCCGCATGTATGAAGATTGGGGCTTAAGTAAAATCTTTGAACGTATCGATCATGAAAGCCAAGAAGAAGGCTCACATGCAGATGCATTGATTCGTCGCGTATTGTTCCTTGAAGGAACGCCGAATATGAATCGTGATGATATTGAAGTCGGTACAGACGTTGTGACTTGTTTAAAAGCGGATTTGGCGCTTGAATATCATGTTCGTGAGAAACTTGCTCAAGGCGTAAAATTGTGTGAAGAAAAGGGTGACTATGTGACCCGTGATATGCTCCGTCAGCAAATGTCAGATACTGAAGAAGATCATACCTACTGGCTTGAAAAGCAAATGCGTTTGATCGAACTCATTGGTCTTCCAAACTATATTCAGTCTCAAATGTAATTTAAAAAATATCAAAATAAACCCAGCTTCTGCTGGGTTTTTTATTGGACCATGAAAACTATTGTTGTAGTTTTTTAATATCTGTCAGGACCTTCGCCGCGTGTGTCTGTGCATTCACGCTGGTATAGTGATAAACAATAATGCCTTTCGGATCAATCAGAAAGGTTTCACGTTTGGCAACTTTTAAAATCCCTAAGTTTCGTACAATACCTAACTGTGTCGCCAGTTTATGTTGTTGATCGGCAAGAATTGGAAAGGGAAGTCCGAGTGCTTTAGAGAACTTTTGATGTGATGCGACATCATCTAAGCTTGCGCCCAAAACAACCGCATTACTTTTTAAAAATTGTGGATATAGGGTTTTAAATTGATTGGCTTCTTCTGTACAACCGGGTGAGTTGTCTTTGGGGTAAAAGTACAGAACAAGCCATTTCCCTTGATATTGCTTCAGTTCGTGCCATTTTCCGTTTTGATCTTGCAATTTAAAGTTGGGTGCGGGTGTGCCTACCCATTGTTTTTGTTTGTTTTGACTGGTGCTGAGTATTGATGTTTCGGCAACTGTGATTTGGGTAGTTGCTATTAAAGCACATGTCATTAAACAGATTTTTAGCAATGAAGAAACTTTCATAGAGCATCAGTTTATATCGTTCTTTATCCGATCTTAGCAAATTTTAAAGCGCTGTAGGCTAGCTGATTTTATATTTATCAAAGTCGATTTCGAATGTCTTTTGGCAAACCGGTTGATGTGCTGAAATGCCACTATCAAACGTGCTCTGAACTTTTATACTATTTGGAATCGTTTAATTTTAGAGTTTGCATTGAAACAACAGATTTTACTTATTACTGGATGGGGCGGCGGTCGTAAATTACTTGCTCCTTTACAGCAGGCATTGATCACCCAAGGTTATCAGGTCGAATTATGGAATATTTTTGATGCCTTAAATCTAGCAGTGCTCGAACAGAAAGTTGAATTGGCGAAGCAATTTGATGTGATTATTGGCTGGTCACTTGGTGGTCAATTGGCGACGATTTTGGTAGATGAAATTCAAAAAAAATATCAACAACAAAAAGTGCTGATCACACTTGGCTCAAATCCAAGTTTTGTGGCTCATGAACAGTGGCCTGCTGCGATGGATCAAACCAGTTTTCAAAGCTTCAAACAATCTTTCGAGCAGGATGCGATTTCTACCTTAAAGAAGTTTGGTTATATGGTTTGTCAGGGTACTGATAGCACTAAGCAAGATTTCATCACCTTGCAAAGTTTGATTCAAGCGCAAAATTTAGATGTGCTTCGAGCAGGATTGAACTGTTTGGGGAAGCTTAATAATGTCAGTATATTGAAAAATTACACTGGTCATCAATACCATTTGTTTGCTAAGCAAGATTATTTGGTTAGTTACAAAGTTGAGCGATTATTGAGTAATTTAGCCGTAAAGTTTTTGGAGACTGAATTGGTTTCTGGCTCACATGGCTTTCCATTGTTTCAATCTAAAGTTATAAGTTGCAAAATCTGCCAATATTTAAAGAAAATAGAACAAATCTCTGAATAGCTGGGCTTTATGGCAATTTATTTTTCCTTGCCGTGGGTTTAACATCTTGCCACATTGATGTTTAAGCCTGATACATGGAGTGAGGGATGGCCAATTTAACCGATCTACAATTTGATCAGCAGCATATTTGGCATCCCTATACATCGATGACTCAGCCCCTTCCAACGTTTAAAGTGAAACGTGCGCAAGGGGTGATGATTGAGCTTGAAGATGGTCGTCAATTGATTGATGGTATGTCTTCATGGTGGTGTGCGATTCATGGTTATAACCATCCTGAGCTAAATCAAGCTGTGACCGATCAACTGCAACAGATGTCTCATATCATGTTTGGTGGATTGACACATGATCCCGCGATTCAACTGGCTAAATTACTGTTAAAAATCACACCGCCCAGTTTAGATAAAATCTTCTTTGCTGATTCAGGTTCGGTTGCTGTCGAAGTGGCATTGAAAATGGCGGTGCAATATTGGTCGTCATTGGGTCAAACCCAAAAGACTAACTTTGTGACGCCGCGTTCGGGCTATCACGGTGACACTTGGAATGCGATGTCTGTGTGTGATCCCGTGACTGGGATGCATCAAATTTTTGGCCCAAGTTTGCCCAATCGAATTTTTGTTTCTGCGCCGCAAATTGGCTTTGAGCAAGCGTGGAATCCTGCGGATATTGCTGAACTAGAAAAGACTCTCTCAGAACAGCATGAAAATATTGCGGGATTGATTCTAGAGCCAATTGTGCAAGGTGCAGGAGGCATGCATTTCTACCATCCTGAATATTTGCGTCAAGCTAAATTACTCTGCGAAAAATACAATATCTTGTTGATCTTCGATGAGATCGCGACAGGTTTCGGGCGAACAGGAAAACTCTTTGCTTGGGAATGGGCCGCAGTTGAGCCAGATATTATGTGTATTGGCAAAGGACTGACAGGCGGTTATATGACCTTGTCTGCAACCCTGACTACGCAGAAAGTCGCGAATACGATCAGCCAAGGCGAAGCGGGTGTGTTTATGCATGGCCCAACCTTTATGGCAAATCCGTTGGCATGTGCTGTGGCTGTAAAAAGTACCGAACTGCTACTTTCTCAAGATTGGCAAGCCAATATTCGACGTATCGAAGCTCAATTGAAGTTTCATTTACTAGCACTTTCATCGCTTGAACATGTCAAAGATGTACGAATACTTGGTGCAATTGGTGTGGTGGAATTGACCTTTAATGTAGATATGAAAACCCTACAACAGGAGTTTGTCCGTCGTGGTATTTGGATTCGTCCATTCGGTAAGCTGGTTTATGTTATGCCCCCATATATTATTTCAGAGCATGAATTAAAAAATTTGTTAGAACACATGGTTGAGGTGGTGAAAAACATGGTGCAGCCAGCATGAATCTGCTCAACCATTTTTCAGATCAACTTGATCAACTAAAACAGCAAGGCAACTTACGTCAGTTCACTTCAAATCATCAGCATGATCGTTACATTAGTATTCACGATCATACCATGTTGAATTTAGCGTCAAATGACTATTTAGGTTTGGCTTCAAACCTACACCTACGTGAACAATTCTTTGATGAAACCCCGAACGCACAGCGTTGGATGAGTTCATCCTCATCGCGTTTATTGACAGGAAACTTTCCTGAATATGAACAACTTGAATCAACATTAAGTGATGCCTTTCATGGCCGATCTGCACTGTTATTTAACAGCGGCTATCACATGAATATCGGGATTTTACCTGCACTGGCAGACAGTAAAACCTTGATATTGGCGGATAAGTTAATTCATGCCAGTTTGATTGATGGCATCCGATTATCGACTGCGAAATATGTACGTTATCGCCATAATGATTTGGCGCATCTTTCTCAGCTTTTATGCAAATATCATGAAGATGAGGCTTTTGAGCGGATCATTGTGGTGACTGAATCGATTTTCAGTATGGATGGTGATGAAACCGATTTGGCTGAACTGGTACGGATCAAAAAACAATTTTCCAAAGTGATGTTGTATGTCGATGAGGCGCATGCGATCGGTGTGCGCGGTGAGCGTGGTTTAGGCTGTGCTGAGCAATATCGGGTGATGGATGATATTGATCTTTTAGTCGGGACATTTGGTAAAGCACTGGCTTCAATAGGGGGATATCTCATCTGTCATGCGATTATTCGTGACTATTTGATTAACTCGATGCGACCGTTGATTTTTAGTACCGCACAGCCCCCGATCTGTATGGCGTGGACAGATTTTATTTTCAAGAATGTTTTAAATTTAAAAGCAGAGCGTCACAATTTACAGCAAATCAGTCAAAATTTGCAACAAGCTGTGCAAGCCAAAGGTTTTGATTGTCCATCTACATCACATATTGTGCCTGTCATTATTGGCGAGTCGAATAAAACAGTTGCCAAGGCTCAAGCTTTGCAAGCGGCAGGTTTTTATATCATGCCTGTACGTCCACCCACTGTGCCGCAGCATAGTTCGCGCTTACGCATTTCACTCACTGCTCAGATTACACAAACAGATCTTGATCAGTTGACTCAATTGTTGTGAGTGAATTGTGAATAATATTGAAATTGATAAATCCCAAGTGGCATTGCGCTTTGCTCAGGCAAGGCAGAGCTATGCTGAACATGCCATTGTACAAAAAGAGATTGCTCAACATTTATTTGAGTTGATGCAGCAGTATTGTTCAAAGTTGCAAAATCATCCTGTGGAAACGCTTTTTGAAATTGGATGTGGCTCGGGGAATTTAAGCCATTTAATGCTGGAAAATATGCAAATCAATCGTTTGGTTTTAAATGATCTATATGCAGAAATTCAACAGCATTTTCAGTCAAGTCCGCAGATTCATTACTGGCTTGGAGATATCGAACAACTTGAATTTCCACAGCATATCGACTTGATCGCATCGAGTTCGGCTTTGCAATGGGTAGGGAACTTTGCGGGCATTGTCGAAAAAGCCTTTCAAAGTTTAAATCCAGAGGCATATTTTTGTTTTTCGACCTTTGGACAGCAGAATTTACAGGAAATAAAAGCTTTGACTGGGCAGGGTTTGGACTACCTCGATATCGACATGCTTCAAGCTATATTAAGTCAAAATGGTTTTGAAATTCTGCATCTTTCAGAGCAGACAGCGGCATTATATTTTGATCATCCAAAGCAGGTTTTGCAGCATTTAAAAGCGACAGGTGTGACTGCGACAGCCTCACATTTTCGTTGGACGAAACAATCGCTCTTTGATTTTTATTCAGCATATCAACAGTTTTCTTTGCGTGATGAAACTGGGCAGATGCGTTATACACTGACCTATCATCCGATTTTTTGTATTGCACGGAGAATGCCATGACAGGGCAAGTTTATTTCATTAGTGGGATCGATACAGGCATCGGTAAAACATATACCACGGGCTATTTGGCTAAAATATGGAATGAACAAGGCACGCGAACGATCACGCAAAAGCTGATTCAAACCGGCAATGTTGATGTTTCTGAAGATATTGAACAACATCGTCAAATTATGGGTACAGGGTTGTTGGTCGAAGATGAAACCAAACTCACGATGCCTGAAATATTTAGTTATCCTGCGTCGCCACATCTCGCTACCAAAATTGATGGACGTGACATTGATTTTGCTAAAATCGAATACGCGACAAAACGTTTAACTGAAAAATATGACAACGTTTTACTCGAAGGTGCGGGTGGGTTGATGGTGCCATTAACCACGGATCTTTTAACCATCGACTATGTTGTAGAGAAACAATATCCCGTTATTTTGGTGACATCAGGTCGTTTGGGCAGCATTAACCATACGATTTTAAGTTTGGAAGCATTAAAAAGTCGTGGCTTAGTGCTTTATGCACTCGCTTATAATTTAAATGATGAATCGCAAGATGCATTGATTTCTAAAGATACTGCTGAATATTTAAAAGCATATTTAGCGAAACACTTTCCACAAGCATTATGGATTGATGTTCCTTTATTGGCATAATGGGCTAACTCTATATATTGACAATGATGGGGTGTAATTATGACGGATCATGCGTTTATAGAACTTGCGATTCAACTTGCGAAAGAAAATATTGAGCAAGGTGGGCGACCATTTGGTGCTGTGATCGTTAAGCATGGTGCTGTGGTGAGTACAGGGGTGAATGAAATATTAATCTCGGGCGATCCGACATCTCATGCCGAGTTAAATGCATTAAGACAAGCCGCACAAAATTTAAATACGACGTCTTTGAAGGACTGTGTCGTTTATGCGAGCGGACAACCATGTCCAATGTGTTTGGCGGCTCTGCGAATGGCTGGAGTTGAAAAAATTGTATATGCTTATTCAAATGCTGATGCAGAAGCCTATGGTTTATCTACAGCAGAGATTGCCGAAAAATTAAGACTTGAACCACATGAACAGCAAGGGTTAAGTTTTAGTCAGTTAAAGCCAAACTGTGATCATGAGCTATATGAATTTTGGAAGCAGAAAAATACTTAATAAATAATAAGAGTTTCTTTCTGAGTCACTAACTGTATAGATTTCTGTGAAGAATTAAAAAAGCCAACTGAGGTGATCAGTTGGCTTTTTTTGTTGGAGAGCAATTATTGATTTGCTGAGACACCAATTTTTTTGACATTCAAACGTTGTGCTGCTGCCATCACCATAGCGACATCTTTATATTCTGTCATTTTGTCAGGTTGCACTTTGATCGTATCTTGATCTGCTTGTTGTGCAACACCAGCAAAAAGTGTTTCTAAAGCTTGCTTATTGGCAACGGGTTGACCATTCCAAAATAATTTACCCTGCGCATCAATGCGTAAGGTGACCGGCTCAGGCGGCTTTTCATTGGTTGGCGGTGGCGTACCGTTTGGTAAATCAATATTGATCGAGTTATTTGGAATTGGAATTGTGATAATAAACATAATGAGCAAAACCAACATCACATCGATCAATGGCGTCATGTTGACGTCCAACATAACATCATCGTCTTTATCGGAACCGACATTCATTCCCATACCTTGTCCCTCATCCGATTATGGTGCGGCAACAGGAGTCGTGACAAAAGCAATTTTGCCAATTCCTGCTGCTTGTGTTGCACTAATGACTTCATCAATCGCTTCATATTTTGTCACCTGATCGCCACGGATATGAACTTCAGGTTGCGGACGCTTTTTAGCTTCCGCTTGTAGTCGACTGATCAGCGTGTCTTTATCTGCAATGTATTTTTCATTCCAGAAGATATCGCCATTTTTATTGACAGCAATCTGAATATTGATCGGTTTGGTTTCATAAGGTGTGTTTTTTTCCTCAGGTAACTTCACCGGAACTGTATGGATTGCAACAGGTACTGTAATTAAGAAAATAATGAGCAGCACCAACATAATATCAACCAAAGGTGTTGTATTAATGGCTGAAATTACATCATCTTCGTCACCATCTGAATTGACCATCATTCCCATGGCTGATGCCTCTCTTATTTTGTGTCGTTATTATTGTTTTTGATCTCACCGCTTAAAAGTACGGTGTGTAGATCTGAACCAAAGGTACGAACATTATCTAGAACTGCTTTATTACGACGCGTTAACCAGTTATAGCCAAGAACCGCAGGTACTGCTACAGCCAAACCAATTGCCGTCATAATTAGGGCTTCACCGACCGGGCCTGCAACTTTATCAATAGATGCTTGACCTGAAATACCAATTGCCGTTAAAGCATGGTAAATACCCCAAACTGTACCGAACAAACCCACAAATGGTGCAGTCGAACCGACAGTTGCGAGAAAAGCTAATCCACCACTTAAATGGCTTTGAATTTTATCGATAGCACGCTGGATTGAAATAGTCACCCATGTGTTGAAGTCGATACGTTCTAACAGGTTGCCACCATGTTTTTTAGTTGAATTAATGCCTTTTTCTGCAATGAAGCGGTAGGCGCTAGACTCATCAAGCGTTTCAGCAGCGCTATCAATTGAAGCAGCATCCCAAAATTTAGCTTCGGCTTCTTTGCCTTGACGTTTAATTTTAGCTTGTTGAATAAATTTAGTGACCATGATGTACCAAGTTCCAATCGACATCAGGACCAAGATAAAGAGTGTCGATTTAGCAACGATGTCACCTTCACGCCATAGTGCTTCTAAGCCATACGGGTTATAGACTTCTTTGGTTGCTGTAGGCATTGGTGGCGGTGCAGGTGTATTTGTTGTATTCGTAGTTTCTACTTGTGTTGTTGCAGTATTTGCAGATTCTTCAGCAAATGCAGCTTGCAGTGGGAGTAATGTACTTGTTACTAAAACTGTAGCAGATGCAAAAATACGTGCAGATTTCATCATTTTATTCATTCATATTCTCCAAATTTTTGTAGATTTATTAATCAAGTTTAAATTCGTATTCAAGTTCATACCAATCTTCAACTGGCTCACCATTTTTGAGTGCAGGTTTAAAAGTACATAAGCTGAATGCTTTACTTGCGGATTTATCTAAAGATTTAGTACCACTCGATTTTTTAACCTTCACTTGCTTTGCACTTCCATCTGTACCAACAAGAACAGAAATATGGACTGTGCCTATTTCTCCAGCCATTTCGGCCTCACGTGGATATGGTGGTTCTTTACATCCAACACTTCCTTCAGAAGCACCACGTGTTTCTCCAGCAGGTTTGGGTGCAGGCGCAGGTGCTGGAGCTGCTGCAGCTACAGGTGCTGGTGCTGCCACAGGACTAGGAGATGGGGAAGCTGTAGGCGTAGGTGTTGAAACGGCTTTAACTGTTTGAGTTGGTGCAGCTTTTTCAACGACCTTTTGTTCAGGTTGAGGGTCTGGTGTTTTGAGCACTTCCTTAACGAGTTTTGGTAATTCAGGTGGTTTTTCAATTGGTTTCGGTTTTTCTGGCTCAGGTTTTTTATCTTGAATAATGATTAATTCAACAGGTTCTTCTACAGTTTTCTCACCTTTTTTGGAAAGGCCAGTAATTAATCCGTAGAGTACAATGAGATGCAGAAGAATGACTGCCCCAATTCCGATCAGGCGTTTGCCGGAATTATTTTCTAATTCGGAAAAGCTTTTGCCCATTACTACTCCTGAAATGTGAGACAAACAATCAATAGTGAAATTGGCACTTGAGATATAAGTGTTTTTTGCATTTTTTATGTTTGACTAATTAATTAAATAAATAGTGCAAGTACGATTCCTATTGGAATCGTACTTGCAAATTTAGCTTTTAGAACTTGTAAGTACCGCGGACATAGAATGTACGACCAGTAGGATCGCTATAACGTGGGTCATAGCCATATTGGAAGTTATCTAAAACGTTCGATGCTGCAGGTTCTTCAGCAAAGATATTTTTGATACCACCAGTGAGCTCTAAGTTTTTAAATCCACTGTAAGTTGTTGCAATGTTATAAAGGGTGTAGTCAGGAACACGATGTTTGTCGAACTGTGCTTTCCCAGTTTGGTTTTGGTCGTCATAACCACGGAAGAACTGTTGTTCAAAAATCATTTTCCAGTTTTCATAACTCCAGTTTAGATTTGCTGTGTGTTTCCAACGTAAAACAGCTGGATCGTCATACACGCCAACTAAGCCTTCCCAAGCACCATCTTTTTCTTCTTGATAGTCATTTTTGATGACATAGGTACCATTAATGCCAAAGCCGAAACGACCTGTCGCGGTTAATGGTGAAAGATAATCTAAGCTAATGTCGATACCTTGAGTTTTAATACCCCCTGTATTCATTAGAATGGTATTGATGTATTCAATACGACCATCGGCACCACGCACGAATAATGAAGCATATTTCTCAGGATCTTCAAAAATTGAAGTTTCACCCACTTGGCCAACTAATTCTTCAATTTCAATGTTGTAATAATCAACAGCTAAAACTAAGTTTTTAATTGGTTCGTAAACAAAACCAGCGGTAAATGTTTTAGATTCTTCTGGCTGAAGATCTGGGTTACCACCTTGCATACGGTAGAACTGAGTATTACATTCGGTTTGATATTGAGTTGAGGTTGGTTTACCGCCTGGGCAAAGGACAGGGTCGTTATATTTTGCGCCAGTGTAGGTTTTACTTTGTTGCGCATTAATTTCCCAGAGGCTTGGAGCACGGAAACCAGTACTGTAGGTACTACGGAACATAAGTTGCTTCATTGGTTCCCAACGAATACCGACTTTTGGATTGAAAGTGTCGCCAAAATCGCTGTAGTCGTCATAACGTGCTGCAAGTTGAGCTTCAATTGTTTTGGTAATTGGAATTTGAAGCTCAGCAAAAGCGGCAGTAATATCTCGGTCACCTTTACTCAGAGGTTTGTCAGGGTCAATACCACTACCTGGTACAAGGCGTACTAACTCAGAGTTTACTTTTGCTTCCCAATCTTGAGTTGTAAAACTTCCACCAAATGCAAAACCAACATCACCAGCTGGTAAGGTGTAAATCGGGCGGCTCACGGTAAAGTCAAATGTTGTGGAATCAAGTGTTGCTTCGTTTGTTGTACCACTCACATTTAATGAGGTCCAAACGTTAGCATCTGCAGATGGACCAAATGGGTTGATTGTGCCGTCATTTAATCCTTCTTGTAGTTTGTTACGATTTAAGTATCCACTAACAAAGCTATCTGATGCTTCGCCTTTTGCGTAAGTTACGCCACCGTTGATATCCCAACCGTATGCTTCACCTTCAAGTCCAGCAAAAATACGATGAGATTCATTGATAGATTGTGAAACACGGTTGCCCGCTTGAGAGCGTAAGTAAAGTTGTAATGGATCACCACTTAGACCATCAACACCAGGGGTAATACCCTCGCCTGGATAATATTGACTGCTTTTAGGAATCGTGACAGAGCGACTATATACGTCTGGAGCAATAGAAGTCGTCACTTTGCTTTTTGCATAGACATATTCACCAATAGCGTTGAAGTTATCGCTAAGTTTGATGGTTGCACGACCAATTGCAGACAAGTCCTCAGTTTCTGGCTGAATACCAATTAAAGCTTGCGTATTGAGGAAGCAGAGTCCGCCATCTTCAGTGACATTGGTTAAATTATTACAATTCGCTGCACCACCATACGGGTTCGCTAATACACCTTCAGGATTTCCGTCAGCATCTAAAGGCCCGCCGTTTGGATCAAGAAAGTTAGCAGGGAAGCCATTTGCTGAACCTGCATCGATACCTAACTCAGGTAGAAGGCCACCACGACGGCTGACTTTACGGTCTTTTGCCATAATTTCTTTGGCTTTACGGTAGTCAATTGCGCCATAAACGTTAAAACCTTGTTCATCTAAGTCGCCATAGCCACCAAAAATCGAAACATCGTATTCTTCGCCGCCTTTATCCTCAGGTTTGAGCAAGCCACCGCTAATACCTAAACCTGTGTATTGCTTTTTGGTAATAAAGTTAATTACACCTGCGATTGCATCTGCACCATAAATTGCAGAGGCACCATCACGTAAAACCTCAATACGTTCAACCATTGCAAGCGGAATAGTATTTAAGTTGGTCTCAGATGTACTAAATGGGCTATAAGCCAAACGACGTCCATTAAGTAAGACGAGGGTTTTATCTGATCCTAAGCCACGTAAGTTCGCTGTTGAGCCTGACGTATTACTTGCACCAACGTTTTGCGCTGTACTGTAGCCCGCTTGGTTCGCACTAATTTTAGTTAAGGCTTCTTCAGTCGTTGTAACCCCTTGTTTAGTTAATTCTTCAACTTTAATCACCGTAATAGGTGAAGAACTTTGAGCAGAAACCCCTTTAATGGATGAACCAGTCACAGTTACTTTGGCTACTTTCGTTGGCTTTACTGTTTCTTCTTCATTTGTTTCTGCTGCATGCGCTAAAGATAAACACAGCATACTTAAACTAAGAGTACTTAATTTAAGTATTGTTTTGCTAAATGGTGTGCCCCCCACTGATTTAGCATTTTTTTTCTCTTTCATAGTAAAAGTATTCCTTTTTGTTGTAGTTAGCGATATTGCTTGATTCTTTTTAAGCAATTCAAGTGCCAAATTTATATTTAAATTTTATTTTCAAATATAAAATACTGATAAATATCTACATTATTGAGTTTAAAGTGGAGAACTTTAAGATGAACGGTAAGTATATTTTTTTTAAAGTTATCCTTTTAATTAGGTTTTATCAGGAATTTAACTTTTGATCAAAATTTTTTTTAAAAAACATGATTAGATGCAAATTAAACCTTAAAAAGTGTGAATTAATTCATATTTATGTGTTTGATTTATAAGATTAATCAGTGAAATAAATAAAAAATAAAAACATATAATTCATTGGTTTATATGCTGATGACTTGTCATTTCATCTGAAGGTGATCCATTATGAATCAGGAATGTATTATATTTGTGCAAAATATGCTTGGATGCGTTCAACAACAAGAGTTGAATTTTTGATAAAAACGAGCTTTACTCGGAAAGTCGCTATTAGTATAAATTTATCTTAAAAAATGAATTTAAAAGGATATTTAATTCAGATAACTTTCAACCAAGGAGTGGTGGCATGAATTTCGCTTTATATTAATTACTGTATTAAGTTCTACGTTTAAAACTTAATTTAAACTGGTTCATTTTATTTTAGTAAAGGTGGCTTTATTTAAAGTCTGCTTGCGGCTTTGTATTATTAAAAAATCATCAGAAAGGAAAAGGTTTGGAAACTAGAAAATTTAAAATAGCGCTCCTTGCATTATTAATTTCAACAGGGATGATGGCCGAGGTTCAAGCTTCTGCACAATCGAATAAAGTTTTAAATATTGCATTTGAAGCACCGGATGATGGTTTTGATATGGTCAAAACCTATAATTATTATAGTGGCAATATTGCGGAAGCCATTTTTGAACCCTTATTGAAATATGACTATCTAGCACGTCCTGTTGTTCTTGTTCCAAATACTATTGAAGCGATGCCAAAGATTGAACAAGAAGGAAAAGTCTATACCTTCAAAATCAAACGAGGCATCCATTTTTCAGATGATCCAGCCTTTAAGGGAAAAAAACGCGAGCTAGTTGCGCAAGATTACATTTACGCGATTCAACGAATTTTAGATCCAGCTAACCGTTCTCCGACCTATTCATTTATTGATGGCAAAATCTTAGGCGGGGATGCGGTCGTTGCGGATGCAAAGAAGTCAGGAAAATTTAATTACAATGCGGCTATTGCCGGCCTAAAAGCGATAGATCCTTATACTTTGCAAATTACTTTGACGCGCCCTGACTATAATTTTCAATATATTTTGGCCTATGTTACGTTTGGTGCAATTTCAAAAGAAGTTGTTGAATTTTATGGCAATAAAATTGCACAGCATCCTGTGGGAACAGGACCGTATCAGCTCAGTAAATATGTTCCACGTAGCAAGATAGAATTGGTTGCAAACCCGAATTATCGTGGTTTTGTCTGGAATTTTAAATCGACAGGCACCGCTTGGGACAATCAGTTAGTCAAAGAAATGAACGGGAAGAAAATGCCACAAATCGGCAAGGTTTCCGTCAGTATTATTGAAGAAGAACAGTCACGGTGGTTAGCATTTAAAACAGGGCAGCTAAATTTTGATAAATTGACCTCAAATGCTGTCCCACAAGCCTTAGATTCTCAAAATAAACTTAAGCCTGATATGCAAAAGCTCGGCATTAAGCATTATCCAAATAAAGACGCTGAAATCACCTACAGCATGTTCAATATGCAAGACCCGCTTGTCGGTGGTCAAAGCCTTGAAAAGATCGCTTTACGCCGTGCCATCAGCATGTCATACAATCAAGCTGAATCGATTAAACAGTTATATCAAGGGCAGGCCGTAAAGGCTGAAATGTTTTTACCAGAAGGCGTGAGTGGCTTTAATCCAAAATATCGCAGTAGTTTGGGATATAACCCATTGCTGGCCAATAAATTACTGGATCGATTTGGTTATAAGAAAGGTGCTGATGGCTATCGAACCTTGCCCGATGGTAAAGCGTTGACCTTAAAAATAAATACTGAAAATAGCTCTAAATCGGTGATTCAATCTGAGTTGTGGAAAAAAAATCTCGATGCCATTGGAATACGGGTACAGTTTAAGGTCAGTAACTTTGCTGATAATTTAAAAGAAGCAATGCAATGTAAATATATGATGTGGTCAGGAGCGTGGATTGCAGATTATCCTGAAGGGGAGAACTTTGCTCAATTACTATATGGGCCAAATTCAGGACAAGGGAATTTAAGTTGTTATCAATCTAAAGCTTATGACGCTTTATATAAACAAGCAATTGTGTTGAAACCTAAAGATCGTGAACCTTTTTATGAAAAAATGAACCGTCAAATTGAAGCGGATAACCCTTGGATTATCCATTCTACACGGATTCGTAATTGGTTAATTCACCCTGAAATTCAGGGGTATAAAACACATCCAATGATGAACACCAGTTGGCAATATCTCGATATTCAGCCTAGTAAAAAATAATTGAGTCAGGATTACAATGAAGCGAAATTCGAATTTTACGCTAACCAAATTTGCTACAGCGTGTTTGATGGGGGGAGTGTTGTTCAGTGCGATGCCGACATTAGCATTGGCAAAGAATCCAGCAGATCCAAATAAAGTTTTACGTCATATTTTCCCTGTCGCAGAAACAGGTTTTGACCCAGTTGGCGTGCATGATCTGTATTCTGCACATGTGAATACATCAATCTTTGAAACCTTATATACCTATGACTATTTAGCATCGCCGGCAAAGTTGGTTCCTAAAACGGCTGCTGCGATGCCAGAAATCAGTGCTGATGGTTTGACTTATACCATTCGCCTGCAAAAAGGCATTTTTTTTGCTGATGATCCTGTATTTAAAGGCAAAAAAAGAGAATTAACCTCGGCTGATTATGCATATACCTTTAGACGTTTAGTCGATCCACAACTTCGTTCACCAAACAGTTGGCTACTTGATGGTCGTATTTTAGGGATGGAGAAGGTTTTAGAAAAGGCAAAAAAAACAGGTAAGTTTGATTATGATGCGCCCATTGAAGGCATACAAACCCCTGATCGGTATACCCTTGTCATTCGTTTAAATTCTCCAGATCAAAACTTTCCAATGTTATTGGCTCATCAACCTGCCTCGGCCATGGCACGTGAAGTGGTCGAAAAATATCGAGACAAAGCGGGTTTTGTGATGGGTAAACCTGTGGGCACAGGGCCATATATTTTGACACGCTGGACACCTGGTTCACGAATTATTTTAAAGGCCAATCCAAACTATCGTGGCTTTGTCTGGGACTTTAAAGCATCAGATGCCAAAGATGAAAAGATTGTAAAAGCCATGCAAGGCAAAAAAATGCCGCAAATTGGCGTGATTGATATTCAGGTGATGGAAGAATCACAATCACGTTGGTTGACCTTTGCAAAAAATGAAGCGGATTTGTTGGTACTCGATGGAGATTTGTCGGTACAAGCCTTAAAAGATGGAGAGCTAAAGCCTGAGTTGGCTAAAAAAGGCATCCAAATGTCGCGGATTTCTGACCCCTCTATCGACTATCACTATTGGAATATGCAAAACCCTGTGGTTGGAGGTTTTAGTAAAGAAAAAATTGCATTACGTCGTGCAATGGCGATGGCTTATTCAGCAGATAATCAAATCAAAATTTTGATGAATGGTGATGCACAAAAATTACAAAGCCCAATTCCACTCGGCGTTGTCGGCTATGACCCGAATTATAAGTCGAGTATTCCATACTCAGTTAAAGCGGCAAATTTATTGCTCGATCGTTATAACTATAAAGTCGGCGCAGATGGCTGGCGTACTCAACCGAATGGTAAACCGCTAACGATTGAAATGACGATATCGGGCAATAGTAGCCGTAGTCAGCAGTTGGGTGAATTTTGGAAGAAAACTTTAGATAGCATCAAAATTAAAATGACAACAAAGTCGATGCCATTTGCAGAAGCTTTAAAAGCCGAAAAACAGTGTAAAACCATGTTTAAAGCATCTGCATGGATCGCAGACTATCCAGATGCAGACAATTTTATGCAATTGTTCTACGGCAAAAATATCAATGTCACCAACAACGGCTGTTCAAAAATTCCTGAATACGACCGTTTATATGAACAGACGCAGCGTATGAAACCGGGACCGGAGCGTGATGCAATCTATCGGAAAATGTCACGCATATTAGAAGTGTACATGCCTGTCCAAATTAATTATGCACGTTACCGTAGTGTGTTGTCGCAACCACGCGTGATTGGTTATAAAAAGCATCCAATTTTGGCAACAGAATGGATGTACATCGATATTGACCCGAAAAAATAAAATGGAACAAAACTGGAGAAATTATGAAAAATAAAGCTTTGAAACTCACCACCCTCAGTATGTTGATGATCGGCGCTAGCCAATTCGTTCAAGCCGAAGATTCAATACGGAGTACTTTGCCAAAGTTCCAAGCCAAAGAAATACCTGCGCTGTGTGATGCCAAAATTCAGCAAGTGAAAACAGATTTAGCGGCATTTGAGCAAAAAAAGATAAAAAATAATGCAAAAGCAGCACCTGTTTTGGCGGAGTGGGATCAAATTTTTGCCAAATTTGAAGATTTTTATGGACCAATCGGACTATATAGCAACGTCGATCCTGATGAGGTTTTACGTAAGGCTGCGGAAGATTGTGAAATTAAAATTATGGAGTTTCAAACTTCGGTTTATCAAAATCCAAAACTTTATGAGCAAATTAAAAAACTCAAAACCAATGACGAAATTGATAAAAAAATGCGTCAAGACATCTTGGATGGTTTTGAAAATACAGGGGTACAATTTACACCTGAAAAACGTGCTCGTTTGAAAGCTATCTTTGATGAATTAGCAAAAATTGAACAAGAATATGCGCGTAATGTACGAGATAATAAAGAAAAACTGGAGTTTACACCGGCGGAGTTGAAAGGCTTGCCAGACAGCTATATTTCGGGCTTAAAGAAAAATGAAAAGGGCAATTATTTGCTCGGTTTTGAATACCCAGAATACCGTCCATTTATGGAACTAGCAGAAAGCGATGATGCGCGTAAGCGTTACCAAACTGCATTCACGCGTCGTGGTACTGAGAAAAACTTAGTATTGTTAAAGCAAGCAATGGATTTACGTTATGAAATTGCGCAGCTCTTTGGCAAAAAAAGCTATGCCGAATGGGTGTTGCAACACCGTATGGCAAAAGACCCTGAAACAGTGAATAAGTTCTTAGCCGATGTTCATCAAACGGTGGCACCTTTAGAGAAAAAAGAAGTTGAGACTTTACGTGAGTTCAAAGCGAAAAGCCTGAAAATTCCACTCGAAAAAGCTGAAATCAATCGCTGGAGTGAGAGTTACTGGAGTGAAAAACTTCGCAAAGAAAAGTATCAAATCGATCAAGAAAAATTGCGTGACTATTTCCCAACCCAAGCATCTCAAGAATGGATTTTTGCCATTTCATCTGACCTTTATGGTATTGAATTTAAGCCTGCGAAAGTCGATGTTTGGCAGTCAGAAGTTGAATATTACGATGTAAAAGATAAAAAGACCGGTGAGTTGCTTGGTGGTTTATATATCGATAAATACCCACGTGAAGGGAAGTATGGTCATGCGGCTGTTTGGGGCGTAAAAGGTGGTAGTACCTTGACTAAGCGTAAACCGATTTCTGCTTTGGTGACCAACTTTAACCGTAAAGGTTTAAATAGTGATGAACTTGAAACCTTTGTTCATGAGTTTGGTCATGCCTTACACGGTATTTTGTCCAATACACGCTATGCATCTCAATCGGGGACTTCTGTAGAGCGTGACTTTGTAGAAGCACCTTCACAAATGTATGAAGAGTGGGCGCGTCGTAAAGAAACTTTATCTACACTCGCAAATTACTGTAATCCAGCGTGTCCACCTGTAGATGATGCACTGATTAATAAATTAAAAGCAGTTCATAGCTATGGACGTGGTTTGCATTATGCACGTCAAGCCTTGTATGCAAAATATGATATGGCACTTCACTCATCAGATGCTTTGAGTGTTAAACCCTTAGATGTCTGGAAGAAAATGGAAGGCGAGACAGCTTTAGGCTATGTCCCAAGCACTGAATTCCCAGGACAATTCAACCATATCATGGGCGGTTACCAAGTTGGCTATTATGGCTATATGTGGTCTGAAGTGATGGCACTCGATATGTTGTCTGCTTTCGGAGATAACCTAAATAACCCTGAAGTGGGACAACGCTACCGTAAAACGATCTTATCGCAAGGTGGTCAATATGAAGCCGAAAAACTGGTGCATGATTTCTTAGATCGTAAACCTGATAACAAAGCTTTCTTTGATGAAATTACTGGGCAACGAGTGAAGTAAGGACAACTTTATGCTGGCATATATCATACGGCGTATATGGCAGATGATCCCAACGATGTTGGGGGTTGTTCTGCTCATATTCTTCTTATTTAACTGGGTAGGTGGAGACCCTGCATATATTCTAGCAGGCAAAATGTCGAACCCAGAGCAAATTGAAAACATCCGACAACAGTTGGGGGTTGATCAACCCTACTATGTCCAATTGTGGATTTTCATTAAGCAGATTTTAACTTTTGATTATGGAATGAGTTGGAGTACAGGTGAGTCGGTGTCAGATATTATTTTGACCCGTCTAGGACCGTCACTGACGATTTTAATTCCTTTAACCATTTTGCAAACGATCATTTCAATTGGTTTGGCACTTGCTGTGGCTTCAGTTCGTGGCACATTAACCGATCGTATGATTATGATGCTTTGTACGATTGGTATGTCGATCAGTATTTTGGTTTATATTATTGTTTTTCAATACGTTTTTGCATATCAGTTGAGTTGGTTCCCTGTTCAAGGCTGGAGTGATCACTTTAGCGAAAACTTATTTAAATACGGTTTACTGCCTATCTTAATTATGTTGGTGGTAAGTATTGCGCCAACTTTGCGCTTATACCGCAGTTTTGTATTGGATGAAGTCAATCAAGACTATGTTCGAACTGCGCGCGCAAAAGGTGTGGGTGAAAGCCGTATTTTAGGTGTACATGTACTGCGTAACGCCTCAATTCCAATTATTACCGATGTCATGTCGAGTCTACCGGCACTGCTGATAGGCGCTTTCCTGATTGAACGATTCTTTGGTATTCCGGGTATTGGTCGTGAAGTCATTATTGCTGTTGAACGCAGTGACTTCCCTGTCATTAAGGCGATTACGGTCTACGTTGCAGCGGCTACAATGATTTTTAACTTAATCGCGGATTTGATTTATAAACTTGTCGATCCTCGCGTTCAGTTGAAGTAGGTGGCCTATGCTAGGAATATTCAATAAGACCAAAGCAACGGCATCAACACCTGCATCGACTGGCTTGTGGAAGTTGGCGATGCGACGCCTAAAAGCCGATAAATTAGCGATGGTGTCGTTGTTCGTTGTACTGTGTTATTTCGTGGTGTTGCTATTGTCGATGACAGGCTTGGTTGCATCCAATTGGAATAAAGAAGTGGCTGTGAGTTATGCACCTCCAAGTTTTATTGGGGCGGAACTTAATGAAACAGCCAAAACCAAAGCATCAGCAGAAGATATGGCATTGCCTGAAAATCCTGTTGATCCTTTAAAAGATGTAATTGCTGAACTGAATGCAGAGATTGCGACTGAGCAAGGTGGTACCAATGCAATTGACTACTATGGCGTTGTAGATCCATTAGCAGAAGATATGAAAGCGATTGATCAGCAATTGGGTGGCCATTTGTTAGATCAACAAAGCGAGCTAAAACAAACTTTACCGTTTGGTGCGGATAAATGGGGGCAGGATGTCCTGCAAAAAACCATTAAAGGTGCTGAAACATCTATTATTGTTGGCGTGGTAGCTGCATTACTTGCTGTCGTGATTGGGACAATTTTAGGGGCAATTTCTGGCTATTTCGGTGGTTGGGTCGATGATATTTTAAACTGGTTCTATAACATTTTTACCTCGATTCCGTATTTGCTCTTGGTTCTTGCGATTGCAGCTGTACTACAGCAAAAGGGGATCTTATCGATTGTCCTCATTCTAGGACTTACTGGGTGGACGGGGGTGTATCGTCTGATTCGTGCAGAGTATATGAAACATACTTCGCGTGAATATGTGCTCGCTGCCAAAGCGATAGGGGTGAGTCATTTCCGACGCATCTTTGTGCATATCTTTCCGAACGTCAGTCATATTGCATTGGTGCAAATCTCGATTTTAGTGGTGGCCTTTATTAAGTCGGAAGTGATTTTGAGCTTCTTGGGATTTGGTGTTCCTGTTGGGGTTGTGTCATGGGGCAGTATGCTTAATGAAGCACAAAGTGAATTGATTTTAGGTAAATGGTGGCAGCTTATCGCAGCATCTGTAGCGATGGCGGTTTTGGTTACAGCATTTTCGATGTTTACTGATGCATTGCGTGATGCATTAGATCCAAAATTGAAATAAGGAGGAGTAAAGGATGACGGAACAAAATCAAACTGTTAAACCAACGCTCCTCAGTGTTCAAAACCTGAAAGTGAGCTTTAAAGCCGAAGATAAAAGCTATATCGAAACGGTCAAAGGAATATCTTTTGACATTCCTGCCAATACAACTGTGGCACTTGTGGGAGAATCTGGCAGTGGCAAGTCGGTGACCTCGTTGGCAACTATGGGGCTGTTGCCACGTGATCAAAGCCGTATAGATGCAAGTAGTAAAATAGTTTTTGAAGGGCAGGATTTACTGAGTCTGTCTCCAAGAGAAATGCGTAATATCTGTGGTAAAGATATTGCGATGATTTTTCAGGAACCGATGTCGTCACTCAATCCAGTCTTTACGGTGGGTGATCAAATTGCCGAAGTATTACGACTTCATCTAGGTATGGGACGTAAGCAGGCAAGAGCACGGACTTTGGAATTATTGAAGGAAGTGGGTATTCCTTCTCCTGAAACGAAAATTGATGCCTATCCTAGCCAAATGTCAGGTGGTCAACAGCAACGTGTCATGATTGCTATGGCGATTGCATGTGAGCCGAAGTTATTGATTGCCGATGAGCCGACCACGGCACTTGATGTGACGATTCAAAAGCAAATTTTAGATTTACTTGAAGCCTTGCAAAAGAAACGTGAGATGTCGATGCTATTCATTACGCATGATTTAGCATTGGTAAGCGAAATTGCCGATCAGGTGATTGTTATGCGTCATGGAGAAATCCGTGAACAAGGCTTGGTCAATGAAGTGCTGGATCATCCTAAAGATATCTACACTCGAGCTTTGCTTAAGTGTCGTCCACAGATGTCAGAGCGTCCTTATAAATTACCGATGATCAGTGATTTTATGCGTCAAAATGGTGATGAGCTGATTGAGGATGTGCATTTATCTGAGGAAACCCGTAGACAACGAACGCGTGGTCTTACGGGTAATGAACAGATTATTTTAGATGTCAAAGACCTGAAAAAATCGTTCTATAGCCGCAAGGGTTTATTTGGTAAGGATGAGTATCAGGCGGTCAAAGGTGTCTCGTTTCAACTGGCGAAAGGTAAAACGCTCGGGTTGGTTGGAGAGTCTGGCTCAGGTAAAACCACAATTGGCCTTTTACTGATGCGTCTACAGGAAGCGACAGGTGGTCAGGCGCTGTTTGAAGGTCATGATATTTTGGCGATGAGTGACAAAGAATTTACTCAATATCAGCGCAAAATACAGATCATTTTCCAAAACCCATATGCTTCGCTCAATCCACGATTTACTGTGGGGCAAATTTTGATGGAGCCGATGCAAGTGCATCAGATAGGGAAGGATGATGCTGAACGCGAGCAAATGGCGTTTGATTTGCTTGAACGTGTCAGTTTGCCTGCCCAAGCATTTTATCGCTATCCACATGAGTTTTCTGGTGGTCAGCGTCAACGTATTGCCATTGCACGATGCTTGACCTTAAAGCCAGAAATTTTGATCTGTGATGAGTCTGTCTCTGCCCTAGATGTTTCGGTTCAAGCCCAAGTTCTGAATTTATTGCAAGATTTACAAGATGAATTTGGTTTGAGCTATATCTTTATTTCACATGATTTATCTGTGGTGAAATATATTTCTGACCAAATCATGGTGATGAACCATGGTGATATCGTTGAAATTGCAAACTCGGATGAGCTGTATCGATCACCACAGCATGAATATACCAAGCGTTTGCTGAGTGCGATTCCACAAACCACTGAACAATTTATTTAGTGTTGGTATAAAAAAACCGCTCAAATGAGCGGTTTTTTTATACTTAAGAAATTAAAATTTCTTAAAGCCTTTGTTGTTTCCGCTAAATGCACGACTTGGCACAGAGTCATTACGACGCTCACGATTGCCAAAATTGTCGTTACGACGTTCACGGTTACCGAAGTTTTCACTGTTGCGATCATTACGGTTATTGTTGAAACCGTCGTTGCGACGCTCTGAACGATTAAATCCATTGCCTTGGAAACCACCTTCAGTACGACCAGTACGACGTTCGCCACGATTGTCTTGATAACCATTGCTTTGTTGTGGCTGGTTTTCGTCACTGTCACGACGTTGTTGGCGTAAGTAACCACCACGACGTGCTGCCATTGGTTTGTCTTGCATACGTTCAGTACGACGTTTCGCCATACCAAACAGGCCAGTACCTTGACGTGGTTTAAGTTCAACTGACTTGGTTAAATTGTCGATATCTTGTTTATCTAGCTCGATCCAGCGACCAGTACGCAGTTCGCGTGGCAGAATTACTGAACCATAACGTGTACGTAAAAGACGACTCACTTTTAAACCTTGAGACTCGAAAATACGACGAACTTCACGGTTACGACCTTCTTTTACGACCACTTGATACCAACGGTTAATACCGTCACCACCAATTTCAGAGAATGACTCAAATTTTGCAGGGCCATCATCTAAAACAACGCCTTGTAACATGTTGTTTTTTAATTGAGGAGTAACTTCACCCATGACACGAACGGCATATTCACGTTCGATTTCGCTAGAAGGGTGCATTAAACGGTTCGCCAGTTCACCGTCATTCGTGAACAGCAATAGACCTGTAGAATTGATATCTAGACGACCCACCATCACCCAACGATCACCTGTAATTTGAGGTAATTGTTCAAATACCGTTGGACGGTTTTCAGGGTCATTTCGTGAACAAATTTCGCCTTCTGGTTTATAGTAAATCAACACACGGCGACGAATTTCGTCTTCAATTTGGAACTGAACTTTACGACCATCGATGCGAAGCTCATCACCCGGTTCAATACGTTCACCCACTTGGGCAACTTGCCCATTTACGCTCACACGACCAGCGGCAATGACTTCTTCCATATAACGGCGAGAACCCAAACCAACGCGTGCGAGCACCTTTTGCAATTTTTCACTCATGACAGCATAACCTTAGAAATTATCATCAACAGTTCACCTATTTATGACTTCGGTGCATTCGCATCGAGGGCCATAAAAGCTTCCTTGGCATCCTGCAGGGGAGGCAATTGGCCCAAAGAGGTTAGACCAAAAGCATTTAAAAATTGAGGCGTTGTAACTAACAACGCGGGTCGTCCTGGGAGTTCACGAAAACCAGATTCTTTAATCCAGTTCCAGTCAAATAACGTACGTAAAATTTGACTATTGTTGGTCACCCCACGGATTTGCTCAATATCTGCGCGGGTTACCGGTTGATGGTAAGCAATGACAGAAAGAGTTTCGAGCAAGGATGGCGATAAACGAGTTGGTCGTTCAGGCCAGGTCTGTGCAATAATATTACGATATTTTGCACGTACTTGAAAACGGAAACCTTGAGCGGTTTCAACAAGTTCAATTGATCTGCCGTGTTGCAGCATGGAAAGCTGCTGCAAATATTGGCGTAATTCGGTTTTACTGAAACGGTCTTGGAAAGCCTCTTTTAAACGGGCAATACTCACCGCCGCTTCACTGGCAAAAATAATGGCTTCAAGCTGCATCAAAATTTCATGCAGATTATCTTCTGAAGACACCGCAGTCATTTGTTTAAGTTCAGTGTTCATGCACGTGCTCCCTGAATTGCAAGCGGTGCTTCTACACCTGATGCGACAATTTGAACTTTTTGTTGGCGTGTCAGTTCCAACACGGCCATAAATGTCACGACAACACCCATGCGGCCTTGGCTTGGCTTGAGTAAGTCTTCAAAATCTAACACTTCACCTGACTCAAGCTTAGTTTCAATATAAGCAATACGTTCTTCGAGTAAGACAGGCTCTTGCAAAATTTGGTGGGTAACCGGTTCTGGTCGATTAAAAACACAGAGTATGGCATCACGAAGTAATTGAATGTCATAGCCATCATTGGTTTCGACAATCGTTCCTAAACTGACATTGGTATCGAAAGTATCTCGATCCAACACTGACATTTGACCTAATCTTTCCGCAGCTTGTTTGATGCGCAAATACGTTTCTAAACGGTCAATCAATTCTTGTTTAGGATCTTGTTCATGTGCCGCGGCCGATTTAGGTTTTGGCAATAATAGACGCGATTTTAAATCGGCCAATAGGGCTGCCATCACCATATAGTCTGCGGTTAATTCAATATCTAGCGATTTCATTGCATCCATATAGGACAAATATTGGGATGCAATCGGGGCAATATCGACTTGTAATAAGTCGAAGCCATTTTTTTGAATCAGGTAAATCAGAAAGTCGAGTGGTCCTTCGAAATGCTCTAATAGAATTTCAAATGCAGCGGGTGGAATGTACAAATCTTCTGGAATAGCTTCTTGCCACTCATCCAAAACGCGAATGTGTGGAGCATCTTCCATAGAATTATGGACAGTTTGGTTCATTGCAATTATAGGCCACGCGAATTTTCAAAGGCATGCAGACAGCTTTCGCTTCGATCTCACATCGAAAGTAAAAGCACAAAAGTTATAGGGAATAGTGTAATGGAAAAATGCGTTTAAAGAAATTACTGAACGGTTGAATTGGGTAAAAAACTTAAAATTTATAGGGAATAGGCTTTATTTATACATATGTAAAATTTTAAAGCTGTGATATCGATCACATCTTGTGTTAATTGTAAAAAATACACTCATCAATCCATGAACTCATTTAAGCTGTGATATCAGGATGATGGGCGTCCAGCATGAAATGATTTGAATGAATTGACTAAAAGAATATTTGCTATGCCACAACAATATAATCAATGGGGTCAGGCCGTAGGGATGACGTTGGCGCAGTTTGAACCTTGCCAGTTCAGGTGTAAAACCGAAGAGGGGCAATCTGTTCGACTTATTCCGATGTTGCCCGATCAGCTTGATGACAGTCTTTTACAGCGGCTATGGCAGACAGTACAACAAGAACCTGATGAACGCTGTTGGACGTATTTGCCTAATTCTCAAATTCAAAGCATGCAGCAATTGCGTGATTATTTTCAGCAATCCTTTCATTTTGCCGGTTCGATGCATTATGTCATTGAGGTTGGTGATGCCATTGTAGGATGGGTTGCTTTGCTTAATGTACGCCCAGCACATGCTGTCATTGAAATTGGCAATGTCTATTTTTCAAGTTTAATGAAGCAATCAACCGCAGCAACAGAAACTATTTATCTGTTGTTAAAAGCATGCTTTGCAGCGGGATATCGACGGGTGGAGTGGAAGTGTGATGACTTGAACACGCCTTCGAAAAATGCTGCCTTACGTTTTGGCTTTCAATTTGAAGGGTTGTTTCGTCAACATGTGATAGTGAAAGGTCGTAATCGTGATACCGCTTGGTTTGCGATGTTAGATCAGGATTGGCCAATGTTGTCTCAAGCATATGAAGCTTGGCTCAATACAAATAATTTTGATGAGCAGGGACAACAAAAAATTCACTTAAAAGAATTTATGCAGCTTTATTGCGCTTGAGCAAAAGTACACGATCAAGGCTTTGAACCTGTTAGTAAGACCCTTTGTTCAAGTGCAAATTCTATGATGAGTTGGCACTGTGCTTGCGAGCAGAGATTTTGACTGGATCGTCGTTTAAATAGCGATTTCACAGTTGATGTATGTAGAAAATAATGAAAAGCCTGAGGTGGTGATGTTGATGAAATTAAATTTTTATCAGATGCTGCCCTTAGTTGAGCCTTGGATTCTAAAGTCCAAGGCTCAGTGGCATATATAGCAAGATGATTAAGATTGTTTTGCTCGGAGACACTGAGGTCTATCGCATTTTGGAGCTTGAGTAAAATCTGAAATAAAGTCATCAGGTCGATTCCTTTATCGAAAGGTGCTTTAACCGCGTTTTGAGCAAATGACCTTTACATGCTGTGCCTCTGATAGGTAACAGCATACATTTTACAGTACATGCTATTCAAAGGCACTGACATCACCGACACCGCGGCGAATCACTTCAGGGTATTCACCTGCAAGGTTTACAACGCTAGTGGTATTTAAAGTACCTAAACCGCCATCAATCAATACATCTATTCGTTTGCCGATTTGCAGTTCAATTTCGTAAGGATCATCAATCGGTTCTTTTTGGCCTGGTAAAATTAAGGTCGATGTTAATAAAGGCTCACCGAGTTCTTTGAGTAATAATTGGCAAATCGGGTTGCTCGGAATACGCAGTCCAATGGTTTTCTTTTTAGGATGCATTAAACGGCGAGGAACTTCACTGGTCGCAGGCAAAATAAAGGTGGTGACAGCAGGGGTGTTATTTTTCAATAGACGATACATGGCATTGTCGACTTTGGCATACGTGGCAATGTCAGATAAATCTGCACAAATAATCGCATATTGATGTTTAGCATCGAGCTGACGAATTTGGGCAATGCGTTCCATGGCATTTTTGTTCCCAATCTGGCAACCGATGGCATAGGCGGCATCTGTAGGATAAACCACCACATCGCCGGCACGAATCCGTTCAACGGCCTGCGTAATTAAACGGGGCTGAGGATTTTCCGGATGTATTCTTAAATGCAACATGTCGTTTTCCTCTTATTATTAAAAGCTCTTGCCATTATGTCGCGGTCTATTTGCTTTGTGCAATGCGAAATGCAGTCAAATTGTATAATTTAATCAAGCATTTCACGTTGAAATTCATTCGCCTGTAACATTTTGCCAGCACGTGTACAGTGACAAATGCATTGGATAAAGCGCCAAGCATCGCGTGGAAGTTTGGCTTCGCCCTTAAAATAAGCCTGTAATTGTGCATAGACATTATCTTTAAAGCTGCTGCCATCTCCTCCTTCACCAGTGAGGTTATCGAGTGATACACGAAACTTACGTCCAAAGGCTTTGGCAAATAACCATTCGATCGCTTGGGGCTTAATCTCCACTTGTTCAAAGAGGGCTTGTTGCTCTTTGCTGCGACCATCTGGTGCATACCAATAGCCTAAATCGGGAAGTAAACGGCGTTGCTCGCCAGCAATAGTCCAATGACTAATTTCATGCAAGGCGCTATTGAAATAACCATGAGCAAATTGAATGCGGGCAGGGCCGTTTAAATCGGCAGGAAAGTACTCGGGCTCACAGTCACCTTTCACTAAGCACACATTCAGGTGGGAAAACCAATGATTAAAGTGTAAGATGAGCCAATCGACGTGTTCTGTTTCTGTGGAAAGTTTCTCCCAAGCCGAGAGTTGCACTTGGTCAGTTGAAATGTCAGAATCAAGCGTTGAAATTGTGCTCATAAGTGATGAAACATTCACTTCTGTTTGCGGCTGCAACAGATGCATAACTTAAGTTACCCAAATGGTCTGTCTAAATAAGTACAAAATTGTATCTTAATCTTTGACAGAGTACTGATGAATTTGTAGAATTGCCGCCTTAATTATGTCAGCAAATACCTTTCCGGCACAGATTGAGCCGTTTAAATGGGCTGAACAGGGCTTTAAATGGTCAGGAACACTGCCATTATCTCGCTTTGTTCGTATTGCTCGTGAAGCTGTTGGATCAATTGATGATCAATTGATTAACATAGACTGTAAGCTATCAATGGATGCTTATCATCGCATTGTATGGCTAGATGGTCATGTTGAAACAAATGTTCCAATGGAATGCCAGCGTTGTCTGGATACTGTTGAGATCCCACTTGTTTCAAGTTTTCATCTAGCTCTTGTAGATGACGAGTCACTGATAGAGCGCTTGGATGAGGATGCTGATTTCATCGTTTTAGGTGAAAGTGAAGCAACAACCAAAGGTTCATATGATGCGCCTGCGACTGCTGATTTACTCTCACTGATAGAGGATGAATTGTTATTGTTGATGCCTTTGTCACCTAAGCACGACGCTTGTGAACATAAGCATCAACCTGCCGCTGAAGAGCTTGTTGAAGAAAAACGGGACAACCCGTTTGATGTTTTGGCAGGTTTGAAGGGTAAACTTAACTAATTTTTGTGTTATACTCTTGAGTATAAGACAATCGAATTTGTTCTGATCCATTTTTTCGATCTTTGTAAGGAGCCATCATGGCCGTTCAGCAAAACCGTAAAAGTCGCTCTCGCCGTGACATGCGCCGTTCACATGACGCTTTAACCGAGAATGCATTAACTGTAGACCAAGCTACTGGCGAGACTCACCGTCGTCACCACGTATCTAAAGATGGTATCTACCGTGGTCGTCAATTATTCGCTAAAGCATCTGCTGAATAATTGGTGATGTATTAAGCGTCAAGCTTAGTAGAAAAAATGGGAGCGTTAAGCTCCCTTTTTTTGTACCGATTTTTTGTTGCATTTGGCAATTACCAAGACAAAAATTAAGTGTTAAATTTCCGTCCCTGAAACAAGCTTACATGGGATTGTGTTGAATAAATGTCCAAATAGCATAAATTCACCAGTCTTGATAAAGGATTTTTTTATGTCTGCTAAACAACTCGAGCAAGCAGCTCAAGCTACTAAAACTGCATTCGTGTTCCCGGGTCAAGGGTCACAGAAAGTCGGCATGCTCGCTGAACTTGCAGAACAGTTTAGTAGTGTGCAAGCAACATTTGCAGAAGCATCAGAAGCAGTTGGTTTTGATCTTTGGCAAATTGCTCAAAGTGGTGAAGGGTTAAACCAAACAGAATTTACTCAACCTGTACTCCTGACTGCCAGTATTGCTTTATGGCGTGTGTGGTTAGAGTTAGGTGGTGTTGCACCGAAATACCTTGCAGGTCACTCATTAGGTGAATACAGCGCCTTGGTTGCTGCAGGTGCGATGAGCCTAGGTGATGCCGTTAAATTGGTGAATCTACGTGGTCAGTTAATGCAAAGTGCTGTACCTGAAGGTCAAGGTGCAATGGCGGCAATTTTGGGTCTAGATGATGCAAAAGTCATTGAACTTTGTGCTCAAGCAGAAGGCCCAGGTTCAGTAGATGCTGCAAACTACAATGCACAAGGTCAAGTTGTCATTGCGGGCGATAAAGCCATGGTTGAAGCGGTTATGGCTGCTGCTAAAGAAAATGGCGGTAAGGCAATCGCACTTCCGGTTTCTGTGCCATCGCATTGTGCATTGATGAAACCTGCTGCTGAACAGTTTGCGACAGCATTGGAACAAACTGCCATTGAGCTGCCTACTATACCTGTAATACAAAATGTAGGCGCTGAAATCGCGACTGATGTAGCGCAATTACGTCAGGCGTTAACTGCACAGTTATACCAATCTGTACAGTGGACAAAGACCATGCAGTATTTGCAAGACCAAGGTATTCAGTACATTGCTGAATGTGGTCCGGGTAATGTCCTTGCGAATCTCGCAAAACGTTTGCCAAATATTGAAAAAGCATTCCCACTCGACACGAAAGGTCGTATGGAAGATGCACTGAATGCCATTTTAGTGGCAGAAGGGAAAATTGCATGACACAAGAACGCAAAGTTGCTTTAGTAACAGGTGCGAGCCGAGGGATTGGAGCAGCAATTGCTCAGCAATTGATTCAAGACGGTTATTTTGTTGTAGGTACTGCAACTTCAGAAGCGGGTGCGGAAAAATTATCTGCTGCTTTTGCTGAAAATGGTGCGGGTAAAGTTCTAGATGTACGTGATGCAACTGCAATTGATGCATTGGTATCAGACATTGAGCAAAACTTTGGTTCAGTATTGGTTTTAGTGAACAATGCTGGTATTACCAAAGATAATTTGTTACTTCGTATGTCAGAAGATGATTGGGATGACATTCTCAACATTCATTTGAAAGCCGTTTATCGACTTTCTAAACGTGTTTTAAAGGGTATGACCAAAGCACGTTTTGGCCGAATTATTAATATTAGTTCTGTGGTTGCACATTTTGCTAACCCAGGACAAGCAAACTATTCTGCTGCAAAAGCAGGGATTGAGGCCTTTGGTCGCAGCCTTGCAAAAGAGATGGGAAGCCGCCAAATCACTGTAAATGCAGTGGCTCCGGGCTTTATTGCAACAGAAATGACAGAACAGTTAAGCGAAGAAATTCGTAAAAAGATGAGTGATCAAGTGGCCTTAAACCGTTTAGGTGAGCCGCAAGATATCGCAAATGCCGTAAGTTTTCTTGCTTCTGAAAAGGCAAGTTACATTACCGGAACTGTATTACATGTAAATGGTGGTTTATACATGAGCTAAGCGCTCAAGTATAAACTTTCAAAACGATTTAGATTCAATTAAACTAACGGCATTAAAAACGCCACAAGCAATGAGGAGAATTCCTGTGAGCGATATCGAACAACGCGTAAAACAAGCAGTAGCTGAACAACTTGGTCTTAAAGCAGACGAGATCAAAAACGAAGCTTCTTTCATGGATGACTTAGGTGCAGACTCTCTAGACCTAGTTGAATTAGTTATGTCTTTCGAAAACGATTTCGACATCACTATTCCTGATGAAGATTCAAACGAAATCACTACTGTACAATCTGCAATTGACTACGTTTCTAAGAAACTAGGTTAATTTTAGATTTCAGCGATGCTGATTTAAAAAGCCACCATTCGGTGGCTTTTTTATGCCGAATATTTTGTTTTTACATTAGCTTACGTTTCTGTCACCAACAACAACTCAAAAGCGGTTATTTTTTAGCTATAAGAATAGAGTTTGAACAATAGTTAAATGATTTAAAACAGTAAAAACAACGGAGAAAAATATGGGTCTTTTTGATTTTGTAAAAGGTATTGGTAAAAAAAATACAGCGCCTGCGGAACCTCAAGCAGCGCCAGCAACACCTTCTGAACCATCTGCACAAGAAATTGCCAATAAGTTATTGGGTCATATCAAAGCACTGGGCTTGCCTGTAACTGGTTTGTCTGTGAGTTATAACGGTACTTCAGATCTAGCGACAGTGAAAGGTCAGGTACAAAGCCAAGCAGATCGTGAAAAGATTATCTTGGCAGTAGGGAATATTGATCATGTGGCGCAAGTGGATGATCAGTTAACAGTGACGAGTCCTGAGCCTGAAAGTAAGTTCTATACTGTTAAGTCGGGGGATAACCTGTCTAAAATCTCTAAAGAATTTTATGGTGATGCAAATCAATACAATAAAATTTTTGAAGCAAACCGTCCTTTGTTAAAAAATGCCGATGACATTTTCCCAGGGCAAGTGCTGCGTATTCCTGCATAAATATTTGTGTTTACAGTAAAAAAAGCCATCTTGTGATGGCTTTTTTTTTGTTTTGCTTTTTTAAAGTTAACGCAGTAAACGTTGTATTTCACTAAGTAAACATGCAGGGTTAATTTGCTGGTGCGGTAAGCTTAGTGTGCGGTAACCGTCTTTACGCATTTTGCGGTCTATTTCAAACAGAATGTGTGTTTGCTGTGCTTCTGTGACAAAAGAAATCTAAACTTTATTAATTCCAGCCCCCCCTCATTGCTGTTGGCGGAACTCTAACTCTTGGTAGTAACTTAGAGTAGAGCGAAAATGCCCGCCATTAAATTGTCCGCGTTCAACATCTGCTGAGCAGAGGATATAACCGCATTGCTTGAATAATGCCTTGCATGAGAGGTGTTAGATAGGTTTGGATATAATCACGATCACTGGCATCTAAGCCCCAATCGACATCTAAGTGTGTATGCAGCCAAACATGTGTGCTGTTTCGTGCGCACTGTAACTGTGTCACTGGGGTTCAAAGGGTAGCTGGATGTTGAATGGCAATTGATGTGACTGGTTTGCTAGGAATTGAAATGCGCCGCTTATATGCCATTGTGCAATACAAAGCTCTTGCTTATGTTCATGGTCACCAGATTCGACTTCTGCTTGCGTCATCAGCTGCAGGTAAATGCCATTAATATTTTTATTGCTGGATGCGCCTTGGAAATTAATTTGGCCTTACAGGCTTTGACCGGGGTAAAGCCGTGATGTGTAGAGATGGGTGTCAATTTTAATGCCTTGCAGGCTAAGATTGGATAACACTTTATTGAGCATGAAATTTAAAGATATAAGAGACTGGGAAATATTGAAATTATACAAAGAGAATATTACGGTAAGGTGTTGTTTTGGTATTTTATTTTGAGCTTTGGGGTGAATAAATTTGCTTTGTCATGGTGTGAGTGGCATAAGATGCAAGGCTGTTGAATAGAATAATGAAAACTAAATTAAGCAGGGGTTTATGCGATTATTAAAAGGTATTTTCGGATGTTTTTCTGTTTTGGGTATTTTATCTTGCGGTTTTGTTTATGCGGGTGAATATCAAACTAAATGTATTTCAGATAGTACTCAGCATAACGAGATTGGCTTGTTATATGGAAGAATTTGAGCAGGTGGATCAAAAACTGAATCAGATTTATCAGGTAAAAATCCATTCATTATCTGCGATTAAGGCAAAAGCTTTGCGAGAGTCATAGTGTCATTGGCTGCATTTAAAAGAGCAGGCGTGTATTGCAGATGAGGAGCAGTATGGTCGAGAAAGTCATTTTGATGCAATGCAATGTGAGATTGATTGGGTAAGCGAGAGGATTTTATTTCTCGAGAAGCAATAATGGATAGTAACAAATAAATAAAAGCCCCGAATTTTCGAGGCTTTGTGTATTTGGCTTAGAAGCTTGGCTTCACCACAACTAAAATAACCACCGCAAATAAAATCAAAGTTGGCATTTCATTAAAATAACGCCAGAATTTATGCGACTTATAATGTGCATTTTCGATAAGCTTTTTACGGTAATAACCACAAACAAAATGATAAATCACCAATAGTCCAACCAATCCAACTTTTAAAT
The DNA here is from genome assembly GCF_013419525.1 of Acinetobacter sp. YH12076. NCBI lineage: Bacteria > Pseudomonadati > Pseudomonadota > Gammaproteobacteria > Moraxellales > Moraxellaceae > Acinetobacter > Acinetobacter sp. YH12076. Next base: position 263,385 of record NZ_VOZY01000001.1, on the reverse strand, counting down.
AGAACCAAAGCGCTTCATGGTAGTGTCGTGTTGCATCACCCCAATCGACGAGGAAGTGCGCCGTGATCAGTGTAGCAATCATTGCAGGCCACATAATGCCGCGATATAGCTTGCGTTCCATGATTTGAAAGCGCTGATGACTCGTAGCATCATCACTCATGGCGTGGTAGACATAAAGGCGAGGGAGATAGAATAGCGCTGCGAACCAGCAAACAACTGCGATGATATGCAATGCTTTTACCCAGAGGAAAGCATCTGATGGAGCATCCATATATTAACCCTTAAAAGGGCGGTGGGTATGTGCTTTGGCACCGAAGCGCCAAAGCAGCAAACTTTATATTATGCTTCCCATTTTTTGAAAACGAGGCAAGCGTTTACACCGCCAAAACCAAAACTGTTACTCATCACAGTATTCAATTTTGCATCACGTTTTTCAAGTACGATATCAAAAGGTTTTGCACCTTCGTCAAGTTCAGTCACGTTGATATTTGGTGCTATAAAGTCATTTTGCATCATTAAAATAGAGTAAATCGCTTCTTGTACACCTGCAGCACCCAGACTGTGACCGGTCATCGATTTGGTCGAGCTGAGCGGAGGAACTTGCCCTTCACCGAAGGCACGCTCCATCGCTTTAAGTTCAGTGACATCGCCTGCCGGAGTAGATGTACCGTGTGTATTAACATAGTCGATGGTATGCACACCATGTTGTTTAGCTTCTTCTAAAGCCATAAGGATACAACGCGTCGCACCTTCGCCCGATGGTGCAACCATGTCTGCGCCGTCAGAATTTGCTGCATAGCCGACAACTTCAGCCAAAATGTTTGCACCACGTGCTTGAGCATGTTCAAGTGACTCTAGTACAACGAAGCCACCACCGCCTGCGATCACGAAACCGTCACGGTCAGCAGAGTAAGGGCGGGAAGCAGTTTCAGGAGTGTCATTGTATTTTGAACAAAGTGCACCCATTGCATCAAATAAAAGACTTTGTGACCAATGGTCTTCTTCACCACCACCAGCAAGCATTAAGTCTTGTTTGCCTAATTGAATCAAATTGTATGCATAACCAATGGCATCTGCAGATGTTGCACATGCGCTAGTAATGGTGTGTGCAATACCTTGCATTTTAAATGCAACACCCACGTTTGCAGTAATGGTGTTGGTCATATTACGTGGTACAAAGAATGGACCAACTTTACGTGCACCTTTGGTGTCTAGAAGTTCTTTCATTTCAACAACAGATGCAGTTGAACCACCACCTGACCCACCCGCAATACCGTAACGTGGATTACCACCGATTTGTTCTGCTGTTAAGCCTGCATTTTCTACCGCAGCCAAAGCTGAGTTGTATGCATACATTGCGCATACGCCCATAAAGCGTTTTAAACGGCGGTCAATACCGTCAAAGTTTTGTTCTGCAGCCGCACTGACATGACTTTTAAAATTAAGTTCAGCATAACTTGGGTTGAAACGTGTTCCAGAAATCCCGTTTTGCAAAGAATGAGTGACATCTTCTAATGTATTACCAATGCATGAGTTGATGCCCATACCAGTGATTACAACACGTTTCATCTACAGATCCTTTATAGGTAGTGTGTGAGCAAGCTATAGAAAGTATACGAAGGAAACTTTCTAAATAGGCGAACTCATATATTTTGATTGGAATAATGATAGCAGAAAGCTTTTTGAATTCTTATGGCAAATCCTATGCCTATTGTTGACTGAGCTAATTTGCAACTTTGCAGCAAAAAACTTAACTTAAAGATACATATTCAAGTTGTGATAAAGTTTGACTACACCTAGTATTTATCAATAATTTCAAGAATAGTTTTAATGAGGTAGGGAATGGTGAAAACGAATAATAAACCAACGGCAGGTCTACTCTCAAACGCCTTTGGAGTGGCTAAAAAGCTCAGTTCTACTGGGGTGTCCATCATTAATCATGTCGCACCCGAATCCGTAACTAAGGTCATTCAACCTCAAAAAAATGGTCAAACCTTGGAGGGTCAGTCAAGGCAAGCGGGCGTATTTGATGTAAAAAAATATGATAATCCTCAGCAAATCTTACGTGAACACGTTCCAAATGTTTCTAGACAATTATTCGGTCGACATTTTAATACTGTAAATAATGTGGCTAATTTTGTTGCTCCTCAATTTAGTGACAAAATTTCTGATTATTTATTTGAGCGACTTAATCATTTTAGTTCGGATATTTCATCTGTAGATGCTGTACTGGATGAAGCTGGGGTACGTGATTTAGAAGAGTTGACACAAGATGTCGATCGTTCGCGTCGTATTAGTCAGGCTCTGGGTGAGCAAAATAAATGGATTGCTTCGATTCAAGGGGCTTTAACAGGTGCGACAGGTGTCATTGGTTCAAGTATTGATATCCCTGCTTCACTGATTATGACTCTGCGAGTGATTTATCAAGTTGGACGTTCTTATGGTTTCGACTTAAGCAAAGAAAGTGACCAAGATATTGTTCAGTTTATTTTTAAACAGGTCGACTTGAGTTTAATTGCAGAAAAACAAACTTTGCTTATGGCAATAAAAGCTCTGAGTAGTACGCTACAAAATAGTGATTTACATCAATTGCAGCAATTGGTGGGTTCAGATACTGATGCAGCAGCATTGAAAAAATATGTACTAGATGAAAATGGTCAGTTTAAGTGGGCATGGCTCAATCAAATGCCAAAAGTTTCATTGTTAAATCAGCTATCACGATTATCTCCTGTGGCGAGTGTTGGTGTAAGTGTAGTGTATAGTCGCCGTTTAGTGGATGAAGTGAATCAGAAGGCACAGCAAGTCTTTTCTAATGCGCGCCAATATATTTTGCAGCATCAGGATATTAGCTTGTCACCTTTACATGCCTATGAGCGTTCTCTTGAGTTGCTTGCTCAAGCAACACCTAAATTACTAGAAGGTATTAAGGCGAAAGATATTGATTTGGCTGAGCCGGTACTAGATCAGACCATAGATGTTGCAGGTCATGAGAGTATCCGCGCAGTAAAAGTCATCAAAAAAGCACAAGTTAAAAACTCTGATGCAGCCGAAGTGGAAGTAGAGCAGGAACAAAAAGTCTCAGAAGGTTTGGAGGCACTTGCGGAGAAAGTTGTTGAGCCTCATGCACTCGGGGCTGCGCAAAAACCTGCTTTAGCTGAAAAAGATGAGTTTGAGGTGTTGGAATCTGTACAGCAGGAGGATGTCCCAGTGGAAAAAGCTGCACCCAAAACTAAGCCGCGTAAAGCCAAAACAGCAGCCGTAGATAAAGTTACAAAAAAATCAGCAGATTCTTCTGAAAAATAAACTATTTATTTGTGGGTGAAAAATTGCGCAACTCATGATGAATAAATGTTTTCGATGATCGTATATTGTTGACCAATTTTAAGTCTTCGCTTACAATTGCATGCCCTCAAAAAGTAGTATTTTTTGGGGCTTTTTATTAACGGGAGAATTGCCAAATGGCAACAACAAATCAGTTGATCCGTAAGGGTCGTACAACTTTAGTTGAAAAATCTAAAGTTCCTGCGTTGAAGGCTTGTCCACAACGTCGTGGTGTTTGTACACGTGTTTACACAACTACACCTAAAAAACCTAACTCAGCAATGCGTAAAGTTTGCCGTGTTCGCTTAACTTCAGGTTTTGAAGTTTCTAGCTACATCGGTGGTGAAGGCCATAACCTACAAGAGCACAGTGTTGTTCTTATCCGTGGTGGTCGTGTTAAAGATTTACCAGGTGTACGTTACCATACCGTTCGTGGTTCTTTAGACTGTGCTGGTGTTAAAGATCGTAACCAGTCTCGTTCTAAATACGGTGCTAAACGTCCTAAGAAATAATCTGAAAAGATTGGCTTCTTAGTTCGTTAGAACTGCAATCCTTTATCGTCTCGCTTGTCTGATTTCTGCATTTTTTGTGAAAATTCCAAGCGACGTATAGTAAGGCCAGCGAAAGCACATGACACTTTGTGCACCTGCTGGAGTAACCTGAAGTGTCATATTTATTAGGTGTATTAAAATGCCAAGACGTCGCGTAGTTGCTGCCCGTGAAATCCTTCCGGATCCTAAGTTCAGCAGCCAAACAATCGCTAAATTCATGAACCACGTAATGCAAGATGGTAAAAAATCTATTGCTGAAAGTATCGTTTACGGTGCTTTAGACCGCGTTCAAGAAAAATCTAAAGTAGACCCAGTTGAATTTTTCGAGACTACTCTTGAAAAAGTTCGTCCTATGGTCGAAGTAAAAGCACGCCGTGTTGGTGGTGCTACATACCAAGTGCCTATGGAAGTACGCCCATCCCGTCGTACTGCCTTGGCTATGCGTTGGTTAGTAGATGCTGCTGCTAAGCGTTCTGAAAAAACTATGGCTTTACGTCTTGCTGGTGAGTTGCTTGATGCAGCTGAAGGTAAAGGCGCAGCGATCAAAAAACGTGAAGATGTGCATCGTATGGCTGAAGCCAACAAAGCCTTCTCTCATTACCGTTTCTAAGCGGATAAAACAGCCCCTATTCAGGAGGGTGATAAATCAGTTGTCACTGTTTTGTCATCGAATCGCTTTAAGTTGCTATGCAGCTTAAAGCGTCCTGTTTTAAACAACAAAATTTAGGAATGCTAGAAATCATGGCACGTCAAACCCCAATTTCTCGTTACCGTAACATTGGTATCTCTGCGCACATTGACGCAGGTAAAACAACCACTTCTGAACGTATTTTGTTCTACACAGGTGAGAGCCACAAACTAGGTGAAACTCACGAAGGTTCAGCAACAACTGACTGGATGGAACAAGAGCAGGAACGTGGTATTACCATTACTTCAGCAGCTGTAACATGCTTCTGGAAAGGTATGGCTAACCAGTTCGACCAACACCGTATTAACGTAATTGACACCCCGGGACACGTTGACTTCACAATTGAAGTTGAGCGTTCTATGCGTGTTCTTGACGGTGCGTGTATGGTTTACTGTGCTGTGGGTGGTGTACAGCCTCAGTCTGAAACTGTATGGCGTCAGGCGAACAAATATAAAGTGCCTCGTATTGCGTTCGTAAATAAAATGGACCGTACTGGTGCGAACTTCTTCCGCGTTGTTGAGCAAATGAAAACACGTCTTGGTGCGAACCCAGTGCCAATCGTTGTTCCAGTGGGCGCGGAAGATACATTCACAGGTGTTGTTGACTTAATCGAAATGAAGTCAATCATCTGGGATGAAGCTTCTCAAGGTATGAAGTTTGAATACGGCGACATTCCTGCTGATCTGCAAGATACAGCTGAAGAATGGCGTACAAACATGGTTGAAGCTGCTGCTGAAGCATCAGAAGAACTCATGGACAAATACCTGGAAGAAGGCGATCTTTCTAAAGAAGAAATCGTAGCTGGTCTTCGTCAACGTACTTTGGCTGGTGAAATCCAACCAATGATGTGTGGTTCGGCGTTCAAAAACAAAGGTGTTCAACGTATGTTGGATGCTGTTATTGAGTTCTTGCCAGCGCCAACTGACGTTGAAGCAATTAAAGGTATCTTAGACGACAAAGACGAAACCGAAGGTTCTCGTGAAGCGTCTGACGATGCTCCGTTCTCTGCTCTTGCGTTCAAAATCATGAACGACAAATTCGTAGGTAACTTGACATTCGTACGTGTTTACTCTGGTGTTCTTAAAGCGGGTAGCCCGTGTTATAACCCAGTAAAAATGAAACGTGAACGTGTTGGCCGTATCGTACAGATGCACGCAAATGACCGTCATGACATCGAAGAAATTCGTGCAGGCGACATCGCGGCGTGTGTAGGTCTTAAAGACACAACTACGGGTGATACACTGTGTGACGAAAACAACATCATTACACTTGAGCGTATGGAATTCCCAGAGCCAGTAATTCAATTGGCTGTTGAACCTAAGACTAAAGCTGACCAAGAAAAAATGTCAGTTGCGCTTGGCCGTTTAGCGAAAGAAGATCCATCGTTCCGCGTATTCACAGACGAAGAATCTGGTCAGACTATCATTGCTGGTATGGGTGAGCTTCACCTTGACATTATTGTTGACCGTATGAAACGTGAATTCAACGTTGAAGCAAACATTGGTAAACCAATGGTTGCTTACCGTGAAACGATTAAGAAAACGATTGAACAAGAAGGTAAATTCGTTCGTCAAACAGGTGGTAAAGGTAAATTCGGTCACGTATACGTACGCTTAGAACCACTTGCTGAAGATGCTGGTAAAGACTACGAGTTCGCTGAAGAAGTTGTTGGTGGTGTAGTACCTAAAGAATTCTTCGGTGCAGTAGACAAAGGTATCCAAGAACGTATGAAGAATGGTGTCCTTGCTGGTTACCCAGTTGTTGGCATCAAAGCGACATTGTTCGATGGTTCTTACCATGATGTCGACTCTGACGAATTATCGTTCAAAATGGCGGGTTCTTATGCCTTCCGTGACGGTTTCATGAAAGCAGATCCTGTTCTTCTTGAACCAATCATGAAAGTTGAAGTAGAAACTCCAGAAGACTACATGGGCGATATCATGGGTGACTTAAACCGTCGTCGTGGTATGGTTCAAGGTATGGACGATCTTCCTGGCGGTACTAAAGCAATCCGTGCTGAAGTTCCACTTGCTGAGATGTTTGGTTACGCGACTCAAATGCGTTCTATGTCTCAAGGTCGTGCGACTTATTCTATGGAATTCGCTAAATACGCTGAAACACCACGTAACGTGGCTGAAGGCATCATCGCTAAGTTCCAATCTGGCGGTAAAAAAGGTGACGACGAGTAATCTTTCGATTACTATAAGCCCAAACTAATTCATAGTTAAAAACCAAATGCTCATGCAGTATCCCTGCATGAGTAGTTTAAAAAGGAAGATCTCATGGCTAAGGCTAAGTTCGAACGTAATAAGCCACACGTTAACGTGGGTACAATTGGTCACGTCGACCACGGTAAAACTACTTTAACAGCTGCAATTGCAACTGTATGTGCAAAAAAATTCGGTGGTGAAGCGAAAGATTACGCTGCAATCGACTCTGCACCAGAAGAAAAAGCACGTGGTATTACAATTAATACTTCACACGTAGAATACGATTCTCCAATCCGTCACTACGCTCACGTAGACTGTCCAGGTCACGCCGATTATGTTAAAAACATGATCACTGGTGCGGCTCAGATGGACGGTGCGATCCTGGTTTGTTCAGCGACTGATGGTCCTATGCCACAAACTCGTGAACACATCCTGCTTTCTCGTCAGGTAGGTGTACCTTACATCGTTGTGTTCTTGAACAAATGTGACATCGTTGATGATGAAGAGCTAATTGAACTAGTAGAAATGGAAGTTCGTGAACTTCTTTCTACTTATGACTTCCCAGGCGACGACACTCCAGTAATCCGTGGTTCTGCTCTTGCAGCGCTTAATGGTGAAGCTGGTCAATACGGCGAAGATGCTGTAGTTGCTCTTGTTGAAGCTCTTGACTCTTACATCCCAGAACCAGAACGTGCTATCGACCAAGCATTCCTTATGCCAATCGAAGACGTATTCTCAATTTCAGGTCGTGGTACAGTAGTAACTGGCCGTGTTGAAACTGGTATCGTGAAAGTAGGCGAAGAAGTTGAAATCGTTGGTATTAAAGATACAGTTAAAACAACTGTAACTGGCGTAGAAATGTTCCGTAAACTTCTTGACGAAGGTCGTGCGGGCGAGAACTGTGGTGTTCTTCTACGTGGTACTAAACGTGAAGACGTTCAACGTGGTCAAGTACTTGCTAAACCAGGTACAATCAAACCGCATACTAAATTCGACGCAGAAGTATACGTACTTTCTAAAGACGAAGGTGGTCGTCATACTCCATTCCTTAACGGTTACCGTCCACAGTTCTACTTCCGTACAACTGACGTAACTGGTGCGATCTCGCTTAAAGAAGGCGTTGAAATGGTTATGCCTGGTGACAACGTAGAAATGTCAGTAGAATTAATCCACCCAATCGCAATGGACGCTGGCTTACGCTTCGCGATCCGTGAAGGTGGTCGTACAGTTGGTGCGGGTGTAGTTTCTAAAGTAACTGCATAATCACTAAATGTGTGTAAAAAAGCGCCTCTTTGAGGCGCTTTTTTTATGCTTATTCAATGTGATAGGGAAATTGTCTGACAATATTTTTTAAAGCTGTCCTTTAGTGATAATTCACTGTCCTTAACTGAAATAATTACGCGTCAATAAAACCGTAATATGAACTCAAGAAAACCAATAAAAGTTTGAGTATTTCATAACTCAAAAAGGAGTTAGGCATGAACGCTAAAGTAAAGATTACTAATCGAGCAGGTGCAAGTTTCCCTGTACGTCGCATGAATTTTGATTTTGATGCGGTACCAGAGTACTGGATGAATGGCTCAGCAGGTTTGACACATTTTATGACCGCATTGTCTGCTTTATTTCCCGCGGGTGAAATGTTCTTTATTGATAGTGTGCGTGCAGTACGTAAACACCCCGCGATCACAAATAATGAAGCCCTACAAAAAGAAATTAGTGCTTTCATTGGTCAAGAAGCAATGCATACGCAAGAGCATGAGGGTTTTAATGCTTCTGCACAAAAATACGGTCATGATGTCGAAACACTTGATAAGGCAACGGGTCGTGTTATCCAAGGTGTACGTAAAGTCTTTGCACGTATTGGTAAACCTGTTGGTATTACTCAAGAAATGGTGGATCTTACTGCAACTACGGCACTTGAGCATTTCACTGCAACGATTGCTTCACAGTTATTGGTAAACCCACATATTCAAGCCTTAATGACTGATGAAACCATGAAAAATATGTGGTTATGGCATGCGATTGAAGAAAATGAGCATAAAGCCGTAGCTTATGATGTATTTGAAGGTGTCTTTGGTCAGGGAATAAAGGCCTACGTACTCCGTACAGGTTCATTGATTGGCGCAATGGTGACTTTATTCTTCGTACAAAGTTATTTTGTCGCTCGTTTATTAAAAGAAGATAACAAGCTTAATTTTGAAGCATTAAAAGATATTTATACCTATGGTTATAGCCCTTCAAAAGGCATCATCACTGGTATGCGTAAAGAAATGCTGATGTATTTTAAACCAGGTTTTCACCCGAATGATTTAGATACTTCTGGTTTGTTAAAAACGTGGAAAGCATATTTGGGTCTCTAATCACAGCGCTGTGGTGACTTTTTCAGAAGGGCGATGTAAATCGCTCTTTTTTTTATTCAACTTTATAGACAAACTTTTTATAATGCGCATACCCTAGCTATAGAAAGATAAACGAAGATGATTCGTTTGATGCAAGACGCTGATGTCCAGCAGGTTTACGATATCGAGCGCCGCGTACAAAGCCATCCTTGGACCATAAAACAATTTCAAGAATCGATTGCTGCCTATCAAAGTACGGTGATTGAGCGACAAGGAAAAGTTGTAGGTTTTTGCATTTTACAACCCGTTTTAGATGAAGCAAATTTATTGTTAATGGCGATCGATCCGAGCCAGCAAGGCAAAGGATTAGGTTTTCAATTACTCGATGAATCTATTGCCTTACTCAAAAATAACCCCATTCAAATCTTCTTAGAAGTGCGAGAAGGTAATCAACCAGCGATCCGTTTATATGAAAAAGCGGATTTTCATCAAATCGATTTGCGAAAGAATTATTATCCAAATGCCGATGGAACTCGTGAGCACGCCATTATTATGGTGAAGACTTGTGGTGATGATTTTGCAGCTTTATTTAAATAAAAGCGGTGAAGCATAATCAGATTTAAAGAAAGCATTCGTGAATAAACGGATGCTTTTTTATTGAATATCTTTTGTTTGATCCCGTTTATTTAATAATAGGATTGTTCCAACCGGAAGGTAGGGTGGTCATCAGGGAATCCCCCAGTTGGCTGATTTCTTCTTGGGTCAGTGGTCGGTTGAGTCGACGCCATTGTCCATCAAGCAGAAGTTCCAGTGGAATGTACTGAGATTTATAATTCATTTTTTGCGAATCGGGCACCCAATAGCCCAAGTAGACATATTGCAGTCCAAGTTTTTGTGCATGCTCGATTTGTTTCAGAATGGCAAAAGTCCCTAGGGAGCGACGGCTTTCATCAGGATCAAAAAAGGTATATACCGCTGAAATACCATCATCAAGTGGATCACAGGTAGATACACTGATCAGTTGCTCATCCAACCACAGCTCTAAAAAGAAACTGTCAGTGCAGCTATTGATTAAAAATTTTTCAAATTGATCTTGGCTAGGTGGGTACATATCACCATCAGCATGCCGTTCATTGATATAGCGTTCGTACAGGGCATAATGCTTTGCATCGGCATCTTGAGGGCGGCTAATTTTCACCGTTAAATCTTGATTCCGTTTCCACGCTTTTTTTTGCACGCTGTTCATTTGAAATTCATGCACAGGCACACGTGAGGACAGACATTGGCGACAAAGATGACATTCAGGGCGGTAGACAAAATCCCCACTACGACGAAAACCCATGCGGGAAAGTTCAGATAACGTGACCACATCAATACGATGGACAGGATCAAGAAAGACCATCCGGGCAGATTTATTTTCTAAGTAGCTACAATTATGCGGAGGTGTGATGTAGTACTGTAATTCGTTCAACAGGGACTTCGGTTGATAGGAATTCATCGTAATATCCCTCTTTTATTGTCATGCGCTGAGACTTGCCCATTGCGCTATTGTTTTACTTGAAAATACACTGTCCTGATACTTTTTCCAATCGATAGAGGGTTGTTTAACAACATCTTGTAACGAATTAAGGTATTGTTGGCGAGAAAGTGTACTCGCACCTAAGCTTAAGAGGTGATCGTTGACCAATTGGCAATCAATCCATGGTAGTTGATTCTCTTGCCCGATGAGCATTAAGGTGTAAAACGCCATTTTAGAGACATCTGTTCGTGTACTAAACATAGACTCGCCAAAGCAGCCATGACCAATATTAACGCCATAGAGGCCACCGACAACGATCTCGTTTTCCCAAACTTCAATGCTATAAGCATAGCCTGCGTCAAACAGCGCAGAATATCCCTGAATAATATCTTCTGAAATCCATGTTTCATTGGCATAACTACGCGGCAGTGAACATGAGCGAATCACAGTTTCAAACGCATGATTAATGGTGATCTTATAGTCCATTTTTTTCATGCTGCGTAATAACGATTTGCTCGGATGATAGTCCTGCGGTTGAATAATGCAGCGGGGTTCAGGACACCACCAACAAATCGGATCACCTTCACTGAACCATGGGAAAAGACCGTGACTATAGGCTTCAAACAGTGTGGAAGGGGAGAGGTCAGCACCGATGCAAATTAAGCCTTCACCTTCGGGATCGCATTCAACTGGATCGGGGAAAGTAAATTCAGAAGGAGGGAGTATCGGCATGCCAAGCTTCTTATTGAGGTACACGGATATTTATCATACATAAAAAAGCCGACCATCAGGTCGACTAATTTTTAAAACTATTTAGCTAAGCAAATGAATGAAGCAAAAGATTATTCGCCGAGTGCATCAAGGTATTTTTCAGCATCGAGTGCAGCCATACAGCCTGAACCTGCAGAAGTAATCGCTTGACGGTAGATACTATCGGCAATATCACCCGCAGCAAATACACCCGGAATAGACGTTTGTGTTGCGTTACCCGCTGTGCCACTTTGAACTTGGATGTAGCCGTCACGTAAGTTTAATTGGCCTTCAAAAATACCGCTGTTTGGTTTGTGACCAATAGCCACAAACATACCAGTGACATCAACATTTTGAGTTGAATCATCTTGCGTAGATTTAATACGTACAGAAGTCACACCGGTGTTATCGCCAATCACTTCATCCACTTGGTGATTCCAGATGATGCTGATTTTACCTTCTTTTTCTTTTGCAAAAAGATGATCTTGCAGAATTTTCTCTGATCGTAAAGTGTCGCGACGGTGTACAAGAGTGACATGAGAAGCAATGTTTGAAAGATACAGCGCTTCTTCCACAGCAGTATTACCGCCGCCGACAACCATAACTTTTTGGTTTTTGTAGAAGAAGCCGTCACATGTTGCACATGCACTCACGCCTTGACCCATGAAAGCAGCTTCTGATTCAAGACCTAAATATTGTGCAGTTGCACCTGTACAAATAATCAATGCATCACAAGTAAACTCTTCCATATCGCCTTTAAGCACGAACGGACGAACATTGAGGTCCACTTCGTTGATATGGTCATACACAATTTCTGTACCAAAACGTTCAGCATGAGCTTGCATTTGTTCCATTAGGGCTGGGCCTGTTAAACCTTCTGCACCACCTGGCCAGTTGTCTACTTCTGTCGTTGTAGTCAATTGACCGCCTAATTGAATACCTGCGATGAGTGTCGGTTTCAGGTTCGCACGGGCAGCGTATACCGCAGCGCTATAACCTGCAGGACCAGAACCTAAAATAATTAGACGTGAGTGACGAGCGCTCATCCGTAGAATCCTTTTTTTATATGATAATTTGTGGAATTATACGTCAAAGTTTGAAACGATTGTGTGAGATTAAAGTCGATATTATTGATCATCGAAATCGTTTTGAGCTATATAGAATAAAGTTAACAACTATACTTAAATTATCTTGCATCTTTTTTATTGAACAGGTGCATAATAACAGGTTTAGATTCAGCCCATTTTTGTTGTGGGTAATGACAAAAACATTCATGAAGAATTGGTTACAGGAACGTATATGACAGCGGTGTCGGGTGCATATGCACAGCGCTTAATAATGACTTTATTCCTTGTTTCATTTGGGATATATCTGTTCCTTGCAACAGTCACATATACGCCATTTGATCCGGGATGGATGCATTTATCCAGTGATACTCAGCAAGTTTCAAATGCCAGCGGCGTCGCAGGTGCATGGATCGCTGATTTACTCTATGGATTTTTAGGTTGGGCAAGTCTGCTGATACCTGTCTATTTATTTCTCGAAGCAATTCAAGTGTGGTGGCCACGTAGTTTTTTAAACCGTCCATTTCGTTATGCCGCTCAGTTCTTTATTTTACTGGCAACTTCAAGTTTACTTTTCCTATTTTGGAATGTCCCTGAAGATACTTTAGAAAATGCATCGGGCGGGATTATTGGTTATGAACTGGGTCAAAGTCTTGAACAAATTTTAACGGTCTATGGTGCAGCAATATTTCTTATTGCATTTTGGATCATGTTGTTCACTTTGGCCTTTGGCATCAAGTGGAATAAGACATGGGCAACCATGAAATCGACACCAGCTTATCTCCAAGATTTGTTCTATCGCAATGTGCCTGAAGGCGACACCGCATTTGACCGTACAGTACCAACGACTAAAAAAGAGAGTGCTGCTGCGCATGCATCAAAAGTGGTTGCACCAGTTACACCCGCCCATGAGCATCATGCTGTAGAGGTTGACCCAGTAGTACGTGATCGTGTTGCTGAGCGTTTATTTGATGATATTGCTGATAAAGAATGTGCAGACAAAGAAGGCAATGCACAGCATTTATCTACGGTAAATTCGCCGGAGACTGCTACACCATCCGATGAAGATTTTGAACATACTTTGGCGAAAGTGCGTCAGCTTGAGCAAGATCAACAACGTGTTGTTGCGACGGGAGAGGTTTGGCGTGCCTTGCATTCAAATGATGACCAACGGCACAAACAAGATATTGATGCTTTACTGAAAGCTGCAGAAGAAGAGCAGCCTGCCAATCAAACTGAATATTTCAACAAAGCAGCGGATGTGCATTCGACTTCTCCGACAGAAGCGGTGCAACCTGCTAAAAAATCAGTGGATTGGGATGATGATGAAATCTTCGATGAGCTGTTAGCGGCTGTCCCGAATGGTAAAACAGCGACGGATGTGCATAGCCCATTTAATACATCGCAAAATGAAAGTCTAGCAACGCATTCAAATGATTTTGCAACAGGTACTGCTGCAACTGTTGTAGGATTAGGTGTGGCAGCTGCACAAACGACAACGCTAACCACACCGAAAAATATCAGTGCTGAAGCTGAATTTAATGATCTCGATGATTTGCTGGTTGAAGAAGCAGAGCGAGCGATAGAACAGGCACAGCCAGTTCGTACAACCAGTAGTTATGCGCAATCTACGCCTTTGGTTCGTGCTGAAATCAATACACAGCCGCAGACTTTTGTATCTGATGATGAAAAAGCCTTAATCAGCTCGAATAAAGATGCATTCCGTGAAGTGTGGCAAGAAACGGCGGGTAAACCTGAAGACATCGATTTAGATCTCGAAGATGATTTTGACTTTGATGCGCCTTTAACCGATGCTTCTGGTCGTCCAATGTCTCGTGCGATGCAAGTGGCACAAAAACGTTTGGATTTACCGACTTTGCCGGGATTGGAAATATTAGATCCTGTAGATCCGAATAAGAAAGTTAATTTCACTGCAGAGCAATTGTCTCGCTTGTCTGAACTTTTAGAAATTAAGCTGCAAGAGTTTAATGTCAAAGCTAAAGTTGTAGAAGCACAGCCGGGCCCTGTCGTGACACGTTTTGAACTAGATTTGGCACCCGGTGTCAAAGCGTCGAAAGTCACCAATATTTCACGTGACTTGGCGCGTTCAATGTCTATGGCCTCTGTACGTGTGGTGGAAGTGATTCCAGGTAAGCCCTATATCGGGATTGAAGTTCCGAATAGTTCACGTGAAATGGTTCGTCTTATTGAACTGTTAGAAACGCCGGCATACCGTGATCCAAATGCCTTACTTAGTATGGCGATGGGTAAAGACATTTCCGGCAATCCTGTCTTGGCAGATTTGGCGAAAGCACCGCATATGTTGGTGGCAGGTACTACGGGTTCTGGTAAGTCAGTCGCAGTAAATGCCATGTTGCTATCGATGTTGTTGAAATATACACCTGAGCAATTGCGACTTATTATGATTGACCCGAAACAGTTGGAACTTGCCAACTATAACGATATTCCACATTTATTAACGCCTGTTGTAACTGACATGAAAGATGCGGTGAGTGCATTGAACTGGTGTGTCAATGAAATGGAGCGTCGTTATAAGCTGATGTCTTTAATGAAAGTGCGTAAGCTGACTGACTTTAACCGCAAAATTGAAGAAGCAATGGCCAATGGTGAAGATCTCATCGATCCAACTTGGAAGCCAGATGACTCAGCAACGCAAAGTCGTGCGCCACGTTTACAGCCTATGCCGTTGATCGTAATTGTTGCCGACGAATTTGCCGACATGATCATGCAAGTGGGTAAAAAAGCTGAAGAAATGATTACCCGTCTTGCACAAAAATCACGTGCGGCAGGGATTCATTTGCTGTTGGCGACGCAGCGTCCAACCGTAGATGTAGTGACAGGTTTGATCAAAGCCAATATTCCAACGCGTGCTGCGCTACGTGTGAACAGTAAACTGGATTCACGTACTATCTTAGACGCTGGTGGTGCGGAAGACTTACTGGGCCATGGTGATATGTTATTCCTCGGACCGGGGAAAATTGAACCTGAACGGGTACATGGCGCGTTTATTTCAGACGATGAAGTGAACCGTATTTGTGATGCATGGCGTGAGCGCGGTGAACCGAATTATGTCGATGAAATCCTCACGCCTTATGATGAAGAGCCGACATCTCGCGGTTTTGAAGATGGTGATGGCGGATCAGATCGAGATGCTTTGTATGACCAATGCGTTAGCTTTGTACTGGAAACTCGTAAAGCTTCTACTTCTTCGCTGCAACGTAAATTTAGCCTCGGTTATAACCGTGCTGCACGTATCATCGACCAAATGGAAGAAAATGGTATCGTAAGTAGTATGGGACCAAATGGTAAACGAGATATCTTGGTCTAAGTCCTAAAACAAAAAACCTGCTTCGGCAGGTTTTTTTTATTTTTAGATTGAGAACTCATCTTGGTAGAACATGGACTGGGCCAATTCGATAAAGGCTTTGCAGGCAGGGCTCATGAGTTTTTGATTTTTTACGGCGAGTCCAATTTGCCGTTGGGTATTTGGAAAGAGTGGACGTTTAACCACATGTGGATGTAGCGCCAACAGCTCAGTAGGCATCGCCATATCTGCAACGATAGCAATCCCTTCCTGTAAATTCACCATGTTTAAAATGGTTAACAGTTGCGACATTTGATAGGTAATTTTAGGTTGTATTTGGTGTTGTTTAAGCAGTTTTTCGACATGGGACTGGCTGCCTGCACGGGTCATAATAAAGGGGTAGTTTTGTAGGTCTTGGATATTTAAATGACTGTGTTTGGAAACTGAATAACTATCTGGAATCAAGGCAATGAAAATATCTTGGATTAAGGGGAAGGTGAACAGTTGCGGCTTGGGGAGTACGGCAAAACCAACATCAATCTGACGTTCAGAAATCCAACGAGACACTTCTGCATCAGTACCTTCTTCGACATAGATCTCAATGTGTGGATAGCGCTCTCTATATGCCTTTAATAGCTCTGGAAGCAGATGAATCGAACTAGAAGAACCAAAAGAGCCAATTCTCAGCGTTCCTTGTTGAATACCATGTGCGGCATGCACTTCTTGTTGCATAATTTGTGCGGTATTGATGACTTCTTTGGCATGTAGCAATAACTGCTGACCAATGTAAGTCAGGCTAATTTCGCCTTGTTCACGGCTAAATAAGCTGATATTCCAATGTTGCTCTAAACTTTTTAAGGCATGAGAGACAGCTGACTGAGTAATTCCCAGCTGTCGAGCAGCGAGAGTAAAGCTTTGTTGTTCTGCGACTTTAATAAAAATTTCAAGCTGAGAAAATGTCATTGCCATGAGTAATTACTCATTTTGTTATGAGTCTAGATGAGGATTATATTGTGCTACATAAATGGTTAAAGATGAAATAGCTTGTTTATTTCAAGGCGTACAGCATGAATATCGTCGTCGCATTGTTTCCCCTCGTTGCATTAATCGTGATGGGCTATGTGCTTAAATATACACAGTTTGTTCAGGATGAATTTTGGGCAAATTCAGAAAAACTCAATTACTACGTTTTATTTCCTGTGCTGCTATTTTTGAATGTATCAGCCGTGCAATTGGATATGAACACTGTTTCACGAATGTTGACAGTACTGGTTGCGGGCACCTGTTTGATCAGCATCGTGTTGTGGGGGATCAAGCAGTTTATGCATATCCCCGTGCAGCGATTTGGCGTGTATATCCAAAGTCATATTCGTTTTAATACCTATATTGGTTTGTCGCTCATGGGTGCTTTATTTGGCTCCACAGGCATGCAGATGTTTGCCATGTTAATTGCCGTTGCCGTCCCTTTAGTGAATATTATTTCAGTCTTGGCGTTTTCAAATTTAAGTGTGAAGCAATTAGGGCAGACCTGTCAGTCCATCGCAAAAAATCCCTTAATTTTAGGCTGTGTTGCAGGGGTATTGTTTAATTTATTAGGCTTGAGTCTGTTTGAAGGCTTACCTGAACTATTAAAAATCTTGGCAGCCATGAGTTTACCGCTCGGACTACTTTCTGTTGGGGCAGCATTACAGTTTCAGCAAATGCGCGCCGATCTACGTCGTTTAAGTTTAAATACGATAGGGCGTCTCATGTTAATGCCATGTATTGCTTATCTATTGAGTACTTGGATGGGTCTGACTGATTTTGAGCGAATGATTTTAGTGGTCTTTTTTGCTTTGCCAACTGCATCATCGTCTTATATTTTGACACGCTATTATCAAGGTGATTCACAACTGATGGCGGCCATTATTAGTGTACAAACCATTGGTTTTGGCTTGATGTTTCCATTGCTTATGTTGATCGTGCATTAATCATGCTGAAATACAATAACGCTGATTTTAAATAAGATAAAAAAAAGCCCGCATGATGCGGGCTTTTTTTTATTACTCGAAATTAAGCAAATTTTGCCAATACTTCGAGGAAACCTGCGCTTTGACGTGGGTATTGAGCAATCACGTCATGAATACGCTGACCTTCAGGATTAGTTGCGTTCACATCACGGCCATCGGCAACGAATTGAGTCAAAAGACGCTCATAGTCATTTGGACGCATATGTTTGAAAGCATGGTAAAGCACGTGAAAGTCGCCATTCACTCCTTCAGGAGGAAGCTGAGTAAGGTAGGCAAATACACGCTCATCTGACCATTCTTCGTTGAACGTTGCTGGCTGAGATAATGCCATCGCAATCTCCTTGCTGGTTTAAAAATACAAAAAGGCAAAAATGAGTACGCAAGTAAAATGGTTTTATTCGCCATCTCTAAGTTAAGCGACTCATTTTATGGTTGGATCAAAAGTTATTTTTTTATCCCGTTTACTCGAAGCAAAGCTTTTGATCTAACAAAGGAATAAAACTAATCCAGCCCACTCGAAGCAAAGCTTCTCGTCTTGCGGCTGGGTAAAGCAGCGCTTTACTGATCCAGCCTCACATTTTGCCTTGATTCAATTTACTTGGCTAATCAGAATTCAGATTAACGTTCTTCAGGCAAATTGATATTCATTTCAAGCATTTCAATATTCGCTTCAGAACGAACAGACATTTGAATATGTTGCTCATCTACACCACGAACATAGCGATTTACCACTTGCATGATTTCTTTTTTCATCATGTCTATTTTGTCTTGGCTGAGGCGTTTACCTAAACCATTTTCAGATGCCACGATGACTTTTAAACGGTCTTTTGCCGTTTGTGCGCTTGAGGGTTTCTCGTCGCTGCTAAAAAGTTTGCTCCAAAATCCTGCCATGATTACGCTCCAAATAGACGTGCTAACCAACCCTTAGGTTTTACCGTAATGTTACGGTAAGGGCGTTCTTCACCAAGGAAACGTGCAACAAGGTCATCATACGCTTGGCCAGCCGCTTCTTCTGTAAACAGAATCACTGGTTTACCTTCGTTCGATGCTTGTAAAACGCTTTTACATTCAGGAATAACACCTAAAGTCGGTACGCGTAAAATATCTTTTGAAATGTCATCAATCGTCAACATCTCTTGTTTATCTGCACGTTCTGGATTGAAACGTGTAATACATAGATGCTTACGGATACGACCTTCGTTTTGTTCTACTTTTTTGGTTTTGCTGTCGAGCATACCAATAATACGGTCAGAGTCACGTACCGAAGAAATTTCTGGGTTCGTCACAATGATCGCTTCATCAGCATGATACATTGCTAAAATTGCACCACGTTCGATACCCGCAGGTGAGTCACAAATAATGTAATCGAACTCTTGAGAAAGTTCGTCCATTACACGTGCTACACCTTCATCTGTTAACGCGTCTTTATCACGTGTTTGAGATGCTGGCAAAATGTAGAGATTTTCAATATCTTTATCGCGAATAAGCGCTTGTTGTAATCGAGCTTCGTTATTCAATACGTTTACAAAGTCATATACAACGCGGCGTTCACAGCCCATGATCAAGTCAAGGTTACGTAAACCCACATCAAAGTCGATCACAACAGTTTTGTGGCCGCGAAGGGCTAAACCTGTTGCAAAAGATGCGCTTGTAGTTGTTTTACCTACGCCACCTTTACCTGATGTTACGACAACAATTTTCGCCACCGAATCCACTCCTGTTATGGTTTAAATCCCCTTTTTTAATTAGGGGTTTGGTGATTATTTATACATTAAAATTGCAAAGCTTCAAATACTAGCTCTTGCTGGTCATTCAAATAAATATGTACTGGCTGTTTGACCACATGAGGTGGAATGTCATCAGCGACACAGTAAGTCCCTGCAATTGAAACCAATTCAGCTTCTAATGAATGGCAGAAAATACGTGCAGCCGTGTTCCCACCAGCTCCGGCAATCACTCTACCACGAGCACTACCATAAATATGTATATTTCCTGAAGCAATTACTTCTGAACCGCTATTAATACCAGCATTAATAATGATATCGCCATGGTCTTGGACTAAACATTGACCTGTACGTAAGATTTCATTGTGATACGACGTAGCATGACGAATGGTCGGTACTTCGACTGCAGCAATTTTATCTTCGGTTTTTTCTTCTGCAGGCGCGGGCTCTTCAACCACTTGTTCGCGTGTCGGTTTAACTTGTTGTAGTTTGCGATCCGCAGGAACTACGGGAAATTGGATAGCACGTGCTTGGTCCGATAGCGGACCTTCAGTGACACCAATCGGTTGAATTTCAATACTAATAAGTAGTTGAATCAGTGCAATTAGTTCTTGATCAACCGTACTTTCAATCACGGCTAATGTTCCGGGTGGAAAAGCCTTTTGGAACATTGGAGTAAGTTGCTGGCGGATCGCATCATGATCATTGGTATCGAGGTGAATGCGAATCGCATTGACCATTTTGCCTTTTATCCGTATATCAGCCATATTGAATCCTTGAGACTTCTAACTATTACTTTTGTGCCGAAGTAGTTATGTTGTAAATAGAGCAAATCCTAGAACAATTTGCATGAATACTCTAGCGGAGTTCGCAATTATTTTTGACTAAGTGTTTATTCTGTAGCTTGGTCCTGTTCCTGCATAATCTGCTGCCACTGTTTTACTTTCACTTGCTTACGAATAGCCTCTAGACTTTCAAAAACCGCAGAGCGAACCAACTCATCCAGCTGGGCATTATTTTCGATTTCAATACGGCTAACACGCTGTGAAATGTCTAAATATAGATTGGGTTTTTGAGCCGTCGATGTATTGGGATAAGCCAATGGGGAAATTAAACCTTGGGTAATATTTTCACCTAAACGTTGCCCGATACTTTGAATCTGCTGTTCAATGCGGCTGCCAACGATTGGCACTAAACGCAATAGCTGCGTGAGTTCTGGAGTGTCTTCGATGGCCTGACTGACGATTTGTCCGACATTTTTGGCGATCAATTCACGTTCAGTACGGAGTTCTTTGCTTAAATTTTCTTGCAAAATCTCAGCTAAAACTTGGGTGAACATCTCACGGTGATGCTGCACAAGATTACTAATTAGGTCTTTATGGGTTGTACTGGTATTGAGCTCATGCTTAACACCATCTAACACGGTAAGTACCACACGATCTGACAGTTCTTCCATCACGACTCGATAGTAGAACAATGCCTTTTTCTGCCATGCCGATGGCACGATCTGATAACCCATTTCATATAGTCGATAGGCAATCACGCCCGCGCGAAATAAACGCAGGAAACGTAAATGCGGCACAATGGCTAAAATTTCGTACCAATGTATAAACGGGAAGAAGAACCAGCGCTGATGGTGCTTGTTGATGATAGCAATCGCCCAACGTACCAACAGTTCTACTATCAAAAAGATAATAAACCACGCTTCGGTGGTAATCACCCATGGATGCAAATGTTCACGGTAAAAAGTCAGCACATCGGGCAGGTGGATACTGTTAAAGAACCAACTGCCAAGATTGCTCATGAGGAAAAAGTTCATGCACAGGCAGAACAAGTTAAAAACAATAATAAACACCATGAATATGTCATAAATCAAAAACAGTTTGAATGACCAACTGTCTGGATTGACATGATGATATTTAGATTTCTTGTTTTGCGGCATGCTGTTCTGCGACATAAAACTTCTTCTTAATTATTCAGTAACTGAGTATTTAGCTTTCATACGAGTAATGAGTTGGTCTTTCTCCGTCCACAGCTCATCTACCCAATGCTGAAATTTTTCACGGAATTCTGCATCATCTTCATAGTTGCCGCCATGCACCCACGTTGGAATTTCAATTTTACGTAAATCCACGGCGATACGTGGAACTTCACCGAGCCAAAATTCGCCATAACCTGGTGCACCATTTGGATAGACGATGGTCATATCCACGAGGGCATCAACTTGATTCCCTAAAATATTGAGTGCCAGTGCTAAACCACCCGCTTTCGGCTTAAGAAGGTTTTGATACGGTGATTGCTGCTGCACATGTTTTTCAGGGGTAAAGCGAGTGCCCTCCAAATAGTTCAGCAGGGTAAAAGGCTGGCTCAATAACTGTTCACAAGATTTACGCGCTTCTTCCATATCTCGATATTTAAGTTCAGGATTTTTCGCGATTTGTTCTTTGCTATGTCGTTTCATCATTGGGAAGCCTAAAATTTTAAAAGCTTGTCCAACAAATGGAATGAAAATGAGTTCCCATTTGGTAAAGAAACGCGTCAGTGGCATACGGGTTAAACCAAAATATTGGTTGACTGTCGTATCGACCCAACTCTGATGATTACAGGTCATGAGATAGCGACCATGCAAATTTAAGTCGAGGCCTTCATCGATGGTGATATCCCATTTTGTGTTGGGTAAAACGTGATCAATTAACCAGTTATTGACCGTGAGCCAACTGTTGGTAATTTTTATGTTGGTTTCATCAACCTTTTTTGATTTTTTAAAGAGTTTGGTTAGACCAAGGGCTAAAACAGGAGGACCATGAAAAAAAGTACTGCCTGTCATAACAGAACCGACGGTAAGTCCTTTGCTAATTTTTTTTAGTGTCGGTTGCTTATTTGTTTGAGATGACATATAAAAAGTCCTAGCGGAAATTGTCCAAATAATGATTGATTCTAGTAAATATAGTTCGAGTTGATTAAATAAAAAAGGGCATCTGCTGAACTGTGAAGAAATTGTGATGGAATTAACAAATAAATCTCGTATTCATATTACAAATTGTAACTAAACGTTTTATTATTAACAAAAAATCAATGGTTCAGCCATTTGTTTTACTTCATCATTTCAACCATACAACAAAACACAAAGAAGGAGGCATGCAATGCGTGCACTAGTAATTTCGGCAGTAGTTGGGGCAATGGCACTTACTGGTTGTCAAAACATGGAATATGACAAAGCAGCAATCGGTACTGGTCTAGGTGCTCTTTTAGGCGCTGGTATTGCTTATTCTAATGCTGATAAAGACAAAATGGGTCAAGCAGCTGCAATTGGTGCTGTAGTTGGTGGTGGTGCAGGTCTTCTTCTTGATAAGAAAGAAAAACGTCTTAAACAAGAATTGGCTGGTACTGGTGTTGACGTAGGTCGTAATCCAGATGGTTCAATCAACCTTGTTATGCCATCAGTAACTTTCGCAACTAACTCTTCAACTATTCAATCTCAGTTCCAATCTGCATTGAATGATGTTGCTAAAGTATTGCGTGAAGACGGTACTGCAAACAAACTTGCAATCGTTGTACACGGTCACACAGATAACACTGGTACTGATGCGATCAACAACCCACTTTCTCAAAACCGTGCAAACTCAGTGAAAAACTACCTAGCGTCTCAAGGTATTTCTTCAACTCGTATTACTGCACGTGGTTACGGTTCAACTTCTCCAGTAGCGGATAACTCAACTGCTGCAGGTCGTGAACAAAACCGTCGCGTAGAAATCTCAGTTTACGAAACTAAATAAGTTTTAGTTCGAAACGAAAGGCCACCCTCGGGTGGCTTTTTTTATGGCATTTTTAATGACCGATAAAATACATTTTGCATTAGGCAAGATCGTTTCAGATGACTATAATCATCCTCGAATTAATAAGAGGAAAGACTATGTCACTGGCAAGTCAGTTGAACGACAAGCAACTTGAAGCAATGAAATACACTCAAGGACCCTTGTTAGTACTTGCAGGGGCAGGTTCAGGCAAAACATCGGTGATTACCCGTAAAATTGCCTATTTGGTGAAGCATTGTGGTATTCCTGCGCACCGTATCACCGCGATGACCTTTACCAACAAAGCTGCGCGTGAAATGAAAGAGCGTGTGACGAAGCTGATGAGCCGTGAAGAGGCAAAAGGGCTGTCGGTTTCTACATTCCATAACTTCGGGCTAAACATGCTCCGTTTGGAATTAAAAAATACACCGCTAAAAAATAACTTTTCTATTTTAGATGCAGATGACTGCAAACGCATTTTGATGGATTTAATGCATCGTGACAATTTATCCGGTGCAGAAAGTAAAGAGCTGATTGCCAAAGCCATGAAAATGATTTCAGATTGGAAAAACGATCTGATTCCACCTGAGCAAGCGCATACCACCTGTGAAACAGCAGAAGACGTTCAGTTTGCGCATCTGTATCAACTGTATGAGCGTAATTTACGTGCCTACAATGCTGTGGATTTTGATGATTTAATTGTCATGCCGACGCGCTTATTACAAGAAAATGCAGAAGTGCGTGATCGTTGGCAGAATCGAATCCGCTATTTATTGGTCGACGAATATCAAGATACCAACACCGCGCAATATATTTTGGTGAAATTACTCGTGGGTGTCATGGGACAGTTCACCGCGGTAGGTGATGATGACCAATCGATTTATGCATGGCGTGGTGCTAAGCCTGAGAATATGGCTTTATTGAAGGAAGATTTCCGTAATCTGAAAGTGATTAAGCTTGAGCAAAACTATCGCTCGACCAGTCGTATTTTAAAAGCTGCCAATACAGTTATTGGCAATAACCCACATATTTTCGATAAAAAGCTTTGGTCAGATAAAGGCCATGGTGAAGTGATCCGCGTGATTACTTGTCGTAATGACGATGATGAATCAGAACGCGTCGTAAAAGACTTGATTACGCACAAGCTGATGAACGGTAAAAATTGGAAAGACTACGCCATTTTATACCGTGGTAATTTCCAAGCGCGTGCTCTAGAGACACAGCTACGCCAAATGCAGATCCCGTATAAATTATCGGGTGGTCAGTCTTTCTTCGCTCGTGCTGAAATTAAGGACTTGATGAGCTACTTACGTTTGATCATCAACCCAGAAGATGACAGTGCATTTTTACGAATTATCAATACACCAAAACGTGCGATTGGTCCTGTGACTTTGGAAAAGCTTGGTCTATTTGCGCAGGAAAGTAATTTGTCTTTGCTCAGTGCAGCAGGGGATCAGCGCTTGAGCATGGCGATTCCGAAAAAAGCTACAACCCAATTGGCTGAATTTGCAGACTTTATTTCGACCTTTACCCGTGAATTATTAGAAGATGATGAGCCTGTTCCCATTATTCGTCGCATGATGATTGAAGCAGGTTATATCGACTATGTTAAAGAATCTGCAGCTACTCCTGCGCAGGAAAAAACCAAACTGGATAATATTGAAGTGCTATATAGCAGTATTCAAAGTTTGATAAACCGCGCTGAAGATGTAGATGAAAAGAACATTGAAAGTGTGATTCGTAAAATGGTGCTGCTCGATATGTTAGAACAGCAACAAGAAGAAGAAGACACCGATAAAGTCAATTTGTTAACACTTCATGCGTCGAAAGGTCTGGAATTTCCATTCGTTTATTTGATTGGTCTGGAAGAAGAAATTCTACCGCATAAAAACTCCATTGCTGCCGACACGGTTGAGGAAGAACGTCGACTGATGTATGTGGGGATTACTCGTGCACGTCAAGGTTTAACCATGACTCTTGCAGAGCAGCGTAAAGCCGGTGGTCAAATGCGACAAATGACACCAAGCCGTTTCTTGGACGAACTGCCACAAGATGAATTGGAGTGGTTAGGGCGCAAGAAAAAGCTGGCAGGGGATATCGATCCTAAACAGCAAGCACAGCATTATTTAGAAAATTTACGCGCGCTGATTAAGCGTTAAAGCTTAATGCGTAGAATATTTTATTTATTTTTTGAAATTCGTTTTATTGAAACAGGAATGAACCATGAAAGTTCAAGTTAAAGTTCTCGACACACGTTTAGGTACGGAATGGCCAATGCCAACTTATGCCACAGCAGGTTCGGCAGGTCTTGATCTCCGTGCATGTGTAGAAGAAACCACCGTAATTGAACCGGGTCAAACTGTTCTGGTAAAAACAGGCCTATCGATTTATATCGAAGACGCTAACTTTGCAGGTTTAATTTTGCCGCGTTCAGGCTTAGGTCATAAACACGGAATCGTGTTGGGTAACTTGGTCGGTTTGATTGATTCTGACTACCAAGGTGAATTGATGGTATCTGTTTGGAACCGTAGCCAAACGGCATTTAGCCTAGAGCCGGGTGAGCGTTTAGCACAATATGTTTTAGTGCCAGTTGTACAAGCTCAGTTTGATATTGTGGATGAGTTTGAAGCCACTGAACGAGGAGCTGGCGGTTTTGGTCATACAGGTAAAAACTAATCAGCGCAAGACTTTTGCTCCAGTGTGTTGACAAGTAAATGCCTAAAATCACGTAGCGAATAAAAAACCATCCTCGTGATGGTTTTTATTTATATCATTTTATTTAAATTTTTATTTATTCAAATTCAAATCTATATTTAGAGTATTTTGGATCTTATCAGGATTTTTAATTCTGATGAGTTTACTTGGTTTATATTTTAGGGGTGAGGGTAAAGAATAATTAGAATTTTGTGTATTGGTTTAAATTTGATCGATTTACTATATTTATACACATTTGAATAAATAATCAAAAATATTTGAAAAGTAAAATATTTAAAACTGAATGATAATTTGATATTTTTATTAATGTAAAATATTGATTTTATTTTAAAAATAAATTATTGGATAATTGTGAGTGTAATTTTTAGATCAGTATTTAAATATTATTAATTGATTGTTAACTAAATTTGTTATAAAAAAAGCTACACTTTTTTTCAGGATTTTATCCTTTAATTAAAAGCTTAAATTCTCAATAGAATTTTAGATTTTTTAATTAATAAAGATGTAATTAGAAGAACATAGTATGGGTTCACTGTTTAGTCACTTTCCGCAACATATTTTTCGTGCATATGACATTCGCGGGAAAATATCGCTCTTAAATGCTGATTTAGTTCAGTCAATTGCTTGTGGCTTAGTCAAACAATATTTAGATGTAGGGCAAAAGAGACTTGCCATTGGCTATGATGCGCGTTTAACCAGTCCAACCTATGCAAAAATAATTCAAAAAGTCTGCCATGAGGCTGGCCTTGAAGCGGAAATTATTGGCTGCTGCTCAAGCCCGATGTTGTATTTTATTGCGGGACAATTTCAAGGCAATGGCATTATGGTGACGGCGAGCCATAATCCAAAATCAGATAATGGTATCAAGTGGATTATCAAAGGTGAGCCACCTTGTCCAGAGATGATTCAACACGTTGCAGTCGAAGCACGAAATTGTTTTTCATCGGAACGTGTGCATTTGATGACTGAACTTGAGCCACACGAAATCAAGCCTGAATATTGTTTGGCCTATCAGAAATTTATTTTAGATGACATTCATTTACAGCAACCGCTTAAAGTTGTGATCGATGGCATGCATGGTTCAGCTGGGTATTGTGCAGCCTTATTATTAAATAAATTAGGCTGTGAAGTTTTGGCATTACGTTGCCAAGCTGATGGACATTTCCCTGATCATGCTCCAGATCCATCACAGCTCAAACATTTAACTCACCTTCGCCAAGCTATAAAGCAACAACAAGCCGATATTGGCATTGCTTTAGATGGTGATGGTGATCGTTTAGTGTTGATTGATGAATCTGGCAAAGTGGTTTCTGCAGATCGATTATTGTGTTTATTTGCTGAAATTTGTTTGACTCAAAAACCACATGCAGAAGTGGTATTTGATGTGAAATGTTCAACAATGATTCGAGATACCGTGTGCGATTTAGATGCGCAGCCTGTCATGATTCGAACGGGCAGTAGTTTCTTGCGAAAATATATTTCCCAATCTAAAGGCAAAGCGGTTTTTGGTGGTGAATACGCAGGGCATTATGTTTTTAATGACGGTCGTGGTGGTGGCTATGACGACGGTCTATATGCTGCCTTAAGGGTCTTAGAATATATTCAAACTCAGGGGCTGACATTGTCAGAAGCTTTGGCGAAATATCCGGAGCGCTTTAGTACCGAAGATTTATATGTCAGTACACATCAGCATGATCCAGCGGAAGTTTTAACGCAGGTTGAAGCCAATTCTGCGCGAATTCCAGCACAAATCAGTAAAATTGATGGAATACGCCTTGATTTTGATGATGGATTTGGCATCATTCGAGCATCGAATACAGGTGAGTATTTCACTTTACGCTTTGATGCCAATTCATCAGCACGCTTAAAAGAAATACGAGATCTGTTTGTTTCTATGTTAGTTGAGCACTATCCAGACATTGCTCATGACATTCCAGATGCTCAATAAGGAGAGGCAAATGCCACATCAACATACTGGCATCGACAAAGCACAAATCCTGACGGAAGCTTTGCCGTATATTCAACGTTTTGCGGGTAAGACGCTGGTAGTGAAGTATGGTGGTAATGCCATGACCGATCCTGAGCTTGAGAGCTCATTTGCACGTGATATCGTGCTGCTGAAAACGGTTGGTTTAAACCCGATTGTGGTGCATGGCGGTGGTCCACAAGTCGATTCATTCCTCAAACAATTAGGCCGTGAGTCTGATCGTATCGACGGTATGCGCGTGACTGATCCTGCAACGATGGAAGTTGTCGAGATGGTCTTGGGCGGCAGCGTGAACAAATCGATTGTGAACTTAATCAATAAACACGGTGGCCGTGCAATTGGTTTAACGGGTAAAGATGGTAATTTGATCCGTGCGCAAAAATTATTGATGGAAAAAACTGCCGAAGATGGTTCAGTAAAACAGATTGATTTAGGTCTAGTTGGCGAAGTGGTTGGTGTGAAAACTGACGTACTTGAAATGTTTACCCAAAGCGATTTTATTCCTGTGATTGCACCATTAGGTGTAGACGAAGACGGCAATACCTATAACATCAATGCTGACTTGGTTGCAGGTAAAGTGGCGGAAGCATTGGGTGCGGAAAAGCTAATTTTATTGACCAATATCACGGGTGTTTTAGACGAAAATAAAAATCTGTTGACTGGGTTAACCACCCAAGAAGTCGATCGTTTGATTGAAACTGGCGTGATTTACGGCGGCATGATTCCGAAAGTTGGCTGTGCATTAGATGCAGTCAAAGGCGGCGTAATCAGCGCGCATATCGTTGATGGTCGTGTACCTCATGCAACATTACTTGAAATCTTTACAGATCATGGTGTCGGGACTTTAATCACCAATCGAACCAATGTGAAAAAAGCTTAAGATAATTAGCATTTTTTGATATAAAAAAGCCTCTTTTGAGGCTTTTTTATTATTTATCAGTTGGCTAAGTAACTTTTGAAAAGATCAAATAATGTATTTGCCCTGTTGGATTATAAAAACTCTTATAATGGCGGCTATTTTAGATTTACAACAACTAAAACTGTCATGCACAATAGAGAAATCATAGATTTACTGCAGAAATGATCGATATGTGCCAGCTGCTCGGAATGAATTGTGCGACTCCTACCGATATTACTTTTTCGTTTCGGGGATTTTCGCAGCGAGCAGGAATTACCTCAGATCATTGTGATGGCTTTGGTATCGCTTTTTTTGAAGATAAAGCATGTCGTTTATTTGTCGACAATCAATCTGCTGTAGAGTCTCCGATTGCCGAGCTGATCCGAAACTATCCGATTAAATCTCGCAATGTGATTGCACACATTCGTAAAGCGACACAAGGCAAAATTAATCTTGAAAACTCACATCCATTTAGTCGTGAATTGTGGGGCAGACAGTGGATTTTTGCGCATAATGGCGACCTACATGGCTTTCAGCCTGAGCTCACGGGGCGCTTCAGCCCTGTTGGCAATACCGACAGTGAATTGGCCTTTTGCTATTTGCTCGAGCAAATGGTGAAACGTTTTGGTTATACCGAACCTACACTCGATCAGGTGTTTGATCTGTTATTAGAAATTTCTCCGAAAATTGCAGAACATGGCACCTTTAATTTTTGTTTGTCGAATGGGCAGGCGCTATTTAGTTATGCGATTACCAAGCTGCATTGGCTGGTTCGAGAGTTCCCATTTCAGCCTGCACAGTTGATTGATATTGATGTTGAAGTCGATTTTAGTGAAGTCACCACGCCTGAAGACCGTGTTGCCGTGATTACCACGGAACCCTTAACGCAAAATGAAGTTTGGACAGCATTTGAGCCGGGTGAAATGATTTTATTTCAATATGGTCGTCCAATACGTGCTGCAAAGACGGTTGTTGAACGTTTAGAACGTGAGTGGCTGGACCCATCTTTAAAACGTGTCACACGTGCAGATCAGTATTAATTTTGAATGAAAGATATTCATTATAAAAATGAATATCTTACACTTTATTGAATTAGGCGTATTTTATAAGATATTGAATTGATTAAAAAATATCTTAGCTTTATACTCGGGATTAAATAAATTAACATAATAAAAACAATTGATTACATTATAAATAGCAGTATTTCAATTAAAACCAACCTTTTTACTTCATTTTTATTTAAGTCCTTTAATTATATGATGAAATTTACGTGATAAGTCCTTCATATTTATAGGTGGTCGTAATGAAAATGAAATGGGTTCCAGAATACAATACTGGTATCGATGTGATTGACGATCAGCACAAACGGATTCTTGACTACATCAATGAAATTGATGGCATTGACGCAAATACAGATCGTGATCGTGTAAAACAAATTCTGGAGAACATTATTGATTACACGCAATCACATTTTACCTTCGAAGAATCTTTACAAGAAGAAGCGGGTTATAAATATCGTGTGCCACATAAACGCGTACATGATTTATTTATTAAAAAAATTGAATCTTACCGCGACCGTTTTGAAATGGGTCATGCGATTGAAAATGAATTACATGAAGTGCTTTCAAAATGGCTGATTAACCATATCCAGCACGATGATGCTGATTATGTCGGTGCTGTTAAAGAAAATATGATGGGTATCATCAAAGAAAAAGAAAAGAAAAAAGGTAAAAATTGGTTTGCACGTTTCTTTTCATAACCTCAAAAAATGAAATAAAAACAATTAAATTCTAATAATATCATTTGCGCAGCAAATCACCTTTAAGGTGATTTGCTTTTTGTTTTTGATTTTCAAGGCACAGCAAGGCAAAATAGCGCTAGAATTTTCAAAGGAATTTGTCATGCAGGACAATGCGATGTCGAAATGGTTATCGCCACTGATGGCGTTCTGTTTATCTTTTATCATTATTGCAACTTTAGCACCGGTAACAGGTATTCAAATTGAACGTCAGCTAGATTTCTGGCTGTTGTGGCTAGGTACAATGCTTATTTTAGCTTTACCGCTATGTTATTTGGAAATTGCTTTAGCAAAACGTTCAAAAACCACAGCAGTCCAAGCGCTGTCTTCGCTGACACGTGATGCAGATGCTTCGCCAAAATGGCGTATAGTCGGTTGGCTTGCCGTAGTATTTATTCCATTTTTAGCAGGTGCCATGCTTTCAGCCGCGTCGCAATATGTGGCAATTTTTACAGCTAATGGTTTTGCTTATAGCATGATTTTGGCCGTCCTTGCGGTCATTGCATTTGCATTGTCGTTTGTACCACGCCAATTTTTAGTGATCTTGACGGCTATTGGTGTGATTGCTGCAGTGGTCTTGGCGAATGTTATGGGAACGGCATTGCCAGAATGGAAAATGACTACACTCGAATTTAGTGAGTGGGGCAATGCAACTGTCTTGGCGCTCGTAGCAAGTGGTTTGGGGATGGGCTTGTACTGGCAGTCAAGTTTGCCAGCCGTGAAGCAACAAGAGATTGCAAGCAAAACGGTATTTCCAATTTGGATCGCTCAACTCTTGGCAGTGATTGCTTTTGCTTTTTTCGCAGCAAAAACACAAGTACCTGCTTTAGCATTGGTTGTGGGTTTGGTTGCTGCTTCAGCATTGCTGATTCAAATGGCACGTGAACAATTACAACAACGCCAATTGGCCGTAGTGGTGCAATGGGCGATTTTATTGGTTGCGGTTTTTGTATGGGCACTGAGCACTGTTGTTCCAGTATTTAATATTGCCTTGTTGATTTGGGGCTTAATTATTTGTCTGATTTATGCGATTTTCGCAGGTTGGATTATGAAGATTAGTCATCTACGTAAGTCAATGAACTTCAGTCATGAAACCTTTTATAATATTTGGCGTATTGCCGTACGTATCGTCGTGCCCTTGTCAATAATATTGGCATTGGTGGCTGTGATTGGGCAGTTATTCTAATGACCGCTCAGTTACAAGTATGGGTCGCTTATGCGAGCGTGGAACAGCAGATATTAATTCCGCTGAGCTTTAATCCCGGTATGACGGTTGAAGATGCTATTGTGCAAAGTGGAATTCGAAAACAAGTGGATTTACCCGAAGAATTAACACTAGGAATCTTCGGGGCGCGTGTAAGCGATTCATCTCAATTACTTGAAGCAGGTGATCGCGTCGAAATCTATCGTGCATTAACCATTAATCCGAAAGATATTCGTCGTAATCGCGCCAAGAAAAATCCCGTCGGCCGTTATTGTCGAGGCAATCGTTTCAAGCAATTGTACTTATAAAAAAAACCCCTAAATTTAGGGGTTTATTTTTATCTTAAAGCGACTATAGTGGTGGCGCAGTTAAAATCGCTTCTTTAGAACCTGGTAAGCCCGGTTGAGACTCTGGAATGGTTTCTAAGCCTTCAATTTTTTGAACGATACCGTTTTGGTCAAAGAAGATTTTTAAGTGTTGACCATGTGCAGCAGGAATCTTGGCTTTTTTAGCATATGTTCCTGGGGTATACTTATAAATGTAGTCCCAACGTAACGGATTCATTGGATCGGCAACAGTTGGACTACCTAGCAAAAAGCGAACTTGTTGGTGGCTCATTCCCACTTGAATTTTAGCCGCTTGTGCTTGAGTTAAAGGTGTACCTTGTGGAATATCAACTTTATAAACGCCCAAGGTTGAACAGCCTACGAGCAATGAAGTGACGAATAACGTCAGCATGATTTTTTGCATTTTGCTAAACTATCCCAAATTAATTATGATGCATTTGATCCAAGGATAGATCATACTGCATCTACACTTTGTTGCATATTCCAACTTTAATTTTGTTGAGAGACCTTTTTTCATGCCTATTTCAAATCAAGATTTACGTAAAGCTGGACTTAAAGTTACACTTCCACGAATTAAAATATTGGAATTGCTTGAAAATTCAAGACAACATCACTTAAGCGCAGAAGATATTTATAAGACTTTACTTGAACAGGGTGAAGATGTGGGTTTAGCAACTGTGTATCGCGTGTTAACACAGTTTGAAGCTGCAGGTATTATTCAACGCCATCATTTTGAAAACAATCATTCTGTTTTTGAGATTATGCAAGAAGATCACCATGACCATATTGTGTGTCAAAACTGCAATAAAGTGGTGGAATTTACTAATGATGTGATTGAGCATGAGCAACATCAAGTGGCAGAAAAATTTGGTTTCCAACTTACAGGTCACTCATTAAATCTTTATGGCTATTGTGATGCGCCTGAATGCCAAGAAGCGTATCGTAAAAAATAATCCGATGCGGATGAGAATGAATAAAAAACAGACTTCATATGAAGTCTGTTTTTTATTTCCGAAAGCATTATGCAAATTTAATGTTGACCATCAAAGGTAATATTTGAATTTGCACGCAGTAAATGCTCACCGCCTTCTTCAGACAATTTAATTTGTAGACGCAGGTCGTTCGGTGAATCGGCATGTTTGAGCGCATCTTTGTAGCTAATTTGCTTGGCTTTATAAAGGTCATATAAAGCTTGGTCAAAGGTTTGCATACCCAGTTCACGAGAACGCTTCATCAGGTCTTTAATTTCGTGCACTTCACCCTTACGGATTAAATCTGAAATTAAAGGTGAGTTGATCAAAATCTCAATGGCAGCACGACGTGAATTACCATCAATGGTTGGAATCAACTGCTGCGCAACCATTGCTTTTAAGTTCAAAGATAAGTCCATGAATAGCTGACTATGACGATCCGCTTCAAAGAAGTGAATGATACGGTCGATGGCCTGGTTGGCGTTGTTGGCATGCAGTGTTGCAAAAACCAAGTGACCGGTTTCAGCAAAGGCAATCGCATAGTCCATGGTTTCACGTGAACGAATCTCACCAATCAGAATCACGTCAGGTGCCTGACGTAGCGTATTCTTTAAGGCAACTTCGAAAGAGTCGGTATCAATACCCACTTCACGTTGGGTAATGATACAGCCTCGGTGTTGGTGTACAAATTCAATCGGGTCTTCAATTGTAATGATATGACCTTTGCTATTTTCATTACGATAGCCAATCAAAGATGCCAAAGAGGTTGATTTACCTGTACCCGTTGCACCTACGAAAATGATAATTCCACGCTTGGTCATCGCTAATTCTTTTAAAATCGGCGGTAATTTCAACTCATCCATCGTTGGAATGACGGTTTCGATACGACGCAGCACCATACCTGGCTGGTCACGTTGTTGAAATGCGCTGACACGAAAACGAGCAGATTTACTGGTATTGCTAATGGCAAAGTTACATTCACGCGTATCGGCAAATTCCTTACGCTGTTTTTCAGACATTATCGAATGTAAGATTTGACCGACAGTCGGCCCTGGTAACTTAGTCGAGCCAATTGGCAAAATTTGCCCATTGATCTTAATCGAGGGTTCAACATCGGCTGTAATGAACAAATCCGATGCTTTTTTCTCCACCATATAATCAAGTAAGCCGTTAAAATCCATAACGATCGCCCCAAAAAAATAAAAAAATTACAAGAAAGATTCGGGTTGCTTCGCTGCAGTCCGTGCAGTCTGCGTACTAATAATGCCTTTTGCGACAAGATTTTTTAGGCTTTGATCGAGTGTGGTCATACCGTAGTTGGCACCCGTTTGAATCGCAGAATACATTTGCGCAACTTTGTTTTCACGAATCAAGTTACGGATCGCAGGAATACCAATCATAATTTCATGCGCAGCCACACGACCGCCACCATTTTTCTTGAGTAGGGTTTGTGAAATTACGGCTTGAAGTGATTCGGATAACATGGCACGAACCATGTCTTTTTCTTCAGCAGGGAATACGTCAATCACACGGTCAATGGTTTTTGCGGCAGAGGTTGTATGGAGTGTACCGAAGACCAAGTGACCGGTTTCAGCAGCTGTCAGCGCCAAACGAATGGTTTCAAGGTCACGCATCTCACCGACTAAGATAATATCCGGGTCTTCACGCAGTGCGGAACGAAGTGCTTCGTTAAAGCCGTGCGTATCACGGTGTACTTCACGTTGGTTGACCAAGCATTTTTTTGATTCGTGTACAAATTCGATCGGGTCTTCGACCGTTAAAATATGGTCATAACGGTTGTCGTTGATGTAATCAACCATCGCAGCAAGCGTGGTTGATTTACCCGAACCTGTTGGACCGGTCACCAATACGATGCCACGTGGATATTCACAAATATCTTTGAAGATTTGGCCCATGCCAAGATCTTCAATGGTTAGTACTTTTGAAGGAATGGTACGGAATACGGCACCAGCACCACGGTTTTGGTTAAATGCGTTCACACGGAAACGAGCCACACCAGGTACTTCAAATGAAAAGTCAGTTTCTAATTTTTCTTCGTAATCACGACGCTGTTTATCGTTCATGATGTCGTAAACCAATTTGTGCACTTCTTTGTGTTCAAGAGCAGGAAGGTTGATACGACGAACTTCACCATCCACACGAATCATTGGTGGCATACCAGAAGATAAATGTAAATCCGAAGCGTTATTTTTGGCAGCAAAGGCCAATAGTTCTGTAATGTCCATAAAATCCCCGAGATAAAAATTAAATCTTAATTATTTTGATAGAATAATAAGGCTTTCCCACAGCTTAACCAACACTTAGTTGCAGGGCAATGCAAAAAAAGATGAATGAAATGAGAACCCCGTCAATGAATAAACTTCAAGAAGCACGAAATCAAGTCTTGCAGCAAATTGAGCAGGCTTGCCAACTTGCGGGTCGACCACAGCAATCGGTTGAATTGTTGGCTGTATCTAAGACGCATCCTGCTGAAATGCTAAGAGAAATGTATGCAACGGGGCAACGCTCATTTGGTGAAAATTATCTGCAAGAAGCGCTTGAAAAAATTGAGGCTTTGGCAGATTTAGAGATTGATTGGCATTTCATTGGTCATGTACAGCGCAATAAAACCAAACATTTGGCTTCAAACTTTGCTTGGGTGCATGGGGTAGACCGTTTGATTATTGCGGAGCGTTTATCAAGCCAGCGAGAAGCGACGCAAGCACCTTTGAATATTTGCCTACAAGTCAATATTGATGCGCAAGATACGAAGGATGGCTGTCAGCCGAATGAAGTAGCAGATTTGGTCGCACAGATTTCTACGCTACCGAATTTACGCTTACGTGGACTGATGGTGATTCCTGCTCCAAACAATCCGCAAGCGTTTGCTGATGCCAAAATGCTCTTTGAACACGTCAAAGCACAGCATGCGAAACCTGAAGATTGGGATACATTAAGTATGGGGATGTCAGGCGATATGACTGATGCGATTGCTGCGGGTTCAACGATGGTTCGCGTGGGGACAGCATTGTTTGGCGCACGTGATTATTCAAAATAGGACAGAAGATTCAGCCTGCTTTCAAAAACTAGGCTTATAAAGTGTAAGCACAGCAGATAAATTTTCACAATAGATGAAACCTATGGGTTCAAAGTGAGCCTTTTAATTTGAACTTTCCATTAAAGTTGAGTACAAAATAATCAGGATGTTTTTGATATTGAAGTAATTCACACTTGGACAAATAGGGAAGTTCATGACGGCATATTATCAGTTGATTCAACGCGACGTAGATGCGCAAGGCTGTGTCACGGCACATTACCATTCGACCAATTTAGCACAAGGTGCATGGAATGCACATGAGCAACACATGGCACCAGCTACAGGCATTATTTGTGCTGAATTAGACCGTTTTTCACCACGTCATGATATGCGTATCGGGCGCATTAGCCTCGATATTTTGGGCTTAATTCCTGCTGGCGAGTTTGAAATAATCACGCAAGTGATTCGTCCGGGAAAAACCATTGAACTGATTGAATCTGAAATGCGGGCTCAGGGCAAAACCTGCATTGTGGCACGCACTTGGCGCATGATGACGCAAAATAGCCAGTCCGTGAAAGGTTTGGAGGATGCTGATGTGACTGGGCCAGAAACTGCGCCGATTTGGGACGGTATCCGTCAGTGGCCGGGGGGATATATTCAGTCGATTGAAGCAAGAAGCCATGGGCGCCGTGCAGGTCAAGGCATTGTGTGGCTGAGAACACAGCATGACATGGTTGAAGGTGAGCCGACTGCTGATTTTGTCCGTTTAATGGGCATGGTTGATACCGCCAATGGTATTGTTCCGCGTCAGGATTGGCCATTTGGCTGGGGCTTTCCAAATCTGGATCTACAAATCCATTTGCACCGTTTACCACAGGGACAGTGGTTAGGTCTGGAAACCGTGCAGCAGTATGGAGCGGATGGTGTTGGTTTGAGTAGTTCTGTATTGCATGATGTCCATGGCCCATTTGGGCGTAGTGAACAGATTTTAACGCTACGTCCACTCGGGACGTAATGATCTAGAGAATCAAAAATTATAAAGCCTGCTTTAAGCAGGCTTTTTTTAAGATACGATTTGGATGGTGCTTGTACCTGCTCCGACAGGATTGACTTGAATTTGCACAGGGATTCGTTCGTGCATTTCTTGAATGTGAGAAATTAGCACGACTTTACGCCCTTGGTTTTGTAGCTGATCCAGAGCATTCATCACCATATGTAACGAGGTAGGGTCAAGCGTACCAAAACCTTCATCAATAAACAGTGATTCGAGCTTCATGGAGCCTGACGCCATATTGGCAATCGCTAAAGCCAGCGCTAAAGATACCAAGAAAGTTTCACCACCAGATAGGGAGAGGACAGGGCGGACTTCGCTGTTCATATCGAGGTCGATAATCGCTAGACTTAAACTGTCAGGAATACGATGTAATTGATAGCGCTGTGAAAGAGGCTGTAATTGTTGGTTAGCATATTCCACCAAGATATCCAAATGATGCTCTTGGGCGATTTTCTTAAATTTCGTGCCTTCTTTGTGCCCAATTAAGTCGTAGATGCGACCCCAACGATATTCTTCAGTTTTGATTTGCTCAATCTGTGATTGATATTTGGCGTAGTTACTTTGATTATTAGCATTCATACGCAGTTGCGCATCAGCTTCGTTAAACGCATTTTGCTGCTGCGCTTTCTCCGATGCCAATGTCATCAGTTTGCTTTGTAGCTCTTCAAAGCTGAGTTCAGGCTGTTGTTTGAGATGCTTTTGATATTGTTCTTCAAGCGTTTGCCATGAAGTCTTGGCAGTATCCAATGTGTACTGATGATTCAATAAGTTGTGACGGATGTCTTGATGCTGGTCATGGTTAATCGTCAAACATTGTTCAATAAGACTTGGATAGAAATCAGGATGCGTTTCTTGCCATGTTGCAATGTGTTGGCTTGCCTGCTGAAGCTGTTGTGTATTTAAGCTGATTTGACTATTTAAATTTTGCTGTTTTAAAAGCAATTGCTGTAATACGTCTTCAGAGCCTTTGAGCTGCTGACGTATTTCAGTAATTGCGTGTTGTAATTGCTGCTGTTCTCGATCAAGCGTTGCTTGCCATTCGCTGACATACTGATACTGACGACCTGCATAGGTTTCGGTCAGAGTATTGAGTTGTTCACGTAAGTGTTTACCAGCGCTAGAAATCTCTGCCAATTGATCTAATTTTTCCTGAGATTGTTTTTGTAAAAATTCAAGTTTTAATTGCTGTTGATTCTGTTCAGCCTGCAACTGCTCACACTGTTTTTGTTGCTCATTGATCAGCGTTAATAATTGCTGACGTTGTTGTAATTCCTGCAAGATCTGTTGAGCATAATGAAGTGGATGCGCCTGCCAATGCTGTTGCTGCATGGTATTAAGTTGCTGAGTAATAGGTTCGATCAGGTATTCGAGTTGTTGTCGCTGTTGTAAACCATATTGTAGTTGTTCAGCTTGTCGCTGTGTTGAACGCCATGTTTGGAGGGTGTGTTGATCTTGCTGTAAATCATCAAGCAGTTGTTGCGTTGTTTGCGTTGTTTGCGCTAAAGCCACTTGAATCTGTTGTAAAAGATCAGCAGAAGATTGCTGTGTATCAAAGTCCAACTGCTGTGATCGTAGTTCATTGTCAAACTTATGCTTCTGCACGCTGATGCTTTGTGAGAGTTCATCAATTTGACGCTGTTGTTGCTGTGTCGTTGCTTCGATTTTTGAAGATTGTATTTCTAATTGATTCAGCTGTTTGCACAGATGCTCGTGATCTTTTTTGGCTTGCTGTAATTGTTGGTCTTGCAATTGTTCCAAAGCATGCTTCAGCAAATCTTTATGTTCCACAAAGGGATGAGCATGGCTACCACAGACCATACAGGCTTCATTCGGTTTCAGTTGGGCGCGTAAATCTTGCACACTCTGATGTTGCAGCAAACGCTGCTGTTCGAACATTTGCTCGAGTTGTTGCAGAGACGTTTGGCTAAGTTGTACGTGTTGCTGCTGTGTAATGGTCTGCTGTTTTAAATCCGCTGCAATTTTTGCATCGGCTTGTAATTGTCGTTGCAATTGCTGACATTGTTGCTCGTGCTGTAAGAGGTGTGTGGCTTGTTGTTCAAGACGTTCCAAAATGCGAGTAGCTTGATCTTGCTGCTGCAATGTTTGCTGAGTTTGCTGCGTTTTTTTCTCAAGTAAGGCAATGTCTTGGTATTGCGCTGACCATGACTGCATACGTTGTTTGAGGTCAGTGTATTGTTGTTGCAAGCTCTCTACTGACTGTTGCAATAATTCAGGTTGTTTGCTGTTCAAAGCTTGATATTGCTGTACATAATCATCTAGACGTTGTGCAGTGGTGGCAAATGTTGCATCAAAAATTGCCCATTGCTGTTGTTGCTGGAGTTGTTGTTCGAGTTGTTGCTTGCGTTGCAGCGCTTGATTTAAGTTTGCTTGCTGCTGAGCGCATTGTTGCTCAAGGGGTTGAACGTGGTGATGGGTAAATTGTTGTTGCTCAAGCTTAACACTCTGATGTTGCTTAATTTTGCTTTGAATATCGTGATCAAGTTGATACGCAATTTCTAATTGCGGTTTAAGCTGTTCGAGGTGTGTTTGCCATAATTGCGCATTTTGCTCAGCTTGATGTAATAGCTGTAGTGCTTGTTCGTGTTGCGATTGAGCCTGTTGTAACTGCGGCTGAAAATCTCTCAGTGCTTGTGTCAATTGATTAAGTTGCAGTTGAGCAGCATTTTGTCTCTCATACTGTGCACGAATCGGCTGAAATGAATCCAATTGTGCTAATAATTTTTTTTGTGGTTGCAGTTTTAGATCAGCGTCCACTTGAACATCATAGACTTCTTTTTTCGCTTGAACACTTGCATATAGCTCATGTTTATCTTTGTGCCATTTCAGATCATTTTCGAGCAATTTTTCGGATTGTGCTAAATGATGTAAGGCAAGTTTTATGGCGTGATGTTGTTGATTGAGCGTGGCGAGTTCATCTTCCGATAAAATCTCTAAATGTCCAATATGTTTTTCTAAGTCGGCACGTTGCTGTTTGATTTCACTATATTTATCTGCTGCTTTTTTACTCACTTCGCTAAAAATTTGCGAATTCGTGAGATATTCCAACAAGTCGGCACGTTCATGATCTTTGGCTTTTAAAAATGCCCCAACCTCAGATTGTGCCAATAACACCGCACGAGTAAATTGCTCAAAACTTAAACCAATCAGCTTTTCGATCAGTGGAGTGACTTCAGAGATTTTTTGCGTCAGGGTCGTACCGTCATCAAGGCAGATGACAGCGCGCTCAACTTTGAGATTACCATCGATTTTTTTACGCGCACGGCTAATGTCCCAACGCGCTTGGTAGCGTTTGCCATCCAGGGCAATAAATTCGAGTTCAGCAAAACCTGAAGTCGTCCCACGGCGCAAAATATTTTTGGAATCTTTAATGGAAATATCTTTACCACCAACATCACGAATACTGCCCGCAGCGCCACGCAGACGAGGTACTTCGTCATAGAGGGCTAAACACATGGCATCGAGTAGCGTGGATTTACCTGCACCTGTTTTTCCCGTAATCGCAATTAAACCTGCTTGAGATAATGGACTATTTTCAAAATGGATATGTTGTTCACCCGCCAAAGATGCCAAGTTGTTTAAACTGAGTCGTAAAATTTTCATGGCATATCCTTATTGTACTTTTTGATCCAAATCGTGTTGCGCGGCTTCGAGCAATGTTAAAAAATCACGTTTAACCGATTCATCTTGCTCATAGCCCATCTTTTCCCAAAGATTCAAGAACAGTCGTTCAGGCGTTGGTGGTTTAAGATCGACTGTAGTGAAAGTGTCATGTTGCTCAGTTTGCTTTTGATAGATGCGCGCAATCCGCAGCAAACGATAACGATTTGGAGGTAGTGCCATTTCAATTTGCTGACGTAAATCGACAGGGGGCGGTGCATCGGTGGTGTACTCGATCTCTAAAAAATGTCGCGCATTCAAATGTTCAATTTCACCTTGCGGTAAGGCTTGTACAGCACTAATCAAATCTTTTAATTCTTTACGAATCCGAATTAAATCAACGGTACGAGGAATAATCAGCGATTCGTATTGGCAGCGCTCAGTTACGCTTGCTTTAGGATCAATACGGACATCGACCACTTGATGTTTATAATTTCGTTCACTAAATGATAATGGAATAGGTGAACCACTATAACGAATATGCGTCTGTCCCACTTTTTGCGGTTTATGCAAATGTCCAAGTGCCACATAATCAATCACATCATCAAACAATGCTGTTGATAAGGCTTCTTCATTACCGACCACAATCGGGCGTTCCGAATCAGACGTTTCACCACCTTGCATATGTGCATGTGACATCAGAATCAAAGCCTGATCAGGCTGTTTACGAGCTTTTGCTGCCGCAATCAACTGCTGATGTAAATAAGCAATGGCATTTTGACTGTTGGTGGTTTGCTCATTTAAACCTGTGATTTCAGCACTGCGTAAATAAGGTAAAGTTAAACACCATGCAATGATGTTTTTATTAGCATCATAAATCGGGACAAGTAAACGATCGAGGTCAAATTGCTGGTTTTGTTTTGAAATAATCCCCACGGCTTTGGCATTAAACTTCGCTAAAAAAGGCTCAACCTGTTCAATGCGATAACCCGAATCGTGGTTACCTGCAATCATCAAGGTTTGCATATGTGGAGCAATAGCATGGGCATCGGTTAAAAATTGATACAGTTGTTTTTGTGCACTGGATGCTGGATTCACCACATCAAAAACATCGCCTGCAATGAGCAGGGCATGTGGCTGTTTTTGTGCTATTTGTTCAAGCAGCCAATTGAGAAACTGTTCATGTTCGTAGTCACGTGAGTGGTTATAGAAAAATTGTCCTAAATGCCAATCAGAAGTATGAAAAAAACGAACAGTCATGCAAGCCCCAAAAATCAAAAAAATTGATTGGGCTCTAAAGTATCACAGATGGTCACGTTTTCGAGGGCGATTAATCATTCATACGTCAAACTAAGTCGTTCTCGACAAGTAGAAGCTCCCCAATCAAAAACCAAGTGTTTACTGTGCATTTGGATCGACTTGCACAAGGCCAAAGGTATTGTGGTCTGGGTCTAAGAAATAGCCTTGCCAACATTGACCGGGGATCGCAAATTTTTCCATGGCAATTTGACCACCTTGCGCCAAAATTTTCTCAGCGATTTGGTCGAAATCTTCAACTTCAAAACTACAGGTAAATGCATTGGTGCCGCAGTGCGTCGGTGGCGTCTGAGCAGGGCGTTCTAACAAGCCACCATGAATACCTTGAGTTTCAATACGGAAGTACTGAATTGGTAGCCCTTCAACTGGGGTAAATGTCCAACCGAAAACTGCAGAATAAAAGGCCACTTCACGCTTTGGATCGGAACTTTTAATTTCAAAATAGTAGAGCTGGTTCATTGTTGTTATATTTTCTTTGATGGATTACACATTTCAAATAGTAGAGATCTGAAATTAGGTTAAAAAATACCAAGAACTAGGAATATAAAATGTTGTTCTAATCCTGTATATAGGTGAATTATTGTACAGCGGGTATATTGCCTGCATTTGGGGTAGCAGGAGATGCAACATGCCAAATAATCCTTTTGATGAAGAAAAACTTGCAAATAGTATGGTGTATAAGACTTTATTAGAGTTTACATTAGCCATTCCTTGGTGTATTGATTGGGACAGTAAAACATTTAGTTATATTGGACCGCAAATTGAAAAGTTACTCGGTTGGAAACAAAGTAGTTGGAAAACGGTAGATGATTGGGCATCACGTATGCACGAGGAAGACCGTAATTATGTACTGAATTATTGTGTTTCACAGTCGATGGCTGGTATAGATCATGAAGCAGATTATCGTGCACTTAAAGAAGATGGTTCATATCTTTGGATACGTGATGTTGTTCATGTCGTGCGTAAACCAAATGGTGATGTAGATTGTCTTGTCGGCTTTATGTTTGATATTTCCGAGCGGAAAAAACAAGAGGAACAACTACAAAAATTGCAACGTCAGCTCGAAGAATATTCATATAAAGATGGCTTAACTGGTATTGCAAATCGACGTTTGTTTGATGACTTTTACCAGCGTGAATGGTTAAACGCAATCCGAACGCAAAAGCCGCTGAGTTTAATTTTGATCGATTTAGATTATTTTAAACAATACAATGACTTGAATGGTCATGTGATTGGGGATACCTGTCTGCGTCAAATTGCTAAAAGTTTGGAATCTTGTTGTACACGACCTCGTGATTTAGTTGCGCGTTTTGGTGGCGAGGAATTTGCTTGGATTTTACCAGAGACCAATGAAGCCGCAGCAGCAGTGATGGCTGATAGAATTATGGATGCCGTGCGTGCTGCACGATTACCGCATAAAGCCTCAGCAGTGTCGGAACTCGTCACACTCAGCATGGGGGTAAAAACCATTATTCCTTCAGATCTGGATAATCCAATGCAATTTCTGGATCAAGTTGATAAAAACCTCTATGTAGCGAAAAGACAGGGGCGTAATCGCTACTGTGCTGCATAACATAGATTTGCAGTTGTGACTTATTTTAAAGTTGCATAAAATTTTCAGTCAGTCGATATTTTATCGGCTGATTTTTTTGGGTGTAGAATATAAAAATTAAATGCTGAATACATAAGGCACAAAATAAAAGACCGACGATTCGAGTGATGATGAAATCGTCGGTCAAAAAATCGATTTTAAATTTAAGTGATGGCTGCTGTTCATACTTAAATTCAAAATGAAACTTATTGCTTTTAAAAAGGCCACCGAAACATTGTGGATGCCGTCCAAATCATCGGTTGCTACAGACCTTGTACCCTATATAACGTAGTCGATTACAGATTGGTTGACATGAAAATGAAAAAAAATGCATTTTTTTTTATACTAGGTGTCAACTTCTTCTTGGGTTTGGGTCATGGTGTCTTTAACACGTTATTTTTTCTTATTTTTTTTCATTTGTTTAATCATGACCTGTATTTGCGGTGTGATCGCAGCATTATTGCCACGGGGTGTGGGTGGTATTTTAACGGTCGTACCCTACCTGATTGCCATGATCGTGGTGTTATTTCGGTTTTTAAATAA
The DNA here is from genome assembly GCF_013419525.1 of Acinetobacter sp. YH12076. NCBI lineage: Bacteria > Pseudomonadati > Pseudomonadota > Gammaproteobacteria > Moraxellales > Moraxellaceae > Acinetobacter > Acinetobacter sp. YH12076. The sequence goes on along the minus strand of NZ_VOZY01000001.1, from coordinate 219,011 downwards.
AAATCAGAGAGCACCGACACAGGCAGAGCGTAAAAAATTTACCTTAGGTTTTAGCCTGATTTTTTGGTTATATAATTTAGCTTTTGTACTTTTGGGTATCGCAATTTTTTCAAGAAAAGATCCTGAAATTTGGCAAAATTTAATGCTCTATGTTCAACATCCTCAGTTTATGAGTTTAATGGTGATCATGTTGTTACTGATGGCTATCCCTTTGTATTTAATCACCTATTGGTTTTATGGTCCGCAAGCACAGCGGATGGCTGCTCAAAAGTTTGGTGCATAAAGCTTGATCGTTTGGTGATCTTGTTCTATAGATAATAGTATTATTTCATATAGATAAGAACAAATTATGCATCAGCCCACAGTACTGATGACGGGTGGCAGCGGTTTTATTGGCACACATCTCATCAAGGCACTTTTAGCTGCGGATTATAAAGTGATTGGGCTCAGTCGTAAGGCTGAGCGTATTTCTAAATCACCACATTTAACTTGGGTACAGCAGCTCGATCAAATTCCTCATGACAGAATTGATTATGTGATTAATCTTGCAGGTGAAAGTATCGGCAAAGGTCGTTGGACAGAGACGCGTAAACAGCAATTATTAGAAAGTCGGGTCAAAACCACAGAAGCGCTGTATCAATATTTACGTAAACGTAAAATTTTTCCGAAATGCATTATTTCAGGTTCGGCTGTTGGCTATTATGGTATTGATATTGAAGAACAATGGACAAAAGTGTGCGATGAAAATACTGCACCACAAGCCATTTTTATGTCAGAGCTATGCCAAAGTTGGGAGCAAGTCACACGCCAATTTCCTGAACAAAATACCATTATCACACGACTAGGTGTGGTCTTGGCTGAAGGTGGCGGGATCTTACCGCAAATGTTGCGACCGATTCAGTTCAATTTGGTCAATAAAATAGGTTCTGGTCGGCAGCCTTTTGTGTGGATACACATACAAGATGTGATCCGAAGTATGCTGTTTTTAATGAAACAAGCAGAGAAAAAATATGGGTTGCTTGAACCTACGCCAATTGATCCGCATATTTTTAATTTAGTTGCGCCGGAAAAAACGACGCAGGCTCAGTTTGCGCAGATTGCAGCACGTCAATTAGCCAAAAAGCCGTGGCTCAATGTGCCTGCAATTGTTTTTAAAATTTTATTGGGTGAGCAATCGCAATTAATTTTAAATGGTCAACTGGTTCAGCCAGCCGCATTATTACAGCAAGGCTTTGAGTTTAAATTTCCGACGTTAAAAGAAGCCTTACAGGATTTATTGGCTTAGTTGAATTTGACGGATTGACCATTATTCGACACTTAATAATGCATCTTGAAACAGGCGAGTCGGACTATAGTGGTCTGCATTGAATGAAGGTGTTTCCCCAGTCATCAGTTCAGCCAATAACTGAGCTGAAGCAGGTCCCATGCATAAACCATTTCTAAAATGCCCAAAGTTTGCCCATAGATTGTCGAAATTTGGCATCTGCCCAATATACGGAATCCCTTCAGGGGAAGATGGACGCAGGCCAGCCCAAGATTTCACAATCGGAAAGTTGGCAAGCTCTGGTACCATGTCAAAGCACGATTTTTGAATATGCTGCAAGGTTGTGTTTGTTGTCTGAGTATCAAAGCCACATTGGCGCATACTTGAGCCGCAAACCACATGACCGTCTTGGCGTGGAATCAAGTACATGACTTTATTCATGCACATGGTCGGCAACCAGTTCTGCGGAGTTTTAAAGAGAAGCATTTGTCCTTGTACGGGTTGTACGGGTATCTCAATGTCTAGTTGTTCACTCCATGCGGCTGACCAAGCGCCCGTGGCAATAACGAATTGATCAGCTGTATGTTGTATGCCATCTGCGGTGGTGATGGACTGGATACGATTGTCCGAACGGTTTAATTGGTGGATAGGGCAATGTTCATAAATCTGAACTTTAGGATGCTGCTGTAAATAAGCCGTTAATGACTGCAAAAGTCGCGGATTACGGATGTTGGCTAATTGCGAAAAATAAATGCCATGTGCAAAGCGTGCTGAAATGTGAGGATTAATCTGCTCAATTTGCTCGGATTGTAAATATTCCGCCTGTTGCATTGGGTCTTGGTGCAAACGGGCATAATCTAAGCCAATTTCAAAATCATCTTCATCAAAAATCAACATGCCAGTTTCATGAATTTCAAAATCAATCCCAGTCATAGGTTTTAATTTTTCATTCCATTTTTGGTAGCTCTGCTTGCCATAACGTGCGAGCGCATTGACTTCATTGGGATATCGCCAAGGATACATCGGGGAGAGGATGCCACCACCAGCCCAAGATGCGGCAGAACCTGTGCGTTGTTGGTCGAAAATCGTCACCGTACAACCGCGTTCAACGAGTTCCAATGCGCTGAGTAAACCACTAATACCCGCCCCAATAATGGCAATATTCATGTTCTTTTAACCGATGAATGTATGAGTTTGATCTTAACTTCAGCAACGCCGAAGTTTTTCTTCCAAGACTGTTTTTTAAATTTTACAGATATAAAAAAGCCTTCCTGAACGTTACCATTTCAGGAAGGCTTTGCAGGTTATTTCATGTCTTTCAACATGAGTGCTGCATCTTCAGCAAAGTAAGTCCAGATCCCATCTGCACCTGCACGGCGGCAGCTCATAAGCGATTCGATAATCACGTTTTCAGATAGCCAACCATTTTGAATGGCACCTGCCAACATGGCGTATTCGCCACTCACTTGATAGACAAATGTTGGAACACCGAAATTATCTTTGACTTCACGGACGATATCTAAATACGGCATACCCGGTTTTACAATCACCATGTCGGCGCCTTCTTGAATATCGAGTGCGATTTCATGTAAAGCTTCAGCACGGTTACCGATGTCCATTTGGTAATTGTATTTATTGCCACCTTTGAGGTTGCTTGAAGAACCTACCGCATCACGGAATGGCCCGTAAAAGCTCGACGCATATTTTGCAGAATAAGCCATGATGTTGGTATAGATATGGCCATTGGCTTCAAGGGCTTGGCGAATTGCACCGATACGACCATCCATCATGTCACTTGGTGCAACCACATCTGCACCCGCTTCAGCATGGCTGAGTGCTTGTTTAATTAAGCATTCAACGGTTTCATCATTCAGTACATAGCCGGTATCATCAATGATACCGTCTTGACCATGTGTGGTGTATGGGTCGAGCGCACCATCAGTGATGAGAACCATTTCTGGTAGTTCTTTTTTTAATAAGCGGATGGTGCTTTGGACTAAGCCATCTTCATGCCAAGCTGCTTCAGCCGTTAAACTTTTATCTTCCTGTGGTGTAACTGGGAACAAAGCTAATTTTGAAACACCCAATTCGAGTAAACGTTCTGCCTTTTTTAGTAACAAGTCAGCAGATAGACGCTGTACGTTTGGCATGCTTGGAATATCTTGAGTTTGTTGCTGGCCTGGCAACACAAATACTGGATAAATGAGATGATCAGTCGTCAGTTGAGTTTCACGCACCATAGCGCGAAGCTGGTCATTTTTACGAATGCGACGCATGCGAGTGGCAGGAAAAGCTGCACGATTGAACGTATAGGTCATAACAATCTCATTGATCAGTATTAAACTTTGACTATTGTAGACGCATAATGAGGGTTTGGCGCACCCCGTATTATTTTTTTATTCAATGACAGCGATTCGAGTAGGCTATGACAGATGTAAATAAGAGTTGGACCGGTAATATTGACCTAAACTCGAAGAATGAAATCGATACTTTATTAAATAACATTGCTCAAGCATTTAACAGCTCCCCATTTTTTGTACACAATGCCATGAAAATGACGGTGATTGATGGTCAGATCGAAGCACGTGTCGACATGGCCAGTAATCTAATTGGAAATGTCGCATTCCAAATTTTACATGGTGGCGTCGCGGCAACCCTACTCGACAGTATCGGTGGTATCTCTGCGATGGCAGAATTGTATAAAAAGGCCACAGCTGAAGATATAGTAGAAACGAGTAAAAAGGTATCTCGCTTAGCGACCGTCGATATGCGTGTGGATTATTTGGCGCCAGGACGTGGACAGTATTTCGTTGCACGAGCAGAAACCTTACGTTTAGGCCGTAAGGGTTGCACTATGCGTATGACCATGGTCAATGATGAAGGTAAAGCGATTGCAACGGCGATTGCATCGTATGCTTATTAAGCCATTTTTAAGTTAACACATTCAAAATGATGAAAAAATAAAGTCCAGTATTGGCAGCAGGGCATGATTTTATCCTGTTGCCGACGAAAAAAAGACTGACGAGTTACATTTTCTATTCTCAGGATATGATTTTTTAGCTTTAAAATGCCGGAAAATTGAAGAAGATAGACTTTCTCACGACACCATTATCTGACAGCAAAGTTGACATGCTTTGCAAAGCTCATGATGCCATGACCAAGTCTGCTAGATTTAGGACAAATCTATGACAGATACCGTTAGTAACCTGCCAGAAACCCCATCTACAGAGCAGCCCACCGATCAGGAATTAAAAGCACGCAGAAAAAAAGGCCTTGGTATAGTGGCTGTATTGATCGTGATTGCTTTGGTGATGTATTTGATTTGGTCAATATTTCTAAATCATTCCGTCAGTACCGATAATGCCTATGTCGGTGCAGAAACAGCGTCGATTACCTCGATGGTCACGGGGCAAGTGGCAGAGGTTTTGGTGAGTGATACGCAGCAAGTGAAAAAAGGCGATGTGCTTGTTCGCATTGATGCTCGTGATGCTGAAATTGCCTTAGCTCAGGCACAGGCTGAATTACTTAAAGCAAAACGCCAATACAAACAAACTGCGGCGAATAGTAGCTCTTTAAACTCACAAATCTTTGTCAGTGATGATGCGATTCATAGTGCAAGCGCACAAGTCGCCAAGGCACAAGCCGATCTGAATAAAGCACAAGATGAATTACAACGTCGTCAACAATTGGCTGCTTCGGGTGCGATTTCTAAAGAAGAATTAAGCACAGCGCAAAGTGCTGTGAATACAGCTAAAGCCAGTTTTAATGTGGCTCAAGCAGGGCTCGCTCAAGCCAAATCTAGTCAAAAAGCGGCACAAAGTAATAAAGCTGCGAATGATGCATTAATTCAAGACAGCAATGAAAATTCAACCCCAGATGTTTTAGTTGCGCAAGCACGTCTACAACAAGCGCAATTGGACTTAGAACGTACACAAATTAAAGCACCCTTTGATGGTGTAGTGACACGTCGCAATATTCAAGTTGGGCAACGCATTGCACCGGGAACGTCATTAATGATGGTGGTGCCTGTCTCTCAGTTATATGTCGATGCCAACTTTAAAGAAAGCCAATTGGCAGGGGTGCAAGCGGGTCAAAAAGTTGAACTGACATCTGATCTGTATGGTGACAAAGTTAAATTTAATGGCATAGTCACTGGTTTTTCTGGTGGCACAGGTTCAGCATTTGCCTTGATTCCAGCACAAAATGCCACAGGTAACTGGATTAAAGTGGTTCAGCGTTTACCTGTGAGGATACGTTTAGATCCAAAAGAGTTGGCAGAACACCCACTACGTGTGGGGCTGTCTATGGAAGCGACGATTGACTTGAAATCGAAGTAATTGCCTATGAATCAGCAAATGCAAATGACTGACCTGAAAGGTGGTCGTCTGATTCTCGCTGCCTTGGTCTTGGCATTGGCGAACTTTATGGTTGTGCTCGACATGACCATTGCCAATGTATCTTTGCCGCATATTACCGGTAGCCTTGCAGTATCGGCATCCCAAGGGACATGGGTCATTACCTCCTATGCTGTGGCAGAAGCGATTTGTGTGCCATTAACCGGTTGGCTCGCTGGGCGCTTTGGTTCTGTACGGGTTTTTGTGATCAGCCTGTTTGGCTTTACTGTATTTTCGATACTGTGTGGTTTATCGACCAGTTTAGAAATGTTGGTGTTTTGCCGAATTGGGCAAGGTTTGTTTGGTGGTCCGATTATGCCACTGAGCCAAACGTTGTTAATGCGCATTTTCCCTCCTGAAAAGCAATCCCAAGCCATGGGGATGTGGGCGATGACCACCGTAGTTGGCCCTATTTTAGGTCCAATTTTGGGTGGTACGATCAGTGATAATTTATCTTGGCATTGGATTTTCTTTATCAATATTCCTGTCGGGATCGGTTGTGCAATCGCAGCGATGCGCTTACTGAAAACGGCTGAAACTCCAACACAGAAATTGAAAATTGACCGCGGTGGTTTACTGCTGTTGGTGTTGTGGATCGGTGCCTTGCAATTGATGTTGGACTTAGGCCATGAGCGAGATTGGTTTAATAATCCATTTATCGTGGTGCTGGCACTGACGGCATTTGTTGGACTGATCATTTTCACGATTTGGGAGCTGACTGAGCGGCATCCTGTGGTGAATATACTGCTGTTTAAGTACCGAAGTTTTACCATTTCGGTCTTGGCTTTGGCCTTTGGTTTTGGTGCCTTCTTTGGCAGTATTGTTCTGATTCCGCAGTGGTTACAGATCAACTTGGGCTATACCGCAACGTGGGCAGGTTATCTCACGGCAACGATGGGCGTCGGTAGTCTGACCATGTCGCCAATTGTTGCGAAGCTTGCAACCAAATACGATCAACGTGCTTTGTCGAGTTTTGGTTTAAGTATTTTGGGCGGAGTCACCCTTATGCGCGCCTTTTGGACCACGGATGCGGACTTTATGACTTTGGCTTTACCGCAAATATTACAAGGTTTTGCCGTGCCATTTTTCTTTATTCCTTTGTCCAATATGGCTTTAGCATCTGTACTGCCACAAGACATGGCATCAGCAGCGGGTTTAATGAACTTCTTACGGACCATGGCAGGGGCTATTGGAGCGTCGATTGCAGTAACCATTTGGGATGATCACACCAAAGTTGCACGCAGTGAAATGGTCAGTAATTTACATGTTACTGAGGTACAAAATACCTTGGTGAATCATGGAATGAGTTCAGAAGCCGCATTGGGTTACATCTCCAGTTTGGTGGATAAAGAAGCCTTAACGCTTTCAGCCAATCATGTGTTTTTAGTACTGGCCGGTGTCTTCATATTCGCTGCACTCATCATTTGGCTCTGCCCACGGCCTAAAGCAGGTGTGGGTGGTGGTCATGCACATTAAATATTATCAAGTATAAAAAAACCGCTCGAATGAGCGGTTATTTTTATTGCGCACGGTGTAGATTGAAAAAAATTAAAGGTCCGAGCGCGCCCGTTTGAGTGCAGATTGCCACTGGGCCAAATGAAATTCACGTTGATCGGCATTCATTTTTGGTTCAAAAGCACGTTCTAATTGCCATGAAGCGGCAATTTCATCAAGATTTGAAAACACACCCGCTTTGAGTCCGGCCATTGCGGCAGCGCCCCATGCTGTTGATTCTAAAAGTTTAGGACGCAGTACAGGCACATTTAAAATATCGGCCTGAAATTGCATCAGCATATCATTGCTACTGGCACCTCCATCGACCCGGAGTTCTTTAAGTGGACTAGACAGGTCTGACTGCATGGCGGTCAATACATCCGACACTTGAAAAGCAATAGCCTCTAAGGCGGCACGAGCTATGTGGGATTTATTGGTACCTCGTGACATTCCACAGAGGAGGGCGCGGGCATCACTGTCCCAATGCGGAGCGCCTAGCCCAGTAAAGGCGGGAACCAAAACCACGCCATCGGTATGCTCCACTTGGCATGCGAGTTTTTCAACATCACTGCTTTTTTGAATAATCCCTAAACCGTCTCTTAGCCATTGCACAATTGCGCCAGCCATAAATACACTGCCTTCAAGTGCATAATGGGTTTGACCTTGAGCTTGCCATGCAAGGGTCGAGAGTAATTTATTATGGCTATATTGAACTTCGGTGCCGGTGTTAAAGAGCATGAAACAGCCGGTACCATAGGTATTTTTTGCTGTTCCTGCGTCAAAGCATGACTGTCCAAACAGCGCGGATTGCTGGTCACCTAAGATGCCGGTAATGGGAATGTTTGCGCCAAGTAAACCTGTAGCGGTATCTGCAATATATTCATCTGAACTGATGATTTTAGGGAGGACCGACAGGGGAATATCGAATAATTCTAAGAGTTCTTCATCCCAAGCTTGTTGCTGTAAGTTCATTAGCATGGTTCGTGAGGCATTGCTGGCTTCAATCACATGCTCTGCACCTTGCGTCAGGTTCCACACCAACCAACTGTCAATCGTACCAAAAGCCACATGACCTTGCTGAGCGAGTTCACGTAGACCTTGTGTGTGTTCTAATAACCAGACCAATTTCCCAGCACTAAAATAGGGGTCGATACGTAATCCAGTCTTTTTGTGAATGAGGTCATTGAGGTTTTGTTGGGTCAGTCGTCCACACCATTCTGTGGCACGGCGGTCTTGCCAGACAATTGCAGGAGCAAGCGGTTGACCTGTGCGTTTATCCCAAACCACAGTGGTTTCACGCTGATTGGTCAGTCCAATGGCTTTAATATCTTTTGCGAGGATACGAGCAGAAGCGAGTGCTTGTTGCACGACGGCAATTTGTGTACTCCAAATTTCTTGAGCATCTTGCTCCACCCAACCCGAATGCGGGGTTTGAATATGGGTTTCCCGTTGAGCTGTAGCTTGAACTTGTCCATGTTCGTTAAAAATGATCGCACGACTTGAAGTCGTTCCTTGATCGAGTGCCAATAAATAGCTCATATATTTTTCTTTTGCGGTCTTGAAAAATAAAATATTAACGCAATTATGTAATTAAGCGCAGATCAATGTGTAATTGTTTCGAAATTGCATCGCAATTTTTTGAAGTTATGCTATGATGACGCTACTTTGGGGATGTTTCTGGCTTCGACGCTGGTGATGAAACTCATAGATGCATGTCGAGAGCGCATTTTCTCTCGTAAATCAAATTTGCATATTTTAGTCGCAAACGACGAAACTTACGCTCTAGCTGCCTAAGGGCAGCTTGTCCGCATCCCTGAATACTTGTGGTTAGGGGTCCCGACTGAAGCGAACGCACACAAGTCCGTATAAGATCAAGCCTTGGGGTCTTATACTAAATCTTAAAGGATCGCGATTTGTACCCTGTTCGTCGGGTCACAAAGAGCTAAATCAATAGACGATATCTAAGCATGTAGTATTCTCGAGCGTAGTGCTGGCGGACGCGGGTTCAACTCCCGCCATCTCCACCAAAATTTAATTCAGTGATGTTCGACTGAATGTAAAAAAGCCCTTAAATTCAATATTTAAGGGCTTTTTTATTGGTTGTATTGTCCGATACTGTCCTAAGCAGTGTGACCCAATTTTTGCCTTCTGCGGGTAATTATTGGGAAAATTTACCCAATTATTTTTAGTCTAGATAAAGGGTATACAGATGAAACTCACGGATACTGAATGCAGAAAAGCACAGCCCCAAGATAAGCGTTACCGCCTTTCTGATGAAAATGGCTTATCTCTATTGGTCACACCAGCAGGGCAAAAATATTGGAATGTGCGCTATACCGTTCATGGTAAGCGCAAGTCAGAGTCACTAGGTCCATATCCTGATATGAGCTTAAAGAAAGCAAGAGAGCTTGCCCTTGAACTGAAATACAAGCATTCCAAGTCAGTTTTGCATGAAGACATTAAGCCATTTTTTAAAGACGTGGCGGAAGACTGGTTTGAGAATCAAAGAGAAACTTGGTCATCTAAACATATCAGTAATGTGCGAGCATCTTTGGATGAGCTTTACATTACTCTTGCAAATAAGCGAATCAATCAGATTCAGGCACCTGAGATCTTGCAGGTTATTAAAAAAATTGAAGCTAGAGGTTCGACTGAAGTAGCTAAACGTACGCTATCTCGATGCGGTATGGTTATGAAATATGCCATAGCTCACGGCTATCGATATGACAATCCTGCAAGTGATTTGGTTTATGCGCTTAAGAATAAAAAAGTGAAGAATTTAGCATCATTACCTGAAAGTGAAATGCCTGAATTTCTTAGAAGGATTAAAGCCTATCCAGCAGATGCTCAGACTCACCATGCAATCATTCTGGTTATGTTGACTGGCGTTCGAGTAAGTGAGTTGTTGCAAGCACGTTGGGAAGAATTTGATCTTGAAGAACGTAAGTGGGATATTCCTGTTGAGCGTATGAAGAATGGTTTACCCCATCGTGTACCCTTAACAGATATGATGATTGATGAGCTTCAGGCACTACGTTTGACTCACAACCAAGATCTATTATTCCCACATCGTTTAAACAATAAAGAACCTATGCGTAGTGAAACAATTTTAGCTGTAATTAAGCGTTCTGGCTATTCAGGTAGAATGACAACCCATGGTTTTAGATCGCTATTTAGTACAGTACTGAATGAGTCAAATTTGTTTAATTCAGATGCAATTGAGCGTCAGCTTGCGCATGTGCCACAGAACCGTATTCGTTCGGCATATAACCGAGCACAGTATTGGGATGAGCGTGTAAAGATTATGGAGTGGTATGGGACAAAAGTGAGTGCTTGGTTAAAATAAATCACAAGGAGAAAAATCTAGCTCAAATTTAACCTGACAGACACAATAAAAAACGGGTAACTGTCAGGTTAAATTTGAGCTAGTACATTTTTTTATAGCCTTATCTGGCTCTGCTATTCACTCATTTTCAGTGGTTTGTTCACTTTGCTTATCGGCGTTAGGTTTACGCTTGGTTATAGAGATGTATTTGGGTATTTGTGTTGATCTCAAAGTCGAAACTTTTTTACGCTTGTTCGGACTTTGTGGGTTTTTACCATCATTTTGAGATGATGGTGGAGTACTTAAGAAAGCATTCTCTTTTTTCTCAATAACTTCATTTTTTTGTTTGCTAGGTTCACTCTTGATCTTATCTAAATCGGATAAGATTGGCCCATTATGAACAGATGCTATGGAGAGTGGTCGGATGCCATTCTCACTTGCAGATTCTGATTCTATATCGTTGCTATAACATGATTCTTTTGGAGCGTACATGTCGCTCTTTGGTTGTATAGGGTTTTGAGATTTTTCATCAATATTATTTTTAAGTACTAATTGTGCATTACCCTCATCTATAGAGGGGGTTGAGGTATTTTTTTGAGCCAGACTCTGTTGGTAATTCATAAGTTCTGAAAGATAGTTTTTTTCAAGTTCCCTGGCTAAATTTAGCTGTTTTTGTAGAGCATGATTTTGCAAAATTAGCATGTTTAAAATTTGTCTAAAATTTTTTTCATTTGCTTTTTTTGCTTTCTTTATTGTTAATGTGGTAATAATCGGTAAAGCATACTCATAATTTATTTTTTCATTTAAATTTATTAGGTTATGTTTTTTATTTAGGTAGTATATTTGTGATCTGGTGAGCCCGGTTAGTTCACATAGCTCAATAACAGTTAATTTTTTCATGATAAAACAATGTCTAAAATATGTTTAATTAGAAATAATTTTATTTAAAAATTGATCTTTTTGCCATAGCAACTTTAGTTGCGAAAAGTGTTTAAGTGCCTAGCTAGGGGGAAATTGTATTATTCACGGTGATTAATGTTTTTATTAACAGTGAATGATAGTAGAAATTGCTGTGATTAATAGGTATTTATTTGTTGTTAAATATGGCTTAATACCGCTAATATAAAGGGGGGTGAACAGGTATTGAGTATAATTGTGGAAAATTATAAGTTAATAATTAAAGATAAAGATCTTTATACATTATTTTTTAATAAAGTTCCTTATGTTTGGGAAAGCATAAATTCTTCTTTGAAGTGTGATAAGACAAACCAGCTTAATTGTTTATATAAAGAATCAGTTCGGGTCATTGAGGCTGTTGAAAAATTTGTTGATGATTTGAAGTTGGGGTGTTTGCCTCAAGTTAAACAGTTGAGAATAGATGTTACACAGCATGCAGAGTTTGAAGGTAACTTTTGGCCTTACTTTAATGGGCTTATGTTTGAACGTAAAATGTTCAATATGACTTGTCTTGAGCTTGGGTTGAATTGGGAATGTTTTCAAAAGTTTCTGGAAGAAGATGCGGCCAATCTACCAGGTAATACTTTAGGCATTGAAAAAGTTTTGATAAATTCAGCAGGTTTGCAAGAATATAGACAGCAATGGTCACCTTTAAAGTTCCCACATAAAAAAATATATAGATTAATTAATTTCTTTTTAGACTTGCAAAAAGATCCTTTATATATTGAGGAAAAAGATAAGCAGGCTAAGCAAGTCGCAGACAAAATCAATGATGCTTTTAAGCATTTTGATACGCTTTTATCAATACATCAGGAAGTATATATCTTAGTTCTTGATATTCGATTTGTGCGTATAGTGAATCAAGCAGAGAATGAACCATTAGAGCAATTGATTGAACAAGTAGTTAAAGATCGGGCTGAGATACAGAATACAATTTTTCAATTGATTCCAGATAGACTGCGCACATACACAAAACTTGAGCATGATTATCAAAAGGGTTTAAAGCTTTCATGTGTTTTTATCCTAAGACGATTCAATATTAATCAAGAATCTGAAATTGCTGCACATTTACAAGCAGCATTGAAAAAAAGATTTAGTCACTATGATGCTATTGAAGTCATTAATGGAAATAGGTTTGTAAGGACACATGGCAATAAATATGCTGTTGGTCGTATGGGAATAAAAACACCTAATTGGGTTGAACAATTTAAGTATTGGGTACTCAGCTATTTTTTTAAAATAGATTCAGTGGCTAAACTCATACATCCTCAAATAACTCTTGAGGTGAATGAGGTCTTTGACGATCTTAATTGGAAACAACCTGATATACATTATCCACCTGTGCCGTCTAAGAAAACCCCTCAACCTAAAAATCTTGCGCAGGTATTGCAGGAATGGAAGGCTTCTAAAAGTATATGGGACGTCAAACATCTTGATAAGCGGGTAGCTGACCGTCTGCTCGTTGGACAGATTTACTATAAAGAATTTTGTGCTGAGCAAGGGCTGCCAGAACTATATGGAGAGTGGCTGTTCCAAATTGAAGTATTTATTGAAACCTTGTTGCACAATCAATATCCCGCCTTTAATGAGGTGAGATCAGCGAATCAGATGCACTTTTTAAATGTTAAGGATATACAAACATCAGCCACGCAACTTGGTCAGCAGTATTGGTCACTTGTAAGGCAATTTGCATACGATCTTAGCTTTGTGGAACGGATTGATTATTTAATAAATCGTGGTTTACGGACATGGAGGTTTGGGCAGGAAGGCAATTTGATGTTGTGGAGGGATTTTCATCAGAATTTTATAGACTTCATATTTGATCTGCCAATACCCTGTACTGCATTAGGTCAGCTAAATATAAACCTTCAAAAATTACGGCATTCTTTTTTTACAACGCAAACTATAGAAATAGATAAACGTGAAATCTTGGAAAAACAATATACTCAATGTGCACGACGACAGTCAAATACACGGGAATATCTTGATCATGTGTTGGGGCAAAATTGTTGGGCTTATCGTATTTCTGTTAAGGCAAGTTCATCTAAGGGAAGCTTAGAACAGTCAGAATTCTCAAAATTGTTTACTGAGTTTATGCGTTTAGCAAAGCAAGCGAAGCCTTGTTACTGGTTGCGTGGCTATATTGGTATATGGCAAGAGAAAAAAATACAGGAGATGCCTGAGTTTACATTGGATGTAGTTTTGTTTTTTAATGATCGTTGTCAGGAACAATTATTTACTGTAGTCCAAGATTTGAATCAACGCTGGAACAATTTTCTGGATACTAAAGCAGTTCAGACTTTAAAATTGCAAGAAGCGGAAAATATAAAGTACTTTGGTTTAATCGATCCAACAATATTAATGCGTTCAGTTGAGTGCTTGAATACAGATAATCAAGCACTCAATAGTTATCATGTCTGTATTGAAGCATCTGATCGAAAAATGAAAAAAATGGTCCTTGAGCATGTCATACCATATTTTGTATATCGCAATGTATTTCAAGCTCCATTTAGCCAAAAAGTTCCAAAAGCTTTTATTAAGGGGGCAATACCAAAAAAATAGTACTGTTAACGTTGAGCAAGTTAGGGGGCGTGATCAACTGATTGAGTATTTGCTAAATTGTAGCGAATAGCGTGAGTTCGATTGGAGAACTCTGCTACTTCTTCATTACGAAAGTTGCTTAAGTTAAAGTTCCATTCGTGGTTTTTTACCTTTGAGAAATATATGTGCTTGTGCCCATACTATCAGCAATTCAATAAAAATATATGCTCGTAAATTGGAAATAGCTCAGAGGCTGTTGACAGTTTTACATTCATAGAGTTGTGTGCGTAACTTTAGCTTGTAGTTGTCGATTGCTCGGCTTGCTTAATATAGGCTCTTTTCGATATTGATTGTCTAGTTAGTAGGAAGCGGGAAAAGAAGATGTTAGTGGGTTTTTAATATTATTTATAATTTATTTCTATATATCTGAAACTAAATATCTCAATGAAAATATATGCTTATATTGGATTAGCCTAAGTCTTAGAGCGTACCTAATAAATAATATAGCACTCGTATTGGTATGTGAATAACCAATACGAGATTGAATATGAATACGCAATATCATTCAGAACAACTGATTCGAATAGACAATCTCATTCGAAATGTTCTTATAGGTAAGATATCTAATCAACAGATCAAAGAAGCCATCGCGTTTATTAGTCCTGATTTGGTGTTTAACTTGAGTGAAGACTTAAAGTATGCAGCAACTATTCAGATCTATAGTGAGGCACTTCATCTGCTTAAGCACAAGCATGGTATTTCATGTAACCCTATGGATTTGACCAGTATAGATATAGCTTACTTTATTGGCTATGTCTTAAATCAATCTCAAAGGATTGATTTAGAGGATGATCGTTTTGCTCGGCAAGAACTTAGAAATAGAGAAAGTTTAGAAACCTATTTACGTCAGCTATTGAAACACTACGCCCGATTGTTGTTTGTGAGAGTGGATTTTGCTATTCAGCAGCAATATCAAAGTGAAATTGATATTAGGCAATTTCACAGTTTAATGAAAAAGATGAGTAATCGATATTCGAATCGTGATAGGTGTTTTACTGGGTTGCAGGGTTTTGCTTGGGCGATCGAGCAGGGAGAGACTAAAGGATTTCATTGTCACGTTTTACTGATTTACGACGGCAGCAAACATCAGAATGATTTTGGGATTGGCTTAGCAGTTTCTCAATATTGGCATGAACTTACAGCAGGGCGAGGAAGTTGCTTTATATCTAATGCCCCAGAATACAAAGCACAATTTGAAGAGCAAGGTAAACTGGGCATTGGCATGATCCATCGTTCTCAAGCTCTTCAGGTTGAAAATGCAATCAATTCAGCCGTCTATCTGGTTAATCCTGAAAAGAAATATCAGAATCTGCGTGTCCGCGTACCCCGTATGCGAACATTTAATCATGGGAACTTTAATGTTCATTGGCGAAGGGGGAAAGTGGGGCAATCAATTGAAGTTTGTAATCCATAGCTGATTTGAACACTAATCTATAAAAAAATACAGATATGACAGTCCTATGAATGAATTCAATACATAGGACTGATCTAATGGACATGACTTACATCGAACACCAGACTGCACCACGCTTAGAGCAGGATATACATAGCATCTTTGCCCAAGTTCGCAATACTTCCCATGATCCTAAATTTGACAAAGCTGAGTATTCCAAAGATGTAATGGATCAATCAGCGAAAGTGTTATTGGCGTATTTTTTGGAATGGAATTTTCTGATGTTCTCACTTCGGGATTTGGATTGCAGTTTCTGGATTATGCAATTTAAAAAAGCTTATTTTTCTACTTTACAAGAAGAGAAGCTAGGTAAGTATTATTTTAGACCCACTGAGGTTTATACTGAACAATGGATGATTCAGTCGATTCTTCATAAACTGAAGAGCCTATTTAATACTACTGGTTTTATTGAGAATCTACGCCTGCAAAATGAACAACAAGATAAACAAATTACGCGTTTGGAAGATGCCTATATTCAAATAGGTAAGACCAGTGTAGACGCACCAGATCTCAGATTTTATCTGAGTTATCCCGATGGTACAGAACTGTTGCAGACCATAGAGCAAGTTGTTAAATCATTTCAAGCATTTGAAATGAAACTGAAATACCAACCGTGGTTTCAATCCCAAGTCATATTTAGCTATTACCATTTAATTCGTGATAGTTATAGAAACTGCTAT
This sequence comes from Acinetobacter sp. YH12076, assembly GCF_013419525.1. NCBI lineage: Bacteria > Pseudomonadati > Pseudomonadota > Gammaproteobacteria > Moraxellales > Moraxellaceae > Acinetobacter > Acinetobacter sp. YH12076. The sequence goes on along the minus strand of NZ_VOZY01000001.1, from coordinate 202,843 downwards.
GTGATTCGATTTTTCTTAACCTTTCAAAAGTCATTGTACTCTACCCATATCGATTATTCAGGTTTGTTGCTTCGGTTATGGCAAGAAGCAACTTATGAGATAGGTGAGTTATTACCAATTTCGAATGAAGCGTTTCAAGAATCGCATACGAATCCGTTTGGTTTTGGTCGTGAGGATATTGTTGAATTCCCTGAACCTCAAAATGCTTTTGAAGATTTGTCTGACTTACCGAAGCAAGTTTCTTGTGTAGACGAAAAGATGAATAAGATTTGTATCGCACCACGGGGATTTAAAATCTTTAATGGTAAGAAATGGTGATTAAACCTATCAAAGCCAATTGAAATGAACCGACCTCTGTATTCAATCCAGTGGATACAGGGGGGGCAGGCATATTTTTTTACGGTGATGAACATGATATGTGCAGAACGCACGCCTTCATACCACATCAGAGTCCATCAGATGAATGCGCTAAATTCACAAACATTTCAGATCAATCAAATCCTAAATATCAAGCAATTGGTTGAAATCACCGGATTGAGTCGTGCCACCATTTATTTACTGCTAGACCCTAAATCCAAGTATTACGATGCCAGCTTTCCTTAACAGATTAATTTAACCAGTAATCGAGTGGGGTGGGTTGCGCATGAGGTCAATGCATGGATCGGTCAAAAGATCAGTGAACGTAGTATGATCACAAATTGAAATAAAACACAAAGCTAAGAATGAGATTGTTGCCCCATCAGTTGTAATGCCAGTGCATAAGCAAAATCAGAAGAAATTGATTTTGCAATGAAGAATGCCTGCGGTGGGGTAAAGTCTAAGACTTGTTTGCAATAAAGGGTTTCTTTGCCCGTTTGTTTGTCAATGAATCTGAACTCATCCTGCGAATGCGAATATTCGAGCCCATACAGTGGACCTCCAATACATTTCAATCGCTGCATGCGCAGATTCCTTTAATAACGCTAAGCACTATTATAATTGAGTATGTTGTCTAATTCATGTTGAGATCGGAGCCTCAGTTGAAGTTTAGATGATGTTGATTATTCAATAGTCATTCTGAATCAGAGTGACTAGCGAAAATACTCAATTGATTGTTAAAGTAAAAATACAACGTTGACACTTTAAATCCTGCCAATTATCCTTGACCTGCTGACCCACATGGTCAGTTGGTTTTAGCAGACCATTTACACACAAGCACATCAAAAGAGTAATTTTTTGGTGGCGAACTCGTTCGTTCCTCCTCCGTTGCGGTAGGGCGAGGGAGGGACGCCTTGTGCGTGCTGATTCTTGTGTGTCAGTCTGCTAACCCTCTCTCGTTCTGCCACCATTATTTAGCAGTAATTTGGTAGAGCTCTTTAATACACACAAGGAGTCCGCCATGCGTACTACATTTTTAAATACTGATTCTCTTCTTTACTCCAGTACTTTCTATGGCGTTTTCTTCGCCAGATAAAACCGAATTTTAAAAATTTAGCAATTGGGGAACGCTCAATGAAGGCGCTTGTTCCTTTATTGGCCTGCACATCTGAATCATTTTATCGCTGATTTGTAGATCAACTCATTCTATGGAACAGCCACATCAGAAGAAAAGGCAGAACTCCAAGAGGAACATCAAACTACCATAAGTCCAGCTTTGCGATTTCTGAGAGGCACTTATGGACAATAAAAGAGAATGATGCAAGATGACAACAAAATTAAAGTATCTGTCTTTATGTATTTTATTGATGGGACTGGGCGCCTGCTCTAGTAAAGATCAGCCTGAAAGTGACCCTGCTGTAGAAGAGCAAACCACAGAAAGCAAAGAAGCTTTGCAGAGTGTTACTGAAACATCAGTCGTGATTGTACCGAAAGCTCAAATCAGTCCTGATCAAAGTTGGGAAAAAATAGACAGTGATGTACTGCGAAGTAATTTGATTTACTTTTACCCTGAAAAAATGAATGTGCTCCATTACAAAGAACCGAGCAATCTTGAGAATGATTTATTCTTCCCCGACAATCATGAATTTATCAAGAAACAATTACATTTAGATAAGAGTCAGCTTCTTGTTATTGGAATGCCGGGGCATAACTTAGACAACAATATGTTAGTCGATTTGAGTAATGATGAATATTTCAAATATGCTAACAATCTCGCCATAAACTATATACGTGCCTTACAAGTACCAAAGGTTAAACCCAAACAGGAATTTGAAAAAACACAGCATTATGAGGAACGAGTTAAGCAAGCTCAGCAAAACTCCCTAAATAATGTAATCGACTATGATGCTGAATTATTGGAAAGGGTGTTAAATTATATTGCTCCTGATATTACTTCAATCGGAAGCGAAAGCGCTTACCAATATAATGCTGATAAAGAGTTAATGACAATTAACTTTAAACAGAAAAGCCGATATGTTTCCTCTGTGGTTAAATCAGAACTAATCATCAAGGTTCCGCCTGATTTAGCAAAGACTCTCGCAGAAAACTTTGGACAACTTAACATCGGCTATGTATTTACACCGAAAAATAACACCTTGAATTTGGATGGGATATTTTTTTATTTAGTACGTTATGGCAATCCTGATCAGCAGAACTATACCTCTAGATTGTATCTCTCACCAATCATTAAGCCGAATACATTTAAGCAAAAAAGTGCGGTCAATGTATTCTGGAAAAACAATGATGCTGTTGAGGAAATTGACACACTACCTTTTAAAGACGTGCTGACATCACCGATATGGAAATTTAAGTTTGGCCTAGAAAACTATTTATCTCCAGAATCATTATTACAAAAATACGTTAAGCCAGAAATTCCTAAAGAATCTGATGAGCTTCAGTATTTGGGTCATGGGTGAAAATGAAAAATTTGTATTTTAGTGCTTTTTAAAAATAAAGAAATTTCAAATACATATTACCTAGATGTAATGGCTTTCTCTTCTCAATGCCAATTGACGGGAAAGTATATATCTACATTTGAATACACGATTTAGGAAAAATTTATAATGAATAACTTATTTAAAAATCTGAGCTTTGCTGTATTGGCATTTATATCTGTACTGACTTTACAAGGCTGCAGTTCAAGTCTTGATCCTGATACGTTTTCAGTAGAGTTAAATGAAGCGGGTTTGTACTCGTGGAGTACTCCAGTGATTTCTATTCGTTCTAATACAGCTGAACCGATAGAGGTGACGAATGTCATAGTCAATAACGGGCAGTGCAGCTTTATCGGTCATGATCGAAGATTTAACTTTCCATTGCATTTTCAGATGGGACAACTTGCTAGATTAAGAGTCACTAAATGCAGTTTTGCCAATGTGGTACAGGTGGATATTGAAACCACTGAAGGAACGGTAAGCTATAGCTTTAACTAGCCGATCTCATTTGTTAAGACAGTAAAATCAATGAATCAAAAAGCCGAGTCCATGAAGGACTCGGCTTTTTTATGTCTAAACTTTAAGGAAATAAAGATGAATTTAATTATTTGTCCTGCATGTGGCGGTGACGAAACTGAAATGGTCGGCCCTCAACTTTCTACATCCATTGAATTTCAGCAGCCAAGGTCTTTAAAGCCGCCTATACAAAATCTGATTCAGAACGTTGTGAATTATGCCGCGATGGGTGCATCTAGCGCTCGGCTGATTAAGGGGCAGCGTACGATGATTTATGTATTTGGGGCTTTAATCGGTGGGGCAGTTGGCTGTGCAGCCTGCATATTGAAACACATCCATGAACAGCATTCCGAAAACCCTATGAAAGATGAATCTCAGCCGCAAGTACATCACCATTGTTTGGAGTGCGGACACTACTTTAACTAGATTTGATGGAATTTAGACGGTAGTTGTTTTTAATCCCCTAATTTGAATAGTCAGTAAAAATTAAAAGGAAATAAGTATATGGCACATTTAATTGAAAAAATGGCTTATGTCGGTGAAACCCCATGGCACGGTCTTGGCAATCAGCTCGCGCAAAATCAGCCGATTGAAGTCTGGGCGAAACAGGCAGGCATGGATTGGCGTATCGAATCATCAAACGTCAGCTACATGGCACAAAATGAACGTGGGCAAAGCATCATCATGCCTTTCGAGGAACAGCGCGTACTTTACCGCTCGGATACCCATGCTCCTCTATCTGTGGTCAGTCAGCGCTATCAAGAAGTTCAACCCAAACAGATTTTAGAGTTCTACCGTGATTTAACTGAACAATCAGGTTTTGAGCTGGAAACGGCAGGTGTATTGAAAGGCGGAAAAAAATTCTGGGCTTTGGCTAAAACCGGTCAGACAGCAGCACTCAAAGGTAAAGATGTCAGTAATGGCTATATCTTATTGGCTTCGGGCTGTGATGGGACACTAGCGACAACTGCACAGTTCACTTCAATCCGTGTGGTGTGCAATAACACCTTAGCGATTGCTCTCAAAGGACAGAACAGCAGTGCAGGTGTGGTCAAAGTCCCGCACAGCACTCGCTTTGATGCCCAAAAGATTAAACAGCAGTTGGGAATTTCTGTCCGGGCATGGGATGAACATATGTATGAAATGAAACAGCTCAGCCAGCGTAAAGTCACTCAAAGTGAGGCAGCAGCTTATTTTGATGCTGTGTTTAACAATACCAGCTTGAGTCCAACGGAACAGGATGAAGGCATTATTCAGTTCTACCGTAATGTCGCTACCCAAGCTAATTCAGCCCCTAAAGCTGAAAACAAGACTGAGCCGAATGGCCGTGCCATGTCTAAAGTCATGACTATGTTTAATGGGCATGGACGTGGGGCAGAACTGAGTTCAGCTAAAGATACCGCTTATGGCTTACTTTGCAGTATCACCGAGTTTGCCGATCATGAACGCCGGGCTATGAGTCAAGATCACCGACTCGATTCAGCATGGTTTGGCGCAGGTGCTGGGTTGAAGCAACGTGGACTCGAACAAGCGCTGCGTATGCTTGCTTAAGCTCAATAGTTCTCTTTTTTATAAATTAGCCTAAGTATTACAAAACAAGGCCAAATATTTTTCTTCACTTATGAATCAAATACCAAGCTCTTAAAGCCGTGTCTTTAGGCACGGCTTTTTTATGCCCAAAATTTAAATTAGAGGAATTAACAATGAATCGTTTATCAAATCTACCTGCAGCATCTGCACAGCCTAAAGTATTCCGTGCTCCTAAAAATTTTACCGCAAAACGTTTTATGGCGACTAAAAATATGACTCAGGCCGAATGGCTGGAAGTGCGAAGGCAAGGCATCGGCAGCAGTGACTGCGCAGCAGCCTGTGGGCTCAACCCTTATATGTCGATGCTGGAATTGTGGATGATCAAGACTGGAAGGATCAAGCAATCGATTGAAGATGAAAGCGAAGGCCATGCTCCGCTGTATTGGGGCAAGCGTTTAGAGCCCTTAGTGGCTGAGTATTACAGCATGCATACCAACTATAAAGTCCGCCGCGTCAATGCTGTGCTGCAGCATCCTGATCCAGACAAGCATTTCATGTTAGCAAACTTGGATTACTCTGTAGTGGGTGACGCAGACGTGCAGGTTCTAGAATGTAAAACCGCAGGGGAATATGGCGCTAAGCTTTGGCGGGATGGTGTGCCTCTATATGTACTGTGTCAGGTTCAGCATCAACTGGCTGTGACGGGGAAGAAGGCAGCACATATCTGTGTGCTGATCTGCGGACATGAAACCCGCATATTTAAAGTGACCCGTTCAGAATCGGTGATTCAGCATATCGTGAATGCAGAGCGTTACTTTTGGGAGTGCGTGGAAAAGGATACACCGCCTGATGCAGATGCTAGTGAATCGGCCGCTAAAGCTTTGCAATTACTGTATCCAGAGCATGTACCGCTAAGTACGACCGATCTCTCGTTAGATGATCAAGCCAACCAACAGTTTGAGCAGCTGATTCAAGCACGCAATCAAATTGAAAAGCACCAAGAGCAATTCGATCTGCTGAAGCACCAGCTGCAGGCCAAGATGCAGGAGGCTGAGCGCGCAACCTTCAAAGCAGGTTCAGTCACGTGGAAAAAGGCCAAAGACTCGATTAGCTTAGATAGCAAAGCACTACTAAAACAGTACCCTGAATATCTGAACCAATTCCCACAAAGTAAATCTGGTTCAAGACGCTTCAATATTTACCCAGATGATGAATGAGATGAATTCATTCTTCGAGATACGCAAGCAAATCAATTTAAGGCCATAACGATCCCATGCCAAACAGCATGGGATTTTTTATGCCGATTTCATTGTTAAAAAGAGAAATATCATGATTAAAGGTTTAGCAATCACACCGCCTATTTTAGGGCGAATCAGCATTGGCCGAATGGTCGAAAAGAACGGAAAGCGTCTGCCTGAAAAGGATGACCAATTCACCATTACCAGTCAAATTCAAAGTAAAGATAGTGGTTGGATCAAACATCCGTTAGATGAACAGCTGCGGGCTAGAGCGTCCAATCAAAAACTCCGCTCAATTCCTGTACGGATGATCTTTAATGATCCTGAGCTGAATCTGCGTGCAGAGTACAGCTTATTTGACCGTCAAACTGGACGATCCGTTTGTGTGGGTAATGGTGAAACTTGCCAGCGATTGACCAATCAAGGTGTAGAGCAGCATCCATGCCCATCCCCTGATTTATGCTCAATGGCTCAAGGCGGGCACTGTAAGCCTTATGGGCGTTTGCATGTGAACTTGGATGAGTCGGATGAGCTTGGCACATTCATCTTTAGAACCACTGGCTTTAACAGTATAAGGACCTTGGCCGCACGACTAAGCTACTACCATGCAGCATCGAATGGTTTACTTTCATGTTTACCGCTACAACTCACTCTTCGGGGTAAATCCACGACCCAAAGCTATCGCCAGCCTGTGTATTACGTGGATTTAACTTTACGTGAAGGCGTTGATTTAAAGCAAGCTATACAGACTGCTAAAGAAATTGATCAGCAGAGTAAATCGAGTGGTTTTAATCAGGAGGCTTTAGATCACAAGGCGAGACAGGGTTATGCAAATGCAGTTTTTGAAATGGATTCAGGTGATGGGTTAGACGTCATTGAAGAGTTTTATCCATCTGATGAAGGCATCGATGATGCTCAACAAAAGAAAACCACAAGCTTGAATTTACAGAATGAGTTACAGCGTTCTGTTCAAACTTTGAATTGAATGATTGTTGAGGTTTAAGGAGATTAAATTTTTACGGAGCTGCATATCATTTGAGCGAATAACCGCTCGCATGAATGATTAGGAGTAAACTCATGAATGCGTTTGTTGGTCAAACTTTTCAAATGAATCAACTCATCAATATTAAGCAGGTTGTAGAAATTGTAGGTGTTGCACGTTCTACGATCTATGAAATGATGGATGAAAACTCACCGTATTACGATCCAACATTTCCAAAGAAAGTTAAAATTACCCAAAACCGTATTGGCTGGTCAGCTTATGAGATCCATAAGTGGATTGAAAATAAGTTGGCGAGTCGAGGATAAGGGATGCTTTGCTCCCTTATTTTTTTGTTTTTTAGTAGACTAAGCTTAGTTTGGGACTAAGTACTAAGAATGAAAACAATAGATTACTACAATAATTTTGCAGATGATTTTGCTGAGGCAACGTTACACGTTGATATGGAAAGATTGTACCAACCATTTTTAATTGAGTTACCTAAACAAGCTTACATTCTAGATGTTGGCTGTGGGTCAGGTCGTGACACTTTAGCTTTTAAAAATAAAGGCTATAAAGTCGATGCAATAGATTACTCAGAAGAGCTTGCGAAAAAAGCAACTCAGCTTACAGGTGTTCGAGTTCAGCTAATGAGCTTTTATGAGATTGATGAGCATGAGGTTTATGATGGCGTGTGGGCATGTGCCTCTTTATTACATTGTGAGCGTGATCGCTTAGCTGAAGTCATTGGCCAGTTGATAACAGCCTTAAAACCAAATGGTGTGCTGTATATGTCATTTAAGTATGGTGACAGTGACCGAGAAAAAGATGGGAGGGTTTTTACGGATTTAGATGAGAATCAGGCAAAAGCATTACTTCAGCTCTTTGAAGATGTTGAACAAAACCAGCAATGGATTACGCTAGATCAGCGACCTGATCGTCAAGAAAAATGGCTCAATTTACTTTGGAAAAAACATGGCTGATCTAATACCTACAGCACAAGAACAACTCAAATTTCTAAAGAATATTCAGCTGATTTTACAGTCAGGAAGTTTTAGCAGTACCTATAAGTTTGCGCTACTGATTAGCCTAAGCCGATTGGCGATTGAGAAAGGTGAAGACGCAGGTGGAAGTTTATCACTCGAATATACAGAGATTGCTGAAAAGTTTATCGAGCTGTATTGGAAGCAGGCTGTACCGTATGTGTTTAATGATGAAGGCCAGCTGATCTTAAATCAGAACAATGGCAAGCAAGCAGCCATAGTGAATCGCATTATTGCATTAAGGCAGAGCTACTCATCTCTTGGATTATTAAGACGAGATTCATTGGTGTGGCTGAAGTTAGTTAAAGATGTGGCTCGCACTGTGAGAGAAATGCCTGTCCGTTATCTGCAAAACATCAATGGTCAAAATTTTGAGTTTATATTTCAGCTTAATCAGTGCGGAAAGAAACTCATTCTTTTGCCTCAAGTGATGTATTGCTTACGCCAATTTAGCGAGATTATTGAAGAACTTTGTCAGAAACGGTGGATTGATTACATCCGAAAGAACAGCAGTAATGCACAAATTCTGAATCAATTACCGAACCTTGAACAATTCATGTTTGAGCCGAGTCGGAGCCAGTTAAATGCAGTAGCAAGCGTGTTGGTAGAGCTGCAAGACTGTAAATGCTTCTATTGCAATAAGCCGATGCGAAAAGGAAATTATGCAGTCGATCATTTTATTCCATGGTCTATGTACCCATCAGACACAGGGCATAATTTTGTGTTGGCAGATTCAAGCTGTAATTCTAAGAAAAGTAATTTGCTTGCGTCAGATGAGTTTTTGCATAAATGGCAGGAACGTAATGAAGAACAGGATCTGATCATCGTGGAGCGAATTTCAGTGCTAGGGTTTCTCACAGATAAAGAGCGTTCGCATAAGGTGGCGGAGTGGGCATATGCTCACGGGAAAGAAAATAATTATTTATTGTGGAACGGATAAAAAGTCTAAGAGTGCGAAATTAGTATTTGTGGTAAATTTAATTGTTAGTCCTAACTAGATAAATTTATTTTTATCAGCGTGATAGCTTGAAATCATAGCCATATTTAAAAGAGTAAAATCTGAATGGAAAATACAATCCATACTTTACAAAATATTTTTAAAATCTCTATTTTTAGTATTCCTCAATATCAGCGTGCCTACGCTTGGGAAAAAGATAAGCAACTCCCAACATATTTAGATGATTTAAGGCAACAAGCTTTCGCGACGGATCGAAATCAAGAAAAAAGTTATTTTCTTGGTACTTTATTGCTTCACCAAGTTGATCCTCTTAATAACGATAAAAATATTCATGTTGTGGATGGGCAGCAACGCTTAACGACTTCAGTCATATTTATTGCAGCAGCTTTAAATTTTTTAGAAAAAAATAAAGAAAAGATCGATGAACCAACGATAAAACTAAAATCCTTATATAGAAATTTTATATTCGATGATGATGAGGAAGTACATAAATTCAATACTATTCAGGAAGATAATGCTTTCTTCAGATCAGCAATTTTGAAAACTACAAAGGGAAATACCACTGAAGCATCACCTTCCTCAAAGCGCTTGAAAGAAGCCTATGATTTTTTCAGTAATGAAGTAAAGCCAGATGAATGGATTAAGTTGTTAAAGGTTCTCATCAATGCAAAAGTGATGGTCTATTCAGTACAAGATTCGGCTGATGCGACACTTATCTTTGAATTGCAAAATGATCGAGGCAAAAGGCTTACAGATTTAGAAGCTTTGAAAAGTTATCTAATGCACTTAATTTACCTGCATGCCAAAAATCCGAATGATAGCCTAGCGATTGTGCAGACTCATTTTTCAAATATCTATCGTTGTATCGAAAGACAGTTAGAAAATAAACTGATTCCAAATGAAGACTCTATTTTGTCTTACCACGCTGTTAGCTACTTAAGTTGGCAAGCAGATGAATGGCGTCATCCTAAGGATTTGATCAAAAAGATTATTCAAGGGATGGAGCCCGATTTAATTCAAAATTGGGTTTTAGAATTTGTATCGAATCTAGAAGAGACTTATAAAGTATTCACAAAGCTTTTTGATAGCCTTGATACCTATACTGAATTTACGCATCTACTTATGGTCAAAAAGATGGCAGTGTTTTGGCCACTTGTGATTAAAACATTTGCTCTAGACCAGACAGAGAATAAAAAGCAATTTTGCTTAGTGATGCGTCTAATGGAGGTATTTGCAGTAAGAGGTTATGCGTTGAGTGGAATTCGCTCAGATGCAGGCTTATCCACACTTTATGCAAGTGCAAGAGATTTCCAAGGTAATTATAAGGACTTACAAGATTTAATATTTTCGATGTCATCATGGTGGGGGATGGAAAATAGGTTTACTAATAGTATTGAAAGCCCTACTTTCTATAATCAAAATAGAATTGATGCGACATATATTCTTTGGCGTTATGAAAATTATTTACGCTCTCAGACAGGTCGGAAAGTTGAGCATTTGTCGTGGAAGCACTATTTAAAGCCTAAAGACAATGCTTCAAAACTAAGTTTGGAGCATATTGCTGCTAGAAATAACCCTATCAGTAATACGGTAGTTGAATGGGATCAGGGCGAACAGAAAAACTTCTATGAAGTTGCTACTCATCGAATCGGGAATTTAGTGATTGATTCCATCTCAGCAAATTCATTAAAAGGCGACTATGATTTTTCTGATAAATTAGATGCGTTAAGTACTCACTCTACATTCCTTAGCCAAGGAGAGTTAACGAAGTATGCTTTAAAAGAAGATGATATTTACTATTGGACAATTGATTCTATTAAGAACCGTCAAAAGGATCTTATAGCCTTTATTAAAGAGACTTGGAATCCTGAAAAATATTATCGATTGATTGATAGCATTGAGGAGGATGAGTTACAAGGTATGGTTACAGAGCATGAAGATGTATGAAGTGATCATTTGTAATAAGTGATTTGATGGTGAAGTCCATCTATATGGACTTCACCATCTATTAAATATAAAAATTACCAATTTTCTTGAAGAAGAGGGGAAGATGTCGAATATCAATAAGGCTCAACAAGAAGCTCTAAATACCTTAGATGGGCCAGTACTCATTATTGCAGGCCCCGGCTCAGGTAAGACATTTACCCTCGTTGAACGTATTGTGAAGTTGATACAAGTTAAAGGTGTTCAGCCTGAATCGATTTTGGTTGTAACCTTTACTGAAAAAGCTGCGAGAGAGTTAACGACACGTATTTCAAATCGTCTGCTTGAGTTAAAAATTGACCTGAATTTGAATGAAATGTATTTAGGTACATTTCACTCAATTTGCTTAAGAATCTTAGAAGAAAATCAGCAGTTTACTCGTCTTAAGCGAAGCTTTGCTTTGTATGATCAATTTGATCAGCAATTTCTAATTTATAAAAAGATGAGAGACTTTGCGGAGATAGAGGATTTCCATCTTTTAGTTAAAGAGGAACAGTCTAGGTGGAATAAGGCTAGCCAACTTATCTCACTTTTAAATAAGGTGACTGAAGAAGCACTTACGTCTGAAGAGTTAATAGAAGCATCTGATATTGAAGTTTCTGTACTTGGTCATTGCTTGAAGAAATATCATGAGTTACTTGAAGAAAATAATGCCTTAGATTTTTCAACCATCCAATATGAGACTCTAAAACTTTTAGAAAATCAGCCTCACGTATTGGTTGAGCTTCAGGAAAAATTAAAGTATCTCATGGTCGATGAATATCAAGATACGAATACGATACAAGAACGTATTTTAAAATTGCTTATGGGGCAAGCACAAAACCTCTGTGTGGTCGGTGATGATGACCAAGGTCTCTATCGTTTCCGTGGTGCGACTATTCGAAATATTTTAGAGTTTCCTAAAAATTTTGATGCAAATGCATGTAAGCAGATTCAACTCACCACGAACTATCGTTCCCATCCTGATATTGTGAATTTCTTTGGTCAATGGATGCAAAGGCTTGAATGGGGTTCAGGTGTTAATCGATTCCGTTATGACAAGAATATTCGTGCTCGGGATGACGAGTTTCCAGACGTTCCCTCTGTCATTAAAGTCACAGCAGAAGGCCGTGAAGAGTGGTATGAAGAAAATTATCAATTTTTACTCTCTTTAAAGAATGATGGTTTGACCGATTGGAACCAAGTGGCATTCTTATTCCGCTCTGTTCAAAGTGAACGTGCAGTAGGACTTGCTAATTACTTAGAAGAAAAAGGTATTCCTGTTTATTCCCCACGATCAAACCAATTCTTTGATCGTGAAGAGATTAAATTGGTTATAGGTCTCTTTATTTTCTTATTTCCTAAATATTTTGAGATCCGTAAGTGGACTGAAAATCTTAAATTGACCATCTGGGACTACTACGATCAGCAATGTATTCCGTTAATTAAAGAAGAACTTCAAAAAACTGAAAACCAAGACTTGTTTAAATGGGCAGTAGAGCGAGCAAGAACACATCACCAGTTGGTTGAGAATACAGACTATGGGTTTACGGCACTATTTTATCAAGCGTTGCAGTTTCCACTGTTCAGTCGTTATTTCACAGATGAAGCATTGAATGGCTTAGATAAAGGCCGTGCAGCACGTAACTTATCTAAATTTTCATCACTACTCGCCAAGTTTGAACATTTGCACTATGTAACAGTCATTTCAAAAGAGTTTATCGATAAAAACTTAACAGACTTGTTTAACCAATACTTCAGATTCCTGAAAGAGGGTGGCATTGGTGAGTATGAAGATGATTCTGAATATGCGCCAAGTGGTTGTGTATCTTTCCTGACGATTCACCAATCTAAGGGATTGGAATATCCAGTGGTAATCACTTGTAGTTTGGAAGGTGTACCTCGCAAGAGTCATAGCCAACTCGATGAGACTCTAGAGAATATCTATTTCAATAAACCACCCTATGAGCCATTCGACTTAATTAAGAGCTTTGATTTTTGGCGTTTGTATTACACAGCATTTTCACGCGCACAAAACTTACTGGTCTTATCTGCAGAAATTAAAACGGGTCATGGGGCTTCACCATCCAAATACTTTAAGCCAATTGTAGATGGCCTCGTGAACTGGAGACATCCTAAGCTTGATTTATCTCTAATTAAATTTGCTCAAGTCAAAGAGATGAATTTGAAGCGTGAGTACGCTTTTACTTCACATATTCTCTTATTCGAAGCATGTCCTGAACAATACCGATTCTTTAAAGAACTTGAGTTTCATCCTGTTCGAGCAGGTGCTCAGATCTTTGGTACGTTGGTGCATCAAACGATTGAAGACATTCATAAGGCAGTATTGCGTAACGAAAGTCATCTTGTGACTCACGAGCAGATTCAAAGTTGGTTGAACACCAACTATATATATTTGTCTAAGAAAGAGCGACAGTTCTTGGCGCCTAGTACCATCAAGGCCATTGAGAAGCATGTGCTGAACTACTACGATCGTGAGAAACAGCATTTACATCGATTACAGGAAGCTGAAGTTGAGATTTCTTTGGTGAAGGATCAGTACATCTTGAAGGGTAGTATTGACTTAATCCGTGGGGAAGATGGCACAGTTGAGATTATTGATTTTAAATCGGAGCGTAAGCCTGATTTAGAAAAAGAGAAGTCAAGACTTGAAACCTACCAACGCCAGCTTCAGCTTTATGCGCACTTGTTGGAAGAGAAGACAGGGCAGTCGGTAAGCCGTATGCACTTGTATTACACGGGTGAATCAGATGGCTCTCCGTATGTCAGCTTTGACAAGAAAACTGAGCAGATTGAAAGAACAGTGAAACAGTTTGATCAAGTAGTGTCTCGTATTGAAGCTAAAGATTATGGGATGACGTGTAGACCTGATAAGCTTTGCCCCAACTGTGACATGCGTTTTTACTGCGATCGTAAAAATTGGAATTTTGTGAAGGAAAGTCTTTAAATGACGACTGAAAATAATACTTTAGATTTGCCGGAAGAAAACCTTCAAGAGGGTGTATTTAAGTTTGAGCCGATTAAAGGCTACCCGATGTTGAATTGGAAAGGGAAACGTCCTTTTACGTCAACTCGCTATTACCCAGCACAATTAAAAGAACAACATGGTGAAGCGGTTAATGGTTGGCTGAATAAGATTTTTTGGGGTGATAACCTTCAGGTTATGTCACATTTGCTACGTGAATTTCGTGGCAAAGTTGATTTGATTTACATTGATCCACCTTTTGACTCAAATGCAGATTATAAAAAAACTATCCGTATAAAGACGACAAAGATTGATTCAGATTCGTCTTTTTTTGAAGAAAAACAGTATGCTGATGTTTGGAATAACGATAGTTATTTGCAATTTATTTATGAAAGGGTTGTCTTATTAAAGGAGTTATTGGCCGATACAGGATCTATATGGGTTCATTGTGATCCTACTCGAGGTCACTATATTAAATTGATCTTAGATGAGGTATTTGGTGCAGAAAATTTTGTTAATGAAATTGTTTGGAAAAGAAGTGGCGCAAAGGGTTTAACTTCTAACCAATTTCCTGATTCACATGATCTCATTTTCTATTTTGCAAAAAATAAAAATAAACATAGCTGGAAAAAAGTAACTGGTACATATTCTGAAGAACATTTAGCTAAGTATCGTTATGAAGAAGTCGCAGAGGATGGAAGTGTACGTAAGTATATGATGGATAATTTACAAAATCCAAATCCCGATAGACCAAATCTAACATATGAGTGGAATGGTCATATTCGTTGTTGGCGATGGACTAAAGAAAGAATGGCAGAAATGGATAAAGCAGGAGGGGTTGCGTATGCTAAAAATGGAATGCCGTATTTAAAACGTTACTTAGATAGATCATCTGGTCCTATTATCACCGACACATGGATTGATATAGCTCCGTTAAACTCACAAGCGAAAGAAAGATTGGATTATCCAACGCAGAAACCTGAAGCACTAATTGAGCGTATATTTAACTCAGCAACGGAAACTGATGCGTTAATTCTAGATTGTTTTATGGGATCAGGAACAACTCAAAGCACAGCTATGAAACTTGGTCGTAAGTTTATTGGTGCTGACATCAACTTAGGTGCGATTCAAACCACAACTAAACGTTTGATTAAAGTTGCTGACGAATTGAAAAACACTCAACCAGAATTATATGATGATCAAGCACTCTATACTGGTTTTGAAGTCTATAACGTTAACCACTACGATGTATTTAGAAACCCTGTTCAAGCAAAAGAACTGCTTATTCAAGCTTTAGATATTCAACCAATTCCTAACAGTATTTACGATGGAGAAAAAGACGGCCGAATGGTCAAACTCATGCCAGTCAATCATATTGCGACTAAAGCTGATGTAGCTGATCTCATTCATGGCGTAGACTACAAAGCTTTTGAAAAACGTAAAGAAGAAAAGCCAAACCAGGCTGTTGAAAAGATAACTTTAATCTGTATGGGGCATGAACCTGACTTAGCTGCATTTGTAGAGCAGTCTATTGGCTACAAACTTGATATCCAAGTGGTTGATATCTTACGTGACCGTTCAGATCTCCAATTTAAACGTGACTCCGAAGCACTGTTCAAAGTTGAAAATGGCCAGTTAGTCGTAGATAAATTCTATCCAATGAACTTACTACAAAAGCTTTCACAAACTAAAGATACTGTATCTGATTGGCGTGAGATGGTTGAAAGTATCATGATCGATTGGAACTATGATGGTGCGGTATTCCAACCAGCATTAACAGATATTCCTGCCAAAAATGAACTTGTTCAAGGTACTTATGCTATCCCTGAAGAAGCAGGTACGATTCGTATCAAGATCACAGATCTCCTTTCTGAGTCATTAGAGCGTAATTTGACAGATGAGGAGTTTGCGAATGGCTAAGGCTAAACAAAGCTCTTCTGCTGCTTTAGATTTTGCTTTCTTTAATTATCTTTGGGCTTTCTATGCTGAAAATAAGGGTGCGATAAGAAAAAATTATCGTGACTTGAGTAAAAAATTTCTTGATTACAATGATCCGAGTAATCGCCCTGATGCTTTCTTGCGAAGACCTCAATTTGAAGCTTTGGAAACTTATGTCTTTTTAAAAGAGTTTTTAAATAACGCTAAGGTTGAGAAGATTTTTGAGGATTGGTACGACTCAAAAAATCAATTTGAAAACAGAAAGGCCACTGGATTTGGCGAAGATGATTCATTGCAAGGAAGCTTATTGCTTGGTGATGTCATTGAACTTAAGAACTATCAAGCTGTTTTAAAGAAAATGAAGGATAACAGCAGAAGTTATCCTAACTATATCTTTGCGTTGACCATGGGTACGGGGAAGACCTTACTCATGGCGACGTGTATTTTCTATGAATTCCTATTAGCAAATAAATGGCCAAAGGATGAAAAATACTGTCATAACGCTTTGATCTTTGCACCTGATAAAACCGTATTGCAGTCTCTTCGAGAAATTGAATCCTTTGATATTTCAAAAGTTGTGCCAAAAGAATATGTAGGTATTTTTGATGCGAATTTAAAATTCCACTTCCTTGATGAAGCTGGCACTTCGCTCAGTACGATGGACGGATCTAAGTTCAACTTGATTGTATCGAATACGCAAAAAATTATTCTGAAGCGTCAACATGCTGAAAAAACGGCTGCACAGCAACTATTTGAAAATAGCCTACCTGATTACGGCGAGTTCGCAGAACTTTATGGTGATTTAGGTTTACCAGCTAATGAAGATGATTTAAAGACGAACCAACGTTTTGAGAAACTATCACGTCTGCCTCAGCTTGGTATTTTTGTCGATGAAGCGCACCACTCATTTGGTCAAGCATTGAAAAAAGACATGATGGGTGGTACGACAAAGACAGATAATAGTTTACGTCGAACGATCGATGAGCTTGCTAAAAATTTGGATGCAGCTGGTACTCGGGTTGTTTCATGTTTTAACTATACGGGTACACCATATGTAGGTAAGGATGTCCTGCCTGAAGTGGTCTATGCATTTAACTTAAAAAATGCGATTCAAGAACATTATCTAAAAAGTCCAGCAGTACACTCTTATACGACGACACGTACAGAAGAGTTTGTAAAGATCGCTGTTAAAGATTTCTTAGATGCGACAAAAGATATCAAGCCTGAAGGGTTATTGCCGAAGCTAGCTTTCTTTGCGTCAACAGTCGAAGAACTTACAGATGAGTTGAAGCCTGAGTTAGAACGTCAGTTGGCAGAACATGGTATATCAGCCGATAAGATTTTGGTCAACGTTGGTGATGATAAAATTACCAAGTCGGATGATATTCGTAACTTCAATAATCTCGATGTTGTAGGTACGGAAGGAGCAGAGAAGCAATTCATCTTATTGGTGAACAAAGGCCGAGAAGGATGGAACTGTCGCTCTTTGTTTGGCGTAGCAATGTATCGTTCACCAAAGTCTAAAGTTTTTGTGCTTCAGGCAACGATGCGTTGCTTGCGTTCTATTGGCAAACAACAATATACGGGTTCGATTTACCTAAGCAAAGAGAACTATGACATTCTTGATGCTGAGCTTCAGGCTAACTTTAGAATGACGGCTTCAGAGTTTAATGATCCTCAGCCTAAGACCAAGAATATGCTTAATGTTCATGTTCGGGAAGATGTCAAAATCAAACTTAAGCATGTTAAGCAAACCATTAAGCTAAAAGAGAAAGAGTTTGTAAAAGGCACTGCTCTTGAGCTTGATCCATCAAATACAGATGCTTGGAATGAGTTAACTAAAGATTACAAAATTATCCAAGTGACTACGACAAACCTCGAAGCCAGAGACTTTAATTCAGCTCAATATAGTAAGACGACAGATCGTACGAGTGAGAAGACTAAAGTTGAATATTCGGCTTTGACGCTAGTTGCTGAGATTTCACGTTACTTGAATAAAAGTCCTATTCGAATCGAATCCATGCTCGAGCAGACTAAAGAAGGACTTCAGCAAATCATAGACTGTGTGAATGAGTTTAATGAATTGCTTTATGATGTAGTTATTCCAAGACTCTTCAAAGCCCTTTACGATCAAGAAATTGAAAAAGAAACGATTGAAAAAGAAGTTCAGTTAATCATACCTCCAGCAGTTGGTGGCTTATCATTCTATGAAATTGCAGAAGGTAAGGGTGGAACAGCAAGCTACTCAACTACTCAGGAAGAGCTTAGAGACAAAAGCTTTAACTTGGATACTTATACTTTCGACTCTAATCCCGAACATGCTTTGTTCTGGGACTTATTAAAGGATGAAGATGTAGAGAAAATCTACTTTACTGGTATGTTCACGGATAAGTCGAAAACTGAGTTTTATTTCCAATATATTGATCCAGACTCGTATGCATTAAGAAACTACTACCCTGATTTTCTTGTGCAATTGAAAAATGGCCAATACATTATTGTAGAGGTAAAAGGCGATCATCAGTATGAAGATCCAACCGTTTTAGCAAAAGCTAAAGCTGCAAAAGAATACGCGAGTATGAGTGATATTGAATATCGAATGATCAAAGGGACAGATGCCGATGCTCATCTTTATCAGCATTTGATTGCTGGAGGGAATGCGGCGGAAAAAGCCGGGAATCTTCTTAGTTAAATAAAAGAGGCCGTGGCAAATGCCACGGTCTCTTTTATTGTATATGGGTAAATCAGGGTAAATAAAATTTTAAATAATACTGATGATTTAAAGGGTTAAGCGCTGAGTTAAACTGCCACCACCTCAAAAAAAGCTATTATTTAAAAACCGTTCATTTTTTTTGCAAAAAATCATCTTGAATTTATATATGAGCCAATGAATAAAAAATAATTATACTTTCTTTGAAGAGTTAATTTTTTATTATATTCCATACTGCAGTTATATTTTCAATCTCAGCACCCTAAGGCACTGAGATTACCTAAAAAATTAAAATGAAGAGCTAGTTATAACTCCACATGTATGGGTATATGTGAGCTTCCTCACAAGAACTATCTTAAATTACATATTTGGATAATTCGGACCACCACCGCCTTCAGGCGTTACCCAGGTGATATTCTGAGAGGGATCTTTGATGTCACAAGTCTTACAATGCACACAGTTTGCTGCGTTAATTTGGAAACGTTTAGAACCGTCATTCTCTTCCATAATTTCATAAACACCAGCAGGGCAGTAGCGCTGAGCAGGCTCATCCCATTTTGGTAAGTTCACATTTACTGGAATAGAGGCATCTGTCAGCTTCAAGTGAGCAGGCTGGTTTTCTTCATGTACTGTGTTTGAAACGAATACAGAAGATAGGCGGTCGAACGTTAACTTGCCATCCGGTTTTGGATAGTTTGGTTTCACATTTTTCGCTTCTACAGATTTCATTACGCTGTAGTCAGGCTGTAAGTCATGCAGCGTAAATGGCACTTTAAAGATGTTTTGATCGATAAAGTTGAATGCGCCGCCGCCGAATGTGCCGAACTTGTGCATTGCAGGGCTGAAGTTACGAGAGTTATATAACTCTTCTTTCAACCAGCTGTTGTTGAATTTGTCTGTGTACGCAGTTAATTCTTTAGTGAAGAAGTCTTCACCTTCAGTCACACGTGCAATCGCAAGGTCACCACCTTTTTCCACACCAGCAGCAATCGCTTCAAATACAGCTTCACCACAAAGCATGCCTGATTTCATTGCTGTATGAGAGCCTTTGATTTTCGCAAAGTTCAGGAAACCTGCATCATCACCAATTAAGCTACCACCTGGGAAAGTGAATTTAGGTAGAGAGTTGAAACCACCTTTCACAACCGCACGTGCGCCATAAGAAATACGTTTACCACCTTCAAGATATTGCTTGATCAGTGGATGTGTTTTCCAACGCTGCATTTCCATAAATGGATACATGTGTGGATTGGTGTATGACAAGTCAACGATCATACCCAACGTCACTTGGTTGTTTTCAGCGTGGTATAACCACCAACCGCCTGAAGAACCTGTTTCACTTAAAGGCCAACCTGCACCGTGCATCACCAAACCTAGCTTGTGTTTAGCAGGATCGATTTCCCAAAGTTCTTTAATACCAATACCGTAATGTTGCGGATCAGCATCTTTATCTAAGTTGAACTGAGCAATCAGACGTTTACCTAAGTGACCACGGCAACCTTCAGCAAATAATGTGTATTTGGCATGCAGTTCATAGCCAGGAGTAAAGTTATGCGTTGGTTCGCCATCTTTACCAATGCCCATGTCGCCAGTCTGAATACCTTTCACAGTACCATCTTCATGGTAAAGGATTTCAGAAGCAGCAAAGCCTGGGAAAATAGACACTTCTAATTCTTCAGCTTTAGCACCCAACCAACGAACCACGTTACCTAACGAAATGACATAGTTGCCATCGTTATGCATGGTTTTAGGCACCATCCAGTGTGGCGCTTCTTGTGATTTTTCATCAGACAACAAGAAATAAGTTTTGTCTTCAGTCACCGGCACATTTAAAGGCGCGCCTTCTTCTTTCCAATTCGGGAACAATTCATTCATCGCGCGTGGTTCAAGCACAGCGCCAGACAGAATATGCGCACCTACTTCGGAGCCCTTTTCTACGACACAAACGGACAAATCGTTTAGGTTATTTTCAATTGCAAGTTGACGAATTTTAATCGCCGCAGAAAGACCCGCAGGGCCTGCACCTACGATGACTACGTCAAACTCCATCGATTCACGTGTAATCTCTTCCATGATTTTTCACTCTATTTATCGCAATTTAAAATTCATCTTTGAAATATCAGTCTAAAAAAAGCGAGCTTGCTGACTTCAACAAGCCCGCAAAAGGGTTAAATCACGCCTGCAAGTATCAAAGATTGAATATATTCGGGGCTGAAATCTAATTCATTAAGAATAGATTGGGTATGCTGACCTAAACTTGGTATGGCTTGCACAGTAAAATCCTCAGCATTTGATAAGCCGACCGGTTTTAAGGTTGGAATTTTTCCAACAGGTGAATCCACCTCAATCCAGCGCTGACGTGCCTGAAGCTGCGGATGTTGCCATAGGTCTTGAACCTCATTGACGCGTGCATTGGCAATATTGGCGTTTTCTAAACGTTGCATAATTTCAGCTTGTGACCATAGGCTGAACTTTTGTTCGATCATTTGACACAATGTATGTCTGTTTTGCGAGCGTAGTGTATTGGTGCGGAACCTTGCATCTAAATAAAGTTCAGGAGCATCCAAGACCACTTCACAAAAGGCTTGCCATTCACGCTCATTTTGCACACCTAAAATCACTTGCTTTTGATCCCCAGTCGGGAACGGCCCATAGGGGTAAATGGTTGCATGTGAAGCGCCGCTGCGTGGCGGTGAGGATTCACCGTTTAACGTGTAATACAGCGGGTATCCCATCCATTCCGTCATGCTTTCCAGCATAGAGACATCAATGCGTTTGCCTTTACCTGTTTTACCGCGTTCAATGAGCGCAGCTAAGATATTGCTATAGGCATACATGCCGGCAGAAATATCTGCGATGGAACATCCCGCTTTCACACTTTGCTCATCAGTTCCGGTAATAGAGAGAAAGCCTGACTCACTCTGAATCAGCAAGTCATACGCTTTTTTGTCACGGTATGGCCCAGGATGATTAAGATCATCGCCATATCCAGAAATGTCGCAGACAATAATTCTAGGATTAATTTCAGCAAGCTCTTCGTATGAAAAGCCTAAGCGTGATGCCGCACCGGGTGCTAAGTTTTGTACTAAAACATCCGCTTTTAATAAAAGTTGTTTGACAATAGCTTTTGCTTGTTCAGTTTTTAAATCTAAAGTCAGGCTTTCTTTTGAACGGTTTGTCCAAACAAAATGAGAAGACATGCCATCTACACGTTCATCGTATTTTCGGGCAAAGTCACCAACCTGTGGGCGTTCAATTTTGATGACACGTGCCCCAAGGTCTGCGAGTTGCCTTGTACAAAATGGCGCAGCAATCGCATGTTCTAAAGAGACTACCGTGATTCCATCTAAAGCTGGCATGTTAACCCTCGTGATATTGTACAACGCCTTTCATTGCAATTTGCCCGTCGGATTTTTCAATCCATAATTCAGCTTGATTGAGCTGTACATCGCCACAAATTGAAAATGTATTGAAATCATATACAGGATTAACAGCTTTGAATTCGAAGCGCGAAATTTTTTTATCGCTATGTTCTTGTTTAAATGTATGCAGCAGCAATGTTGCTAATAGGGGACCGTGAACGACGAGTCCTGGGTAGCCTTCTGTTTCCATCGCATACGGACGATCATAATGGATTTTATGACTATTGAAGGTTAAAGCAGAATAGCGGAATAACGTAGTGGTATTCACTGAAAAACTTTTTTTGTATGAATATGACTTTTCAGTGACTGCAATTGGGGTAACAGCTTTAAGCGCTTGCGGCTGATTAGACGCAGCGCGATAAACGATATCCTGTTCTTCAACAATTGCTAAAGTATCATTGGAAAATATAGAGTGTTTTACAGTAACGAAGTACATATCACCGCTTTTGCCAGATTTAAACTGAATTTTAATAATTTCAGATTCTTTACGGACGTTGGTATTGAGCAGTACGGGTTCAATAAACTCAATTCGGCTGCCTGCCCACATGCGTTTAGGGAAGGGAATAGGGGGTAAAAAACCGCCTTTTTTAGGGTGTCCATCTTCAGCGAGGTTTTCTGAATTCACAATGGGCAGGAAATAAAACCATTGATATAAGTGCGGTAACTCACTGATTTTATTTTCTGTCTGATTTAGCAACGCTTGCATCATTGAGACAGAGCGAGGATGTGTAAAATCATTTAAAACTTCTTTTTTGCCAATCCAAGCATCAAAATTTTCCATATTCTTATCCTGATATTCCATTCTTTATTTCTTACGATGCGCGGTCAATAATTTTCTGTGCTTGTAAAATGACAGGCAGATCAACCATTTTTCCATTCAAACTGACCGCTTGTCCTTTCGCTTCTTCAACGGCTTGCATGATTTGGTTCGCCCAAGTGATTTCTTGCGAACTTGGATTAAATGTTTGATTGACAAGATTGACTTGGTTGGGATGAATACACAATTTGCCAGCAAAACCTAAATTTTTAGCTTGCTGTGTTTCTAAACGGATTAAATCTTCGTCTTTAAAATCAACCGTCACGCCATCTACTGGCGCTTGAATCTTTGCAAGTTGAGAAGCTAAAACAATTTCATTTCTAAATGACAACAGTTCTAAATAACCACCATTCATATTCATCTCAAGCTGGAAATCAATCGTGCCAAACATTAAAGCAATGACATGCTTGGTGCACGCAATTTGTCTGACATTAGCGAAGCCCAGAGGTGTTTCAATCAGTGGAAAAATACCGATATTACGAATTTTCAGCACAGCTTCAATTTCTGCGCTGGATTCAGTTTTAGGTAAAACAATTGCGCTTACATTTGGAAATTTCGCTAATTCGATATCTGCCAAGAACCATTCAGTTTGGCTTGAGTTAACGCGGATCATCACTTGAAGTTCAGGATGATCTTGCAGCCAAGCAGTAAGGTCATCACGTGAAGACTGTTTGAGATCAAAAGGAACGGCATCTTCTAGGTCTATGATCACAGCATCGGCATCAGTGTTGAGCGCCTTTTCGAAGCGCTCAACACGATTGGCTGGAACAAAGAGATAAGAACGTGCTGATTTCATCACTTTATTCATTGGCTTACCTCATTAGAAAGAACGTGGGAGACCAAGTAAGTGTTCAGCAACAAAGCTGTAAATTAAGTTGGTTGAAATAGGTGCAACTTGATATAAGCGTGTTTCACGGAATTTACGTTCGATATCATATTCATTGGCAAAACCGAAACCGCCATGGAATTGAAGGCAGTTATTTGCCGCTTCCCAACTTGATTTCGCTGCTAGATACTTTGCCATATTGGCTTCTGCACCACATTTTTCACCACGATCAAACATTTCACATGCACGGAAGCGCATTAGGTTTGCTGCTTCAATTTCAATGAAATTCTCTGCTAATGGAAACTGTACGCCTTGGTTCTGACCAATTGGGCGGCCAAATACCACACGGTCTTTCACATATTGTGTAGCACGGTCCATAAACCAGTAGCCGTCACCAATACATTCTGCAGCAATTAAAGTACGTTCAGCATTTAAGCCATCTAAAATATATTTAAAGCCTTTGCCTTCTTCCCCAATCAGGTTTTCTTCAGGAATTTCTAAATTATCAAAGAAAATTTCGTTGGTTTCGTGGTTGACCATATTTGGAATAGGGCGGACGATCATGCCATTTTTCTCAGCTTCACGTAAATCCACCATGAAAATGGACATACCTTCTGATTTTTTTGTGACTTCAGAAAGTGGAGTTGTACGCGCAAGCAGAATCATCCAATCACTGTGCTGTACACGAGAGATAAAAACTTTTTGTCCATTCACCACATAGCGGTCGCCTTTTTTTACTGCTGTGGTTTTAATTTTGGTGGTGTCTGTACCTGTTGTTGGTTCAGTCACACCCATGGTTTGTAAGCGCCATTCACCCGTTGCAATTTTAGGTAAATACAATTCTTTTTGTGCTTTAGAACCGTGGCGCAATAATGTGCCCATGTTATACATTTGACCATGGCATGATCCTGCATTGCCGCCGCTGCGGTTAACTTCTTCCATAATAATAGAAGCTTCAGTCAAGCCTAGACCAGAACCGCCATATTCTTCAGGAATCATGGCTGCCATCCAACCTGCTTTTGTCAACGCATCAACAAACTCTTCTGGATAAGAACGTTCTTCGTCAATTTTACGATGATATTCTGCTGGAAATTCAGCACATAAAGCGCGGACTGCTTCGCGGATTTCTTGGTAATTATTGATTGTGCTTTTCATTTGATGTCCTTATCGAAACAGGTTTTTAGTAACTTGTAACGATCATATATTGTTATTATGGAAATAATAAAATAGAATATTTTGATAGTCGTTATGCTAAAAGAATATTGAAATGGACATCAAACAATTACGATCTTTTATAACAATTTCAGAGACTAAGAATATTACTAAAGCAGCAGCTTTATTAAATATTGTACAGCCTGCTGTTTCACGCCAAATTCATTTGCTTGAGGATGAGCTTGGAGTGGAATTATTTGAGCGTGGCCGTCATGGCATGCATTTAACTAATGAAGGGAAAATTTTAGAAGTCTATGCAAGGCGTGTTTTAAAAGAAATTGAAACTGCCAAAATTGAATTAACTTCATCCGATGGTGCTCTTAAAGGCACTGTTAATGTCGGTATTTTAGCGAGTCTGAGTGAAGCATTATCTGTATCTTTAATGAGAGTGATTAAAGAGAAATATCCCTTTGTAAATTTAAAAATTACAGTGGGCTATTCAGGGCATTTGAAAGAATGGTTAGAGAGCGGGGAGATTGATGTTGCTCTGATTTATGGATCAGTATCATCCAAATTTTTAGATTTGCAACCGCTTGTTCGTGAGCAGTTATGGCTGATAGGTGCTTTTGATTCTAAATTGAATGAACTCGAAGATATTGAACTGAAGCAAATGTCTACATTTGAATTGATTCTGCCATATACACCACATCGTTTACGTACCCTGATTGAACAGGGCTTTCATAAAGCAAAATATGAACTCAAGATCAGTGCAGAAGTGAATGATTTAAATGTGCAAAAACAATTGGTGAAAGAAGGCTTTGGATTTACGATTTTACCGCTGGTTTCTATTAAAACAGAATTAGCGCAAAAGACATTGCAGGCCTCAATTATTAATCACCCAGATTTTATGCGAGAAGTTGGATTGGCTTTACCAAACACTCGTCATATTTCTAAATTGGTGCATACCATTGCAAATGAAATTGTCGAAAGCTCTAGACAGGCTGTGTATTCTGGTAAATGGCTTGGCTGTGAATGGATCGGTCAAAAATAAAAAAATGCTCCAAAGGGAGCATTTTTTTATGAATATATAAACTTATGTTGTCTTATTTGCAGCTACAGCTGTATTTACACTGGCATTTGCTGACTCTAAGTTTTGCGTGCCAGCTTGAGGGTCATACATTTTTTCTTTAATAAATAGTGTTGGTAATGCACATATTAAATATGCAATGCCCATCACTAAGAAGCCTAAACCAATAGAACCTTCTGTTGCAATGAAACCAATGGTTGCAGGCGCAATAGTCGAACCGATACGTCCAACATTATGTGCGGTACCAATTGCTGTTCCACGTACATTGGTCGGGAAACTTTCTGACATATATGTGGTATATACACCTAACGGCATGCCATATAAGAAACCAAAAATCACAAGCAAGTACAGAATATTGCTGGCATTATGGAACATTACAATGATGATTAAGAAAATTGCAGTAGAAATGGCACCGAACATGAAGGTAAACTTACGTCCGAATTTATCACCCATTACACCAGCCAAAATCTTACCGCCAATCATTGCTGTATAGCTGCCGATCAGGTAATTGGTCATAGATTTGAAGTTCATACCCAATTCTTGCTCTAGGTACAACGGCATCCAGTTATTTACACCGTAATAACCAAACTGCATGAAGCCTGCGACAATCATCCAAAACACCAGTGTTCTGAAAATTAATTTATCTTCAACTAAGGCTTTAAATACAGAGCGGTCAGTTTTAACCATTTTAGCTTCATTTTGGGTGCGATTCAGTCGTGCATTTTTCCACGATTCCGATTCTTTAACAAAAACGGGCATAAGAATACCGATGATTACCGCTGAACCACTTACCATGAATAGCATACGCCAGCCATGTTCTGGAATAATTGCACCAGCAAGTAATGAGGCCACAATATAGCCAAATGTCCATCCGGTAAAAATTGTCGCAATAATTGTAGTACGATATTTTGTAGGAACGAGTTCAGACATCAAACCTGCGCAAACCATATATACCGCACCTAAGCCTAAAGCGGATAGAAAGCGAACTGCAGCAAATTGATAGACGTCTGAAACGAAACCTAAAAGTGCTGTCAATATAGAGAACTTGATGATACTTAATGAAATAACACGAACACGACCGAATTTATCACTGGCCCAACCGCCAAAAATACCACCGATAGCCATACCAGCAAGAGTTACACTGCCTAGCATTCCAGCTTGAAATGACGATAATCCAAACTCTGCTTTTAAACTGGATAGGCTATAAGAGAGGAGCAACATATCTGCGCCATCAACTAAAAGAACTAAAAAGCAGAATATAAAAGCAGCGATCCACTTTTGCTTAGGCGGTGAACTGACTACATCTGTTGCTTGCATATAATTCATCCTTAAATGTTTTTTTAATATTTTTATAGCCTGCTATATTTGTAATTTTGATTAACCTGAAATAATAATCAGGCAATTATCAGATAGCATTATTGGCTATAATAAAATATAGATACGAACGTTATTTAAAATAGGTAAATTAATTTATCGATCCTGATTAAATTAATTTATTAGGAATATTAAGTTTGTCTGAAAATAGCGAGACGTCTTAATGTTCTATATTTAATATAACGATGCTTTATTTGAATTTAAATAGATATAAATATGTTATGTTTTGATCTATTTAATGTTGAAAATTGATCGCAGATCAAACAAAAAACCATCTCTGAAAGAGATGGTTTTTGCAGAATATTTAAACTTTTTCAAATAAAGCCGCAATGCCTTGCCCGCCGCCAATGCACATGGTTTCTAAACCATATTTTGCATCTCTGCGCTGCATCTCATGCAAAAGAGTAGTCATAATACGGATACCCGTTGCGCCAATAGGGTGACCGAGTGAAATGCCAGAACCATTGACATTAACACGCGAGTAGTCGTGTATATCTAATGCTTTTAACACTGCTAGTGCTTGAGCAGCAAAGGCTTCATTTACTTCAAGCAAGTCAATTTCATCTAAGCTGATATTGTGTTTTGACAGCAATTTTTGTACCGCCGGTACAGGGCCAATACCCATGCGGCTTGGTTCACAGCCGACTGCACTCCAGCCGACTATTTTAGCTAGTGGTTTCAAACCATGTTTTTCTGCATATTCGGCACTGACCACTAAACATCCTGCAGCCGCATCATTTTGCTGACTCGAATTTCCTGCGGTAGTGACACCATTTTCACGCAGATTACGAAGTTTGGCTAATCCTTCTGCTGTAGTATCAGCTCGAATCCCTTCGTCACGAAGTACTACAGTTGTTTGTTTTTTAGTTTTAACTTCGACAGGAATGACTTCATCTGCAAATAAACCATTATTCCATGCAGCATCGGCTCTTTGATGGCTTAGTGCTGCAAAAGCATCGCATTCTTCACGGCTGATATTGTAATCATGTGCTAAGTTGTCTGCAGTTTCAGGCATACCTGAAATATAGCCAAAGCGCTCTACAGGCTGTGAACGTTCACGGCCACGTTCTAAGCGGTCATAAAAAGTCACATTACCTGCGCGTGAGCCCCAGCGCATATTGGTCGAGTAATATTCAATATTACTCATGCTTTCTACACCCAGAACAAGAATAGATTCCGCTTGGCCAGTTTGAATATTCATTGCAGCATTCATTAAGGCTTGCAGACCTGAACCACAGCGGCGGTCAAGTGTGTATCCCGGAACTTCAATAGGAAGATTAGCTGCTAAAGCTGCATAACGGCCAAGGCAGGGTGCTTCACTGGATGCATACGACTGTGAGGCAATAACTTCATCAATAGTTGATGGATCAATTTGTGTCTTTTCTAGAACTGCTTCAATGACTTTCACCGCTAGATCTACAGCAGATAAGGATGCTAGACCTCCGCCAAATTTGCCAATAGGTGTGCGGATTGGGCTGACAATATAGGCTTCTTTCATCATTAACTCCATTTAAAGATAAATCGTATTTTGTGCATCTGATCTCAATTGTGCTCTGTACTCAGGTGCAGCAATCGCAATCATTTTCTCTAGACGCTGTTTAATGGATAAGCCACGTAAATCGGCAATGCCAAATTCAGTGACAATAATGCCAATGTCACATCGAGGTGTTGAAACAGGGCCGTTTAGGCGAGAGACAATGCGGGAAAAATTTTTGCCGGCCGCAGGCAGTGCGATAATAGAACAGCCATTTTTTGCCTGATTGGCTGCGCGGATGAAATCCAAGGCGCCGCCAATTGCGCCAACATAGACTCCATTTGCAACTTCAGCGTTAACTTGCCCAGTCAGATCGACTTCAATCGCTGAATTCACCGCGATTAAGTTGTGAATTTTGGTCAACACGTCGGCACTGTGTGTATAGGAGGTTGGCCGTAATTGAATCTCTGCATTCAGTTGCACTAACTGCTGTAATGCGTCTGAGCCATTAATTAAGCCGGTAATAGTGATACCGGTATCAATCGGTTTTTCAGCATTGTTAATCACACCAAGTTTGGTCAGTTCACCAACACCATCATTAATAATCCCGCTATGAATCCCTAAATTTTTGTGCTGATTTAAGGCATTTAAAACGGCTTCAGGCAGGGTGCCGATGCCAATTTGCAAGGTTGAGCCATTTGGTATGATTGAGGCAACATTTTCTGCAATTTTCAGATTAACTAATGAGTGTTCATTATTTAATTCAGCGCTATGTTTATAATTTGATTCTAAGAAATAATCAAAATCCGCTTGTTTTAAATATGTCTCTGAATATGTCCAAGGAATATCTGAATTAATTTGTGCAATAATGATTTTAGATTTAGGAATTAAATCTGAAATATAATCCTGACCATGCCCAAAACTATATTGTCCTAATTCATTTGGCGCAGAAACCTGTATTAATAAAATATCAGGTGATATATTATCTGCCAGTGTTGAATAATGTAAAGGCAGAATATCTAAATGATGGTTCTTTGCCAAATTACGATTACTGCCAGCACCGCAATAACTTGAGAAATCGATTTTTTCAGCATGTACTGGCTGACACGTGGTGTAGTTACTGATGCCTAAAAATACACGGAATTTTGGCAATTCAGATAACTTTTGCATTAAATCCTGTGTTAAAGAAATAGGTTCAGCTTGAGCTTGCCCCCAGACAATTAAGTCATTTTCTTTAATGATGTTTTTCCAGTCGACAGTCATTACTTTGTTCATCATATTCATTCATTTATACATAAGAACAAAAAAAGGGCTCGTCCTGTTGAGCCCTATTATTTTTAAGATGCTTCGCGAATCATGTTACGGGCAATAATGATTTGCTGAATTTGTGTTGTACCTTCATATAAACGGAATAAGCGTACATCACGGTAGAAGCGTTCAATAGGGTATTCGCTGATATAGCCTGATCCACCTAAAATTTGTACACCGCGGTCTGCTACTCGGCCGCACATTTCAGTGGCAAACATTTTTGCACAAGAGGATTCCGTGCTGACATTTTGTCCCGCATCACGTTTTCTTGCTGCATCTAAAACCATACATTTTGATGCATAAATTTCAGCTTTAGAGTCTGCAAGCATGGCTTGAATCAATTGGAAATTAGCAATTGGCTCGCCAAATTGGGTACGTTCCATTGCATAGCGTAAAGAGTCTTCGAGGATACGCGTTGCTGCACCCGCACTAAGTGCTGCAATATGCAGACGGCCTTTGTCGAGCACTTTCATGGCAGTTTTAAAACCGACCCCTTCAACACCGCCAATCAGGCTTGATGCAGGAATGCGGCAGTTTTCAAAAATAACGTCACAGGTATGCGCGCCTTTTTGCCCCATTTTTTTATCACGCTTACCAAGTGAAATGCCTGGTAATTTACTGTCGATGATAAAAGCCGAAATACCTCCTGCACCTTTAATATCTGGATTAGTACGTGCCATTACTGTAAAGACACCGGCATGCGGGGCATTGGTAATAAATCGCTTCGTACCATTTAAAATATATTCATCACCATCTTTTACTGCTGTTGTTTTTAATGAAGCCGCATCAGAACCCGAGTTAGGTTCAGTCAAACAAAAAGAACCAATGATTTCGCCTGAAGCAAATTTAGGTAAAAATTGCTGTTTTTGTTCTTCTGTGCCATCAATGATTAAACCCGCAGCTCCAATACCGTTATTTGTGCCAATGTACGAACGGAAGGCTGGAGAGGTGCGTCCAAGCTCAAATGCAATGATGACTTCTTCTTCCATGGTTAAGCCAAGACCTTCATATTGATCTGGAATTGTTAAACCAAATAGTCCTAACTCTTTCATTTGCTGAACGACATGCGGTGGCATTTCATCTGTTTCAGCCATTAACTCTTCATTCGGAATTAATACGCCATCAACGAATTGACGAATTGTATCTACCAATTGATCTAATGTTTCTTGATCGCGGATCATGACAGTGGCTCCTTGTGTCATTTATGAACTGTTCTCGTCTGAACAGCTATTCAATTTTGTTTAATTATTTCTCACTTTATACAGTGTCAATGTTATCACTTCAATCAGATTTTAAGATTAAACAGTGAAATTTATATGTTAATTTTTGATCAAAATAATCAAAAATTAATATCCACTTTTAGTCTATTTTTAAAGGTTTCATCATTCCTTTTAAAAATAATCATCTGTATATTGACTTTAAAATTCGCTGTACGGAATACAAAAGAACGGTATGGATATACTTAAAATAGCTGTTAAGAAAGATGGGGTTGCAATTGTTGAATTGCATCGCCCTGAAGCGCGAAATGCTTTAAATTTAGCGCTTAGAGAGGCCTTGGCAAATGCCTTTGATGCTTTAGATGCCGATAAAAATGTAAAAGTGATTGTGTTGACTGGCGGTGAAAAAATCTTTGCTGCTGGTGCTGATGTTAACGATTTTCTAACGGCTACAACTAGCCAAATGTATTTGCGCCACACTGAAAAATACTGGAAAAGTATATCAAATTGCAGCAAGCCTATTATTGCTGCTGTAAATGGCTATGCATTGGGTGGCGGCTGTGAGCTTGCCATGCATGCAGACATTATTATTGCGAGCGAAACAGCAACTTTTGGACAGCCAGAAGTCAAGCTCGGTCTTATGCCGGGAGCAGGCGGTACGCAGCGTTTATTACGTGCTATTGGCAAATATCAAACCATGCTGTTGGTGTTGACAGGAAAATTAATTCCTGCTCAGGAAGCATTGCAAATGGGTTTGGTTTCAGAAGTAACAGCAGGTGATGCGACGCCAAAAGCAATTGAAATAGCAAATACGATTGCTGGTTTTTCAACGATTGCTGTACAGCAGATTAAGGAAGTGACCAATTTAGGACAGGATATGTCTTTAGATGGCGCACTTGCGCTAGAGCGTAAAGCTTTGCAAATTTTATTTGATACGAAGGATCAAAAAGAGGGTGCAAAAGCCTTTTTAGAAAAACGACCAGCTGTGTATCAAGGAGAGTAACACAATGAAAATTGAGAAAATGGCGCTAGTGGGTACTGGCGTAATGGGTATGGGTATTGCGCAAATTGCAGCACAGGCAGGTCTTGAGGTTCGTTTATTTGATGCAAAAGAAGGTGCGGCTCAAGTAGGTTTAAATAAACTTAAAGCTACTTTGGAAAAATTGGTAGCGAAAGGGAAAATTTCTCCAGCTGCTTTTGAGCAAACTATTTCCCGTTTTATTGTGGTTGATCAGTTAGAGCAAGTAGCTGGTGTTGACTTGGTTGTTGAAGCAATTATTGAAAACTTAGAAATTAAACAGACTTTGTTTAAGCATCTGGAAGAAATTGTTTCTGAGTCGGCTATTTTAGTTTCAAATACTTCGTCATTGGTCGTTACAGAAATTGCTGCAAGCTGTAAGCATAAAGAACGCATAGCAGGATTCCATTTTTTCAATCCTGTCCCGCTGATGAAAATTGTAGAAGTGGTCAAAGGTTTATTTACTTCGGATGAAGTCGTTGATTCTTTATTAGAATTGGCAGAGCGCATGGGCCACTTTGGTGTGAAAACTAAGGATACACCAGGATTTTTGGTGAATCATGCAGGACGTGCTTTTGGAACAGAGTCACTTAAAATTTTAGGTGAAGGTGTTGCAACTGTCAGTGAAATGGACCGCATTTTACGTGAGTCTGCAGGTTTTAAAATGGGGCCGTTTGAACTGTATGATTTAACAGGGCTAGATGTTTCTCATCGTGTGATGGAATCCATTTTCAATCAGTATTATCAAGAAGACCGTTACCGTCCAAGTACACTTACTCGTTTAATGCTTTCTGGCAATACAGTAGGCAAAAAAGTTGGGCAAGGTTTCTACCGTTATGATCAAGATACACGTTTAGATCAAGAGCCGCCGCAAGCTGTGCCGAATGTAAAAGAGTTTAATGCAGTTTGGTTGGGTACAGACTTTGAAACGGACCGTGAAATTTTAGCGCAATATGTTCAATCACAAGGCTTAACTTTAGATACTGCAGAAAGTCCTGCTGCTGATAGCCTAATTGTATTGGCTACTTATGGCGAAGACACGACAACTGCAAGCCAGCGTTTTAATGTGGATGCTGCTCGAAGTGTCAGCATTGATATGCTGACTGACTTTAATATGCGTCGCGTATTAATGCCGTCGATTATTACAGATAAAAAATATATTGATCAAGCGCATGCATTATTTGCAAAAAATAATCATGGTGTCAGCGTGATTGAAGAAAGTGTGGGCTTTGTCAGTCAGCGTGTGATTTCAATGATCATTAATTTGGCATGTGATATTGCTCAGCAGCGTATCGCTTCTGCTTCAGATATTGATAAAGCTGTACGTTTAGGTCTCGGTTATCCGCATGGCCCGATCAGCTGGGGCAATGTTCTTGGCGCACATCGTATTTTATTGGTACTTGATCGTATTTACGCAATTACCGGTGATCAGCGTTATCGTCCGAGCCCATGGCTGCAGCGCCGCGCAAAACTTAAATTGGATTTGCTGCACACAGCATCGATTTAACGGATTTATTGATCAATTTTTTAAGAACGAAACAATATTCTGAACGGATTTAGAGGTGATTTATTATGGGTACTTTAGATGGTATTCGCGTACTGGATTTAAGCCGTATTTTAGCAGGCCCTTGGTGTGGTCAAATATTGGCTGACCTTGGCGCTGAAGTGATTAAGGTTGAACGTCCGAGTGTTGGTGATGATACTCGTATGTGGGGGCCGCCTTGGATGAAAAATGACGCTGGGGAAGAGACACGTGAAGGTGCGTATTTCCAAGCTGCAAACCGCAATAAGCATTCAATTACCATTGATATTTCTAAGCCAGAAGGACAGGAGATTATCCGTCAGCTTGCTAAGGATTCAGACGTAGTTATTGAAAACTATAAGGCGGGTTCGTTAAAAAATTACGGTTTAGACTATGAGAGCTTAAAAGAAATTAATCCGGGCTTAGTGTACTGTTCTATTACAGGTTTCGGTCAAGATGGACCGCGTGCAGAAGAGCCGGGTTATGACTACATCATTCAGGGTATTGGCGGTTTGATGTCAGTTACAGGTGATAAAGAGCCGTTAAAAACCAGCGTTGCATTTGCTGACTTAAATACAGGTTTATATTCTGCTATTGCCATTCAAGCGGCAATTATTAACCGCTTTAAGACAGGACAAGGTCAGCATATTGATATGGCGTTGCTGGATGTACAAGTTGCATGTTTAGCCAATATTGGCATGAACTATATTACCTCAGGTGAAATTCCTAAGCGTTATGGCAACCAGCATGCCAATGTTGTTCCATATCAAGTGTTTAAAGCTTCTGATCAAGACTTTATTGTTGCTTGCGGTAATGACAAGCAATATGTGGTGCTGTGTGAAGCCATCGGCTTGCCTGAATTAGCAACAGATCCGCGTTTTGTGACAAACGCACTTCGACTTAAAAACCGTGATGAAATTGTTGAAATTTTAAGTCAGCATTTCTTAACCAATACAGGTAAATACTGGGTAGAAACTATTCAGAAAGTTAAAGTTCCTGTAGGCGTCATCAATAACCTTGAACAGACTTTTGCTGAACCTCAAGTGATTGCCCGCAAAATGCTCGTTGAAATGAAGCATCCAATGAAAGAAAAATTGAAAGTTATTGCTTCGCCAATGAAATTCTCACGCACTCCAGTGCAATACCGTAAGGCACCGCCAACTTTGGGTGAAGACACCGATGCTGTTTTAGAACGATACCTTGGAGCTGAAGAAATTTCTCAGCTGCGTACGAAGGGTATTGTCGGTTAATAAAAAAGTGTTATTTCGCTTAAATTGCCAATTTAAGCGAAAACTAAGTGTTTAAGTTCCCCTGCAATAAAGGCATCAAATTTTTTTATGAAATTTGAAGGGGACATTTGTTTCATGAAATTGAAATAAAAATAAAATTTCATAATAAATTCAAATAAATGGATGTTTAAAAATCACAGGGAGGGCACTATGTTGCCATTTTTAAAATCAAGTTTAGTTGCAGCGCTGAGCAGCTGTTTATTTATTCCAATGACGTATGCAAATACCGATATTCATCAAAAAATTGATGCATTGTATAAAGAAATAGATCAATTAAAAGCAATGGTTGCGCAGCAAAATGCACAACTGCAGCAAAATCAAAATACCACAGCAACACTTGTAGCCAATACAGAAAAAGCCGATAAATCACTTGTTAAAGCAACCTCTAAAGGTGGTGCGGAAGTCACGCTTTATGGTTTTGTCCGTGCGGATGCTGCATATCAATTTGAAGGCGGCAACGGTATTTTTAACCGTATTAACAACGTAACGTTGGATGGTGATGCCAATAAGAAACAAACCGAAAACCGCTTCGATAGCACATTGACTTCATCACGCATTGGGATGGATTTAAAGACTAAACTGGCAGAAAAAGATATTAATGCCAAAGTGGAAGTCGATTTTCGCGGTGGTGATAAAAACGATACCATTCGTATTCGTCATGCTTATTTGGCTTGGGATAATTGGCTGGTTGGTCAAACCACTTCTTCATTTTTATCGACTGAAACGCTGCCAGAACTTTTAGATTTTAATGGTGTTTTGGGTGGTGGTGTTTATCGAACGCCAATGGTTCGCTATAGCCATGCGCTGTCACCAGATACACAGCTTTTGGTCGGAATAGAAAAATCCAGTGATGCCAATGAATTCCCAGCACTGACGGCAAAAGTGAGTCAAAAACTGGCTAATAACAAACTTTTAATTAATGGTCGAATTTTGGCGCAAGAAGTCAGGAATCGTTCCCAACAGAAAGATCTTAATGAATTTGGTTGGGGTGTCGCAGCAGGTCTGCAATATCAACCCGCGAATAATGTGACAGTGAATGCAAACTACTCTCATGTTGTTGGTGATGATAAGTATTTTTTATATAACTCTACAAACAGCTATATTCAAAACAATGATTTGAAATTAGTTGAGTTTGATGCAGTGAGTGCAGGTCTCACGTATCGTATTAATCCTAAATTAAGAAGTAGCTTGGGTTATGGCGCATTGTTTTATGATGAAAATACCATGACTGGAAATGAGAGTTTACAGCAAGCTTGGCTAAACTTAATGTATAACCCATTTAAACCAGTGACTTTTGGTATGGAGTATATTTATGGTGAGCGTGAAACGATGGACAATAAACAAGGTAAAGATAGCCGTTTAGAGTTTATGGCTAAATATGAATTTTAATTAGGTAGTTTTTAAATATCAGGCTATATATTCATATGGCCTGATATTATTTTATTTAAATTATCGTTTGATAATCATTAATGTTGCTGTTCCGTGCGCAAAAACTTTATTATTTTCGTCAACAATTCTTCCTTCTGTCATGACCAAAGTTTTACCTTTATTTATAATGGTTCCAATTCCTCTATAGGTTTTATTTATTTGCATTGGGCGGATCATTTTAATATTGAGGTCAGTTGTGGCAAAGCGGACACCTTTTTCCATAACAGTATGTGCTGCAGCACCAGTGACACTGTCTAATACCGTTGCACAAAAACCACCATGAACACCGCCTTGAAGGTTTATATGTTGTTGATTTGGTTTAACTTCGTAAACAATATACTCGGTTTTTACTTCAACTAATTTCATTGGGATAGTGCTTGCCATTGGAGCATGAGAAATTTCCCCATCTTTGACTGCAGTTAAAAATTCTAAGCCTGTAAGTTGATCTGTAGACATTTTAAATCCTGAATATATTGCTGGTCTAAAAAATATTTAATTTATTTATAGCATAGTTTTTTTTCAATTAAATACAACTTTGTTATTAGGTTGTTTTTTATATAGTGAAAAACTATTGTTGACCGAATAAAATTTTATTATACCTGTGTTGGTGATTTCTGTAGATTTAAGTCTAGAGTTGTTTTATTTAAATTAAAAATTCATTTTATTTTTATGATTTTTAAAAATTAAAACATTGCATTGTGATTTATTTCCAATGTACATCTTCTCTTCATTCTTAATCAGTAGAAATAATATGCGCCAAATTCATAAAATATTAGTTGCGAACCGTGGTGAAATTGCGATTCGTGTCATGCGGGCAGCATCTGAAATGGGTATTCGAACGGTTGCGATTTATGCAGAAGAAGATAAATTTGCAATGCACCGTTTCAAATCAGATGAAGCATACAGAGTCGGAGCTGGTAAGAAACCAATTGCGGCTTACTTAGATATCAAAGATATTATTAGAATTGCAGTAGAAAATAATGTGGATGCCATTCATCCTGGTTATGGGTTTTTATCAGAAAATCCAGATTTTGCAGAAGCTTGTAAAGAAGCTGGAATACTATTTATTGGGCCAGGTGCAGATGTGATGAGACAGCTTGGCAACAAAGTTATGGCGCGTAATGTCGCAGTTATAGCAGGTGTGCCAGTGGTACCCGCAACAAATGCACTGCCAGATTCGATTACAGAATGCCGAGAGATTGCTGCTAAAGTGGGTTATCCATTAATGCTGAAGGCAAGTTGGGGCGGCGGTGGCCGTGGCATGCGGGCAATTGAGCATGAAGGTGAGCTTGAAGATGCTATTCACATTGCACGCCGTGAAGCAAAATCTGCTTTTGGCAATGATGAAATTTATTTAGAGAAGCTGATTCGCCAAGCACGTCATGTTGAGGTGCAGATCCTCGGTGATACGCATAACAATATTGTTCATTTGTTTGAGCGTGATTGTACGGTACAGCGACGCAATCAAAAAGTTGTAGAGCGTGCGCCTGCCCCATATTTGAATGAAGAACAGCGTGAAAAACTCTGTGCAGCAGCCTTAAGGCTTTCAAAGGCGGTGAATTATACGCATGCTGGTACAGTTGAATTTTTAATGGATGCTGAAACAAGTGAGTTTTACTTCATTGAAGTCAATCCGCGTATTCAGGTTGAGCATACAGTCACTGAGGAAATCACAGGCATCGATATTGTTAAAGCTCAGATTCGTATTACTGAAGGGGCGAAGATCGGTGAGAAAGAAAGCTTTGTTCCTGTCCAAGAGCAAATCAAAATGCTTGGTCATGCCGTTCAATGCCGTCTGACTACTGAAGACCCTAAAAATGCTTTTATGCCAGATTATGGCAAGCTGACAGCATATCGTGCAGGGACTGGTTTTGGGGTTCGGGTCGATAGCGGGACAGCTTATACGGGTGCTGTCATCAGTCCATATTATGATTCGCTGCTTGCAAAAGTGACGGTACGTGGTTCATCTATGGATGAAGCCAATTCCCGTATGTTGAGAACCTTAAAAGAATTTAGAATCCGCGGTGTTGCGAATAATTTGGCCTTTTTGGAAAATGTGATTACCCATCCATTATTTAGTTCGGGCCAATGTACGACTAAATTTATTGATACAACACCTGAGCTGTTGAACTTTCCAATTAAACAAGACCGTGCAACAAAGCTCTTAGAGTTTTTAGGTGATATCACAGTTAATGGTCAGCCAGAGTTGAAAGGGCGACAATTATCTCAAATACAGACTTTTTCAGCACCGTTGCCGTCTTGGGAACTTAGCAATGATTCAGGTTTAACAGGTTCTAGAGAGCAATTTAAATTGCTTGGTGCAGATGGTTTCAGTCAATGGATGTTAGATCAGAAACGCGTCTTGATCACCGATACGACCATGCGTGATGCACATCAGTCATTGTTTGCGACGCGAATGCGCAGTGCAGATATGCTTGCCATTGCGCCATATTATTCAAAAATGGCAGATCAGCTATTTTCACTCGAATGCTGGGGCGGGGCGACCTTTGATGTATCGATGCGTTTCCTAAAAGAAGACCCTTGGGAGCGTTTGGAAAAACTGCGAGAAGCCGTACCAAATATTTTATTCCAAATGCTGCTTAGATCTTCAAATGCGGTGGGTTACACCAATTATCCTGATAATGTCGTACGTCATTTTATTCAGCAAGCCGCGCAGTCTGGTATTGATTTATTCCGTGTTTTTGACTCTTTAAATGCAGTGGATAATATGCGCGCAGCGATAGATGCTGTACGTGAAACAGGTATGCTTTGTGAAACCGCGATTTGCTATACCGGCGATATTTTTGATAGCAGTCGCCGCTATGATTTGAAATATTATGTCAATATGGCGAAACAGCTGGAAAAGGCTGGAGCAAATATCCTAGCAATTAAAGATATGGCCGGTATTTGTAAGCCTAAAGCTGCCTTTGAATTGATTAAAACCTTAAAAGAAGAGACAGGTTTGCCAGTTCATTTCCATACACATGATACAAGCGGGATCGCCTCAGCTAGCATTTTAGCTGCAATTGATGCGGGAGTTGATGCTGTAGATACGGCCATGGATGCAATGAGCGGTTTGACCTCACAGCCAAGTATGGGCTCCATCGTTTCGGCATTGCAAAATACTGAGCGTGATACAGGTTTAAATCAGAAAAATCTGCAAGCGTTATCTAGCTATTGGGAAGGCGTACGTAATATTTATACACCATTTGAAGCAGATATGCGTGCAGGTACAGCAGATGTTTATCATCATGAGATGCCAGGCGGTCAATATACTAACCTACGTGAACAGGCGCGCTCTTTAGGCTTAGAAGAGCAATGGTCAGATATCTCAGATGCGTATGCCCAAGTCAATTTACTGTTCGGTGATATCGTTAAAGTCACGCCGACCTCTAAAGTTGTAGGGGATATGGCTTTGTTTATGGTGTCGAATAAGTTGACGACCGAAAATGTAAAAAGCACAGACTATGCAATTGATTTCCCTGAATCTGTGATTTCGCTGTTTAAGGGTGAATTAGGTGTGCCAGCGCATGGTTTTCCTGAAGATTTGCAACGAAAAATTTTAAAAGGTGAACAGCCTTTAAGCGACCGTCCTGGTGCACTTTTGCCTGCAGTTGATTTAGAGGAGGAAAAGAAAAATGTTGAAAAACTTTTAGGCCAACCTATTCGTGAGCAAGAATTTGCTTCTTATTTGATGTATCCAAAAGTATTTATGGAATTTATGCAGCATAAGCAGAAATATGGTGCAGTATCCAATATACCTTCGACTGCATTCTTTTATGGCTTAAAGGAAAATGAAGCTGTTGAAGTTCCGCTTGAAAAAGGCAAAATGCTAGAAATTGAACTTCTAGCGCAATCCCAAGCGAAGAATGGAAACGTTGATTTATTTATTGAATTAAATGGTCAGTTGAGGTTGCTGCAAATTCAGCAAACTGGACAAGTGTCAGAGCAGAGCCGTACTCAAGCTGAATCAGGAAATGCGCAGCATGTTGGAGCACCAATGCCGGGTATGATTAGTACTGTTGCTGTGAAACAAGGGCAGAAAGTAGAGAAAGGAGAAACTTTATTTACTGTTGAGGCAATGAAAATGGAGTTGGCGGTTAAAGCGGAAGTGGATTGTATTATTCAAGACATTTTATTGAATTCGGGTCAATCTGTAAAAACCATGGATTTGGTGATGACATTATCCTAAGAGAAAATAAATTCAAGAAAGCCCAGATTTGCAATCTGGGTTTTCGTTTATACTAATTTATTAATTGAGCCATGTTGTCATTCAATAAGGTGTAATCAGGTGGGGTAGTAGTAGCACCTGAAATAAGCATGTTTTGCTGTCTGTAACATCCAGCATTGTCATTATCAATATTTTTAAGAATTAGTTGATGGATGTTCTGGACTTGCCATTCAGAAAAAGGCTCTTCTTTACGAATAAAGCCTTCTACATAGTAAATCGCATTTCTACGGTTAATTGCCTCGAAATGTGCTCGTAATGCTTTCCCGCCAACAGTAATACCTTCCAACACAACTTTTGTTTCTAGCAATGTCAGTGTATTGGCTGCAATTGCATTTGAATGGTATGTCCAGCGAACAATAAGATTTTTTTTACAATTGCAGGAGAAAGGGGACGATGCTGATCTAATTTTGTTTTTAAAGTATCTATAATGTCAAACATAACTTTTTATCTACAGTTGAATTTTTAAATGATACATATTAAAAGAAATGTTATAACATTTCTTTTAATATTAAATGTATACGTGTTAAAATCAGTACACCATTTCAAATCCTGTTAATGGATTTGAACAAAATAAATTTTGTGATTCAATGCGCTAAATCTAATTTGGGTAAAAAATGGGTACAGGTAAAATGCTATTGACTTTATGGTTCACTAAATCAATAGTTTAGGAGTTGAGTTCAATTGACGCCATCTCCACCAAATTCCTAAAAAAGCCTTTAAGCTTAATGTTTAAAGGCTTTTTTTATTGGCTGTATTGCCTGTCGCTTGAGCAGTGCACCCCAATTTTTGCCTTTTACGGGTAATTATTGGAACAATTTATCCATTTAATTTTTAGTCTAGATAATGGGTATATAGATCAACTCATTGATACGAAATACAGAAAAGCATAGGCCCAAGATAAGTATTACCGCCTTTCAAATAAAAATGGCTTATCACCATTAGTCACAACCATTGGACAAAAATAAAGAAATGTATGCTATACCGTTCAAGGTGAACGCAATTCTGAGTCATTCAGTCTATATCCTGAGGGGGAGTTTAAAGAAAGCAAGAGAGCTTGCCATTGAACTGAAATAAATGTATTACAAGTCAGTCTATTACAAATATATCAAGCTATTTTTTAAAGTGGTCGTTGAGAATCAAAGAATAAATAGTCATGATCTAAAAATGATAATTTGCTTTATTCAACTCTTTTGAGACAACAGTGTAATCTTTAATCCCTTAGGAAAATTCGGCTCAAATTGGATGGTATAAGCATATTGTTTCAGCATTATTTTGACCAAAGATAAGCCCAGTCCATGACCTTTCTGCTGAGCCGATTTACGCCAAAAACGTTGCCCTAAGTAACGAATGTCTTCGGTATTTAAATGTGGACCATTATCTTGAATGCAAAACGTATTTTCCTGCATGCTCACCTCAATCCCATCAGCGTTTGCATGCAATAAGGCATTTTCAAGTAGGTTTTTAACAACGGTATATAAGACAAATTCAGGTAATGCTAAATCACCAAGACTGTGCCAATCGACTTGAATTTTAGAGGTTGCTTCAGGATAAATGAGCGCTAAATCATGAATTACCTGAGCAACAACAGGTTTAATTTGAATGCTTGCTGTGATTTGTTCAAAAGATTGATCGGTATTCGACAGCATCAGTAATTGTTCAAGTAATTCAGAATAACGATGAATACTTTGATTGGCTTGATCCAAGCTATATTGCAATTTCATATTGCCGTCCGTTTTCGCCATCAGTTGTGCCAATTGCACATTGGTTTTAATTGCGGTTAAAGGACTCCGTAATTCATGCGCAGCGTATGCACTAAAGACTTTTTCATTTTCAAGACTTTGATGCAGTTTATGGACTAAGCGATTCGAATTTTGCACAAAAGGGTAGACCTCTGAGGGCATGGTATTGGCATCTAAGCTCGTTAAATATTGGCTTGCCTCATTGAGCGATAAATTTGACTGACTTAAATCGCTTGCAACCTGATCCAAGGCTTTAAATTCTCGACGAATAATCAAAACAATTAAGCCGATACACAACAATAATGACAAGATCAGCGGAATTAAGACCGATTGCAAAATCTGTTTTAGCAAAGACTCCCGCAAAAACATACGCTCTGCAGCCACCACTTGAATCTCACCACGGCGTAACACATAACTGCGCCATTGCGTCTCACCTTGTTGCCAAGTACTAAAACCAACTGCTTGCTGACTTAAATCTTTAGGTGCACCGCGTGTTTTGGCAATCACATGCTGTCCTACACTGATGTCAGAGCTAAATAAAGATACTTCGCAAGCGATCAATGGTTCTTGATCTGTGGAATCAAGTTGTTGGGCTAAGGCAGACTCATCCAAACTTTGCAGTGGTAATTGTTGAATCAGTCGTGCGACCATTTGTGCGGAGGCATGCAAACGTTGATCTAAGGTGTCCTGAAGACGCTTTTGTAAGTCGATATACAGCCAAACAAATACTACACTCCATAAGCCGATCATCAAGGCAAAAAGACTACTGACCAAGCGCCATTTTAAGCTGTGTGATTTTTGCATGGAATTGACTCAGGAATTTTAAACATATAACCGACGCCCCGAATGGTCTGAATATAGTCCGCATTCAATTTTTGCCGTAAATGATAAATATGGACATTCAAGGCATTACTTTCGATAGTGTCTTGAAAGCCGTATAACTTATCTAACAGCACTTCGTTTTTAAGTACTTGATTTGGATGGCTCATCAAGGTTTCAAGCAAACTGTATTCACGTCGTGAAAGCTGAATCATTTGATCTTGATAATGGACTTCTTGAGTGTCTTTATTGAGCTTTAAGTGGTCAAATTGAATGACATTCGATGAAAAACCGCGGTGACGTCGGGTGAGTGCATGAACCCGTGCAATTAGTTCATCCAGTTCAAAAGGCTTGGTTAAATAGTCATCGGCACCGACATTTAATGCCTCAACACATTGTTGGGTCTGTAACCGTGCGGTTAAAACCAAAACAGGGATATGGATCTGATCTCTGCGCCATGATCGCAGTAAG
Source organism: Acinetobacter sp. YH12076 (assembly GCF_013419525.1). Taxonomy (NCBI): domain Bacteria; kingdom Pseudomonadati; phylum Pseudomonadota; class Gammaproteobacteria; order Moraxellales; family Moraxellaceae; genus Acinetobacter; species Acinetobacter sp. YH12076. Next base: position 158,940 of record NZ_VOZY01000001.1, on the reverse strand, counting down.
TCTAAACCATCTTGGTCAGGTAAGCCTAAATCCAGCAAACATAGATCGACCGCACTGTGGCGGATAAAATAATCTGCATCACGCGCATGACTCACATGTTCTACTGAAATATTTAAAAAATCCAATGTGGCACAAATACTTGAGGCAATATATGGATCATCTTCAACCAAAACAACAAACATAGCGTTTTCCTGACTTCCTGCCTGTATTTTATAAATGATTTATCTTGTTAATGCTCCCTTAATTTATGCTTTTGCATAATCAACCAAAATAGATTTATGTCGGGTATTAAAGTCATCTATGCGTATAGGGTTAGTAAGGTTGTGTGGAATATTCAGCATTTTGAGTATGCAAAGCGCATTGGCTGATTTTTTACCCCCTGATCAAGCATTTGCTTTTCAGGCTGTATCGACAGCGCAAGACCAAGCCAGCTTCACGTGGCGTATTGCTGATGGTTATTATCTGTATCATGATCAGCTTAAAGTCATTGAAAATGGCAAAGCATTATCACTGCAACTGCCTCGTCCACAGCAAAAAGATGACCCCAATTTCGGCATGACCGACGTACATTATGGGCAAGTGCAAGCGACTGTCGCCATGCAACCGAAGCAAAGCTATAAAATTGAATGGCAAGGCTGTGCCGAAAGTGGCTTATGTTATCCAGTACAGCGTACAACCATTCACACCGATGCCGATGGATTATTGCCTGAAAGCAAGCTGAGTCAGCAAAGTATAACGCAAAAGAAATTATTAGATGCAGTCACATCGTCGTCATTACCCAATACTGCAATGCCTGCAGATCCACAGGCGAAAAACACTGAAACTGTAACAGTTGTAACGCCAGCAAATACAGCAGAAGTCAAAGCGGATGAAAATGGTTTAAGTCCCTCTTCTGAAGTGACTGCTTTAACAGAACCTAGCGAAGCCAGTGCGCCAGAGCTAGATGATTCCTTGATGATGCAGGCAAGTTCTGAATCTGTGACTACAACGAATGGTGAACAGCGTACGAAGCAGGTCGATTGGAACAACGACCAGTACTTCTTTTATTTACTTTCAACAGACAATATTGCACTGAATCTGATCATTTTTTTAGGTTTAGGTGTATTGCTCGCATTCTTACCATGTTCCTTACCACTGATTCCGATCTTATCCAGTATTTTAGTGCAACGTCATCGTGGCTATCGTGCCGGCATGATTGCAGGTGTCTTTGTGGTCGGAATGGCATTGATTTATGCCTTGATGGGTTTAGCTGTGGCAGGACTCGGCTATAACTTCCAACGTTGGTTACAAAGTCCCATATTTATTGGGTTATTTGCCGTGATGTTCGTGCTGTTTGCATTGAATTTATTTGGCGTATTCCAGTTGTCTTTACCACAAGGTGTATTACAGCGTTTAGATCAATGGCAACAACGACAAAAAGATGGAACCTTATGGGGTTCATTCATTATGGGCATGATCTCTGCGCTAATTGTCGGACCCTGTATGAGTGCGCCATTGGCAGGGGCTTTGCTGTTTGTTGCGCAATTGCCTGAACCGTGGATGGGGGCTAGTTACCTGTTTATTCTAGGTCTAGGTGTGGGCTTACCATTGTTGATTGCCTGTGTGTTTGGTGCACAGTACTTACCCAAACCAGGCGTGTGGATGGATCGTCTGAAATTCACTTTCGGTTTTGTCATGCTGTTGTTGGCGGTGTATTTCCTGCGTCCTTTACTGCCGAGCGTGGTTTATTTGACGTTGATGGGACTCTTATTCATCAGTATCACCGTTTACATTTTATGGAAGATACGTCCGCATATTTCGCAGATGCCGACGCAACTACTGTTGATTGCTATGAGCTTAGCTACTGCAATATCGGGTGGATGGTATGTCACGCAAGCATGGTCACAACTGAATACGACACAAGCCACAACATTAGTCGCATGGCAAAAAGTACGTACCCAAGCTGAGCTTGAACAGGCACTCAATCAAGTCAAAGGACAAGCAGTGCTCATAGATGTGTATGCCGATTGGTGTGTGGCTTGTCAGCCGATTGAAAAAGAGGTGTTGCCTCGTGCCGATGTACAAACAGCTTTAGATACTGTTGCTCGAATCAAACTCGATTTAACTGAATATGAAGCAAGTCAAGATATTGTCCTGAAAGACTGGCAGATTTTAGGACCTCCAACCATGATTTTCTTAGATGTACAGCATCAAGAGCAGCGCAATCTACGTTTGACGGGTACCTTTAGTGCAGCGCAAATCTTGAGCCGATTAAACCGAGGTACACCGCCATGATCTCAAGCGAAGCACTGCATCTTGGACCATTCATGTTGCCATGGGGATTGTTATGTTTGGTGTTGGCTTTGCTGATCACTGCCATGGTTGGACGAAAAATCGGGCAACAAGCACAGTGGTCAACCGAAATCCAACAGCGTTTTCAAGATTCGATTTGGAGCAGTGTTTGGATCGGATTAATAGGTGCACGCCTAGTCTTTATTGCATTGAATCTGGAATCTTATCTCGCATCGCCCATTGATATGCTGAAAATTCAAGACAAAGGGTTTCATCTGATTGGCGGGATAATTATTGGAAGTGCATGGTTTTGGTGGCGAAATTCGGCCATTGCGAACAAAGCAAAGGCCACATTATTGCTGATCTTTGTCATGCTCGTGGGGGCAGGATGGACAGCACAAAAAATCACGCATCAAGACAGCCATTATCCAAGTTTAAGTTTTCCAAGTCTGAACCTAGCCAGTCAAGGTCGGTCAGAAATGATTGCGCTAAAACAATTTCAAGGTCAGCCCACGGTTGTGAATTTATGGGCGAGTTGGTGTCCGCCGTGTCATCGTGAAATGCCTGTATTACAGCGTGCGCAGGATCAATATCCTGAGGTGCATTTTGTCATGCTCAATCAAGGTGAAGAGGTCGATACCGTCCGTGCTTATCTCACAAAACATCACTTCAGTTTTAAACACGTTCTGCTAGATGTGCAGGGTGAAATGCCACAAGCAGTGAACAGTTTAGGTTTACCCACTACCTTATTTTTTAATGCACAAGGTCAGTTAATTGAGCGTCATCAAGGCGAACTCAGTCAAGCGATGTTGCAACAATACTTAAAGAAAATGAATCCATAAATTAATCATAGGATATGCGTCATGAATACTTTACTTAAAACCAGTTTATTCATCGGAACACTGTTGACGGTAGCATGTGGTGTCAGTGCTAATCCGAATACTATTAAAAAACAACTCGAAAAAGAAGGCTTTCAATTTGTAAAACAAATTCCTGCACCCGAAGGTTTAACAGGTTGGGTAGGGCATGAAGATCAATATTCCAATACCATTTTTATTTCTAAAGATGGTAAATATTATATAAAAGGTGAGTTGTTTGATGCCCAAGGCAATAATCTTTCAAACACCCAAATTGAAACCCATATGAAAAAAGCCATTTTGGATGATGTATGGAAAACATTAGAAGACTCAACCTGGATTCAAGATGGCAAAACCGATGCGCCACGTATTGTCTATGTATTCTCAGATCCGAATTGCACGTATTGCCATAAATTTTGGCAAGAAGCACGTCCTTGGGTAAAGGCAGGTAAGGTACAATTACGTCATATTCAGGTCGGCATTATTCGTGAAGAAAGTCGTGCTCAGGTGGCAACTTTGCTGATGTCAAAAAATCCAACAGCCGTATTTAATGATATCAATGTCAATCGTGGCAAAAAGCGCCTTAAACCAGCAGAAAATATTCCTTTAGAGATTGCAGAAAAAATTGATTTTAACCAAAGCTTAATGGGCAAATATGGTTTCTTCTCAACACCATCCATTGCTTGGCGTGACAGCAAGGGGAACTTCCAGTCTGCACAAGGGATGCCGAGTGATCTCAAAGAAATATTTGAAAAATAAGGAAAATAGATGCTCACCAAGCCAACACAACAGCGCGTCTAAGATCATGCTAAGCTCAACGTCAACGACTTAAACATCAGGGGGCGCAATGTCAAATTTACAAGATCCACGCGTATTGTTCGCTTTGGAACGTACAGCATTGGCATGGAACCGCAGTGGTTTAGCCCTGATAGCCTTTGGTTTTGTGATTGAAAAATCAAATGTATTGCTACAACTACTGCACCCTGAGGAATATCAGCACAAAATTATCTATGGACAGTGGCTTGGCATTGCCGTGATTGTGTTTGGTTTATTGGTGAACTTTGCCTCAATTTTGCAATATCGTCGAGGATTAAGCTCATTAACCGAACAGGAATTTATTGAGGATTATCATACACAACATCCCGTGTGGCTGAATTTATTGACCATGCTGACTGGGTTTTTGCTGATCATCTCATTTTGGATTTACTAAACTTGGCTGAGCTTCCATACAAAAGCATGCACAAAAATGTTTATTCCTGACAGTACAATTGATACAGCGTTTGCATAATACCCAGCACTTTAGGGTCTGCCAATTGATAAAAAATTTGTTTGCCTTCACGACGTGTCGAGACAATTTTATTGTTCCGTAAAACGGTCAATTGTTGTGATAGGGTCGGCTGATGAATATCAGTACATTCCTCAATTTGCTGAACATTTAATTCGCCATTGATCAACACACATAAAATTTTTAAACGGTCAGGATTTGATAACACTTTCAAACAATTGGAAACGGTATCAACCTGCGTAAATTCAATTTTTAAGTTATCGAATGCGATGTTCATAACGTCTAACCTGAATCATAAAAAGCAAAAGGAGCAAAGTATATCGAGATAATAACATAAAATGACTTGATTAATATATAATATTATATAATATAAGTTTAAATATTGTTTATGGCGCGTTAACTATGCATGATTTTGTGACAGCGTTTCTTGGTGGTGCTCTGTTGGGTATAGCAGTGGTGGGTTATTTGTATGTCCATGGGCGTATTGCAGGCATCAGTGGCTTGATTGCGCAGGTACTGAATCCACAGACGATTTTTAAAACGCCTGCAGTGTGGTTTCTTTCAGGCTTGATCATCACGCCATTTATTTATGGTCTTTTTGTACAACCAGAGATTATCGTGTCTGCTAGCCCAATAATGATGATTATTGCTGGTTTACTAGTGGGTTTTGGTACCCGCTTAGGTTCTGGTTGTACCAGTGGTCACGGTATTTGTGGGATTAGCCGATTATCTAAACGTTCCATCATTGCAACTATGACCTTTATGTTTGCAGGCTTTATTGCTGTATATGTCGTTCGTCACTTGATTGGAGCATTCTAAAATGAAAAACTTTTTAGCTTTTGTATTTGGTTCGCTTTTTTCAGTAGGTTTGATGTTCTCTGGCATGTCTAATCCGCAAAAAGTGATCGATTTTTTAGATATATTTGGTAATTGGGATGCAAGCCTTGCCTTTGTCATGATGGGGGCAATTGCTGTGGCATTTATTCCATTCCAAAAAGCGGTACGTAGCAGTGCACCAACCACAGTATTTAATGAGCAGATTGATTTACCAAGTAACAATAAAATTGATTCAAAGCTTATTATCGGTGCCTTAATATTTGGTGCAGGATGGGGGATTGCCGGCATTTGCCCAGCGCCAAGTTTCACCTTAATTGGCTTAGGACATTATCAAGTTTTATATTTTATAGGGGCGATGCTTGCAGGCGTGTTGATTCACCGTAAATGGTCAGGAGCTTAACTATGCAACAACCGATTGTTCAGGATTTTTTTGATCAAGCGACCAATACATTTAGTTATGTGGTGAGTGATCCGGTAACCAAGCGCTGCGCTATCATTGACAGTGTTTTGGACTATGATGCGGCTTCGGCAACCACCTCGACCACCCATGCTGATGCAATCATTGCATATGTCAAAGTACAAGATTTAAAAGTAGATTGGATTTTGGAAACCCATGTGCATGCCGATCATTTGACTGCAGCACAGTATTTAAAATCTGTACTCGGTGGCAAAATTGCCATGAGTCATCACATTGCCTTGGTGCAAGAAGCCTTTAGTGCCATTTATAATTTAGATATCAAGCAGTTTAATGCTCAACAACCATTTGATTATTTATTTGATGATCATGAGCATTTTCATATTGGTGAGCTAGAGGCATATAACATCCCGACACCAGGTCATACGCCTGCATGTTTAAGTTATGTAGTGGGTGATGCAGTTTTTGTGGGTGATACTTTATTTATGCCAGATTATGGCACAGCACGTTGTGATTTTCCGCGTGGTAGTGCAGATTCCTTATTTGATTCGGTGCAAAAACTGTATCAATTGCCAGCGTCCACCCGGGTGTTCTTGTGCCATGACTATTTGCCAAAAACGCGTGATGAATATCACTGCCAAACCGATATTAAAACGCAAAAAGAGCACAATATTCATATTCATGAGGGAACTACAAAATCTGAATTTGTGCAGATGCGTCATGAGCGGGATGCAACATTAAGTATGCCTAAACTGATTTTGCCGTCGATTCAAATCAATATGAAAGCGGGTCAATTTCCCGAACCTGAAGAAAATGGGGTGTCGTATTTAAAGTTACCGCTTAATTTTTTTAAAACCTAAAAATATTGTATTTCAAATTATTAAAGACTTATTTATGTCTTTATCTTAAAAATTCATATTTATATCTTTAAAGTGAATATTCACTTTAAAGATCTTGGTATTTTAGGTATATTATATTCTATAAAGCTGACTTGTATGATCGGATTTCAAGGAAGCACTGCCTTTTAAGTATTTTTGCTTTCGTTGGCATCTGTTGAGAGAATATGTTGCTAAGACAGAGTGGACTGTTTTTTGCAATTTTAACTTTAGTTTTGCAAATCGCAGTATATTTACAACCACTATTACCCGAAGAATTTCAAATTGCTCCGGTATGTCTCTCTATTACACATAATTTACTGTCCCCAGAAAAGCACAAACACGTACATGAGACGTATAACGAACTTGTTCATCATCTGACCCACGATCATAATCACGACGATCACAATGGACATAACCATCAATGCCAATACTGTACCGTCTATGGTGATGTTGTCCTACCTTTTGATTTTGAGATAGTTGAGATCATCGATAAGATTCAAGTCCGTCTAAGTTTCTATAAAGATGCTTTCCGACATGTATATTTCTCACTGCAAAGGCTTTACTTACTTCCACAAGGTAGGGCACCTCCACACACACTTTAAATCCTAATCAGACCAACAATTTGAATTGTTGATTTACCTTGGTATTTAAAGAGTGATTTTATGAAACTTTATATTTTTGCACCGTTTAGCGGATGCGAACAGAATCGGTTCGCCTATACCATTAGGCTAAAACAATTGATCAAATCCCAACAGATTCACAACAGTCTGCGTCATCGTACTGGTCTATCTTTCCTAAAGCAGTCCCGAAATTATGGGCCGTTTGTGGTTCACCGCATAATTCCACAATAAGGTGATAGACATGGATTTAGGTTTGACAGCACTTGAATTGGCGCGAATTCAATTCGCTTTTACAGTTTCTTTTCATATTATTTTCCCTGCAATTTCCATTGGGCTAGCAAGTTTTCTTGCGGTCTTAGAATGGCGTTGGCTTAAAACACAAGATCCCGTTTACCGTGATCTGTTCCAATTTTGGATCAAGGTGTTTGCATTGTCTTTCGGAATGGGAGTGGTTTCAGGGGTAGTCATGAGCTACCAATTTGGCACCAACTGGAGTGAATTCTCTCGTATTGCGGGTAGTGTCACTGGCCCCTTACTCAGTTATGAGGTCTTGAGTGCCTTCTTCTTAGAAGCGGGTTTCCTAGGCATTATGCTGTTTGGGTGGGGAAGAGTGGGTCCTAAAACCCATTTCTTTGCCACACTGATGGTGGCAATTGGCACCTGTATTTCCATGTTTTGGATTTTATCTTCCAATAGCTGGATGCAAACTCCACAAGGCTTTAGCTTTGAAAATGGCATTATAGTGCCGCAAGATTGGTTTGCTATCGTTTTTAACCCATCATTCCCATATCGCTTAGCGCATATGGCTCTAGCAGCATTCCTTGTATCTGGCTTATTGGTCGCTGCTACTGCAGCATGGCACTTACTTAAAGGTCGCCGTGATGCCTTAGTAAAAAAATCATTTTCTATGGCGATGTGGATGATTCTCGCACTTGCACCTTTACAGGTATTTGTGGGGGATATGCATGGTCTAAATACTTTAGAACATCAACCTGCGAAACTTGCTGCAATTGAAGGACATTGGGAAACTAATAAAGATCATGGCATGCCGTTATATTTGTTCGGTATTCCTGATATGGAGGCGGAAGAAACCAAGTATGCAATTGGCATTCCGAACCTCGGTAGTCTGATCATGACGCACACCTTAGAGGGAGAGGTGAAAGGCTTAAAAGAATTTGCCCCTGAAGATCGACCAAACTCGCTCATAGTATTTTGGAGCTTCCGCATTATGGTCGGTATGGGAGTCTTGATGATTTTGCTTGCTCTGATGGGTGCATGGTTGCGTAAAACTGGGAAATTTTATGAGTCAAAATGGCTCCACAAATTTGCCTTATGTATGGGACCTTCAGGCTTTATTGCCTTGCTTGCTGGTTGGTTTACCACAGAAGTCGGTCGTCAACCTTGGGTCGTGTATGGCGTACTGCGTACCAAAGACGCCTTGTCACCAGTATCGGCAGAACAAGTCGGTTTAACCTTAATAATCTTTGTGATCGTGTACTGCATCGTATTTGGTATTGGGATTTATTACATGCTCAAATTGATGGTTAAAGGACCACAGTTCATTCATTCTCAAGCCCATAGCGATGGTGAGGTCATTCGTGCATCAAATCGTCCAATGAGTACGATTGATGAGTCGCTTGAAGTACAACCACAGGAGAAAAACCATGATTGATTTATCCTTAATTTGGGTAGTAATCATTGCTGTAGGTGTGCTGATTTATGTGGTACTCGATGGCTTTGATTTAGGGATTGGTATCCTTTTTCCTTTAGTAAAAGATCGCCAAGAACGCGATGTGATGATGAATACCGTTGCACCAGTTTGGGATGGCAATGAAACATGGATGGTTTTAGGTGGTGCAGGCTTATTTGCGGCATTTCCATTGGTGTATTCGACTGTACTCTCTGCGCTGTATATGCCGATTATCTTAATGGTCATCTCGCTGATTTTCCGTGGAGTCGCCTTTGAGTTTCGTTTTAAAGCGAACCGCACCAAACATTTATGGGATCAAGCGTTTATTTGGGGCTCGATCTTGGCATCATTTTTCCAAGGTATGATTTTAGGTGCTTATATCCAAGGGATTGAAACCACCAATGGTATTTATAGTGGTGGCGGATTGGATTGGCTGACCCCATTTTCAACTTTTACTGGGATTGCTGTAGTGGTGCTGTATGCCACCTTAGGCTGTGGTTGGCTGATTTTTAAAACGGATGCACGTGTTCAAAATCATATGTTTAGCCTCATGCCAAAACTGATTATCGCCTTATTTGTGATTTTTGCTGCAGTGAGTATTTACACCCCATTGGTACATGCAGAGATTGCAAATCGTTGGTTTAGCTTGCCGCAACTGTACTATTTTAGCCCTGTGCCGATTTTAGTATTGATCTTCACATTATTGGCTTTACGTGCCTGTAAAAGACGTCAGGAATTTGCGCCATTTATTTATACACTTGTCTTAGTTGTGCTGGCATATACAGGGTTCTTAATCAGTCTATGGCCAAATATCATCCCACCATCCGTCACCATTTGGCAGGCAGCAGCACCGCAAAGCAGTCAATTGTTCGCCTTGATTGGAGCATTGGTGCTGATACCAATTATTTTGTTCTATACCGCACTATCGTATTGGGTGTTCCGTGACAAAGTTCGTGTCGGCGATGATGGCTATCATTAAGGAGAATCATCATGAAACTGAATCAAGCAGGCTGGTTTATTGTGCTATGGCTAGGTGGTGTCTTGAGTTTGGCGCTTGTCGCAGGGTTCTTTAGACTGCTGGTGCAGTGGGCTTACTAGAACCTATTCCTTAAATCTGAATCCACTATCTTGCCGGGTAAGATAGTGGATTTTTTTGAGGGACTAAAGGTGAATTGAGTAGGTAGAATATGACAAGTTAAAGTGTCGAAATACATAAAATATATTTTTTTATATTCAATACTTCTTTTGAATGATTTTTCTGTTTTTTTAGCTTCTATATTGTTAAAACTAACATGATGCATTGAAAAAAACTTAAGGAGCGTGAGTGGAACTTAAACAGCTCAAATATTTCATCACCATTGTAGAGTCTGGAAGTTTAGGCAAAGCTGCACAAAAACTTGAGGTTGGCACATCGGCACTCAGTCAACAAATTGCCAAACTTGAAGATGAACTTTGTACACGTTTATTACAGCGAAATTCTACAGGTGTGACGCCCACGCCAGCGGGTTTAGCATTTTTTAAGCAAGCTCAACTTTCTCTACGTCATGTGCAATATGCCATTGAGGCGGCGCACTCATCTCGTCTGACGGGTCATGTCAGCGTTGGATTTTCACCAAGTATAGCGTCAGTTCTGGGCATACCATTTATGCAGCTCATGTCAGAGCGTTATCCTGATATTAAAATTCATTTAGTTGAAAGTCTCTCGGGAAATTTAACCAATTTAGTCAACTCAAGACAGCTCGACATTGCCATTATTTTTACCCAAGATGTCGATGCCAATTGGGCAGTACAACCGTTATTAAAAGAACAAATGTTTCTTATGGCAAATCGTTCTTTACTGAAAGAGTATGGCTTTGAACACTGCATTGAAAATGGAAAAATTGATTTAGAAAATGTGAATCGTTTGCCTCTGGTATTACCAAGCCAACGACATGGTCTACGTAAATTCATAGATCAAAAGGTTGAGGGGCTGGACGTAAATTATGAAGTTGATGGTTTACACTTACTCATGAACTGTGTCAGCAACTTAAATATGGCGACCATTCAACCTGTCAGTGCACATTTTGATTATCTCAAATCAGATATTTGTTTACTCAAAGTAGTCGAACCAGTGCTGGATCGAATTAATTATCTTATTAGTATTGCTGAAGAAGAGCTTTCTCCTGCAAGTCTCGCCACCAAAGTAGCAATTAAAATTTGTGTTAAGCAGCTGATCAATAAAGGATTATGGTCAAGTGCAGAGCTATTAGACTTTTAGCCTATTTAATTTTACTAAACACCTATTTAAAAGTTGCCTATCACAGCGCTAGGCAGTTTTGGTCTTAAATTACATCAAATTCGAAAGGGAAGACATCGAATGCATGATGTAATTGTAATTGGCGGTGGGAATGCCGCTTTATGTGCAGCATTGACAGCAAGGGAGGCTTGCGCTTCAGTTTTATTGTTAGAAGCAGCACCAAAGGAATGGCGCGGTGGAAATTCACAACATACCCGTAACCTGCGTTGTATGCATGATGAACCTCAAGATGTGTTAGTCGATGCCTATCCAGAAGAAGAATATTGGCAGGACTTACTCAAAGTAACTGCAGGTAAAACCAATGAGCATTTAGCGCGTTTAGTGATTCGCACCACGGCAACTTGCCGTAATTGGATGCGTCAACATGGGGTAAATTTTCAACCACCGTTATCAGGTGCATTACATGTTGCACGGACCAATGCTTTTTTTATGGGCGGTGGTAAAGCTTTGGTGAATGCCTATTTTAGAAGTGCAAAAGATTTAGGGGTCGAGATTCGCTACAACACAAAAATCAATGAACTGATTATTGAAGATGGGACATTTATTGCGGCTATCGCTGAAGATGGCACGCGTTTCGAAGGCGCTTCATGTGTATTGGCTGCAGGTGGATTTGAATCCAATCGTGAATGGTTAAAAGAAGCGTGGGGACAAAATGAAAATGGCGAATGGCCTGCAGATCATTTCATTATACGAGGCACACGTTTTAACCAAGGCAACTTATTAAAGTTCATGATTGATCAGGGTGCAGATATTATTGGCGACCCATCTCAATCACATTGTGTCGCAGTTGATGCCCGCGCACCGCTCTACGATGGTGGCATTTGCACCCGTATTGACTGTGTTTCGCTTGGCATCGTGGTTAATAAAAATGCGCAACGTTTTTATGATGAAGGCGAAGATTTCTGGCCGAAACGTTATGCCATTTGGGGGCGTTTAGTTGCAAAACAGCCCAGTCAGATTGCGTATTCAATTATTGATTCAAAATCAGTTGGGCGTTTTATGCCACCTGTTTTTGAAGGTACTAGGGCAGATACGATCGAAGAATTGGCAGAAAAATTAAATCTAGATGTTGCGACTTTAGTTCAAACCGTGAAGGACTATAACCAAGCCTGTGTGGCGGGTGAGTTTAATCACACGGTACTGGATAATTGTCATACCGAAAATTTAACCCCCGCAAAAACACATTGGGCTGTTCCTTTAAACCAACCGCCATATTATGCCTACGCATTACGTCCAGGCATTACTTTCACCTATCTGGGCTTAAAAGTCGAAGATGATGCCGCTGTACGCTTTAAAAATGTCGCGAGTCCAAATCTATTTGTTGCAGGCGAAATGATGGCAGGCAATGTACTTGGGCAAGGCTATACAGCCGGTGTAGGTATGTCGATTGGAACGACATTTGGTCGAATTGCAGGAAAAAATGCGGCTCAAGCTGCGTTTAAACTGGGAGTTTAAAGAATGAATGCAAATGTTAAAAACTTAATTCCAGTTGTACAGCTCACGGATCATGAACAGCAAGTAAAACAGGCTTTACAGATTTGTAATGCATGTCGTTACTGCGAAACATTCTGTGCGGTTTTCCCTGCAATGACCAAAAGACTAGAGTTTACTCAAGCCGATATTCATTACATGGCAAATTTATGTCACAACTGTGGCGCATGTTTACATGCCTGTCAGTATGCGCCTCCGCATGAATTTGGCGTCAATATTCCTCAAGCCATGGCACAAGTTCGCCTAGAAACCTATCAAGAATTTGCAGTTCCTGCATCTTTTGGTGCGATTTATAAAAAGACCGGAATTCCTTTGGTTTCGGCGATGTCAGTATTTTTTGCATTACTGATGCTCTTGGGTGTTTGGCTCAATGGCACCAATATCTTTGGTCAATATCAAGGGGATTTTTATGCAATTTTTCCGCATAACTTTCTTGCCGTGTTATTTGGCTCTGTATTTATCTTAGCTTTTATGCTTTTGGGCTTGGGAATTGCAAAATTTTGGAAACAAACCTCAAAAATTATTCCAGAGGGCGTTGCACAACCTGATATTTTTCAAGCGTCAAAAAATGTCCTGACCTTAAAATATTTAGATGGTGGACATGGTAAAGGTTGTAATGAGGAAGATGATCGTTATACGCAGATCCGCCGAGTTTTGCATCACTTCACCATGTATGGATTTTTACTTTGCTTTATGGCAACTAGTGTCGCGACGATGTATCACTACTTTTTAGGTTTAGAAGCACCGTATGCCTACACCAGTTTACCGGTGATTTTAGGTACATTGGGCGGTATTGGTCTGATCATTGGACCGATCGGGCTGCTACATCTCAATATTAAACGACATCCGATGCATGGGGATGCAAAACAAAAACCTATGGACCGTGGTTTTATCTTCCTTTTATTGCTGATCAGCATTACAGGTCTGGCGCTATTGGCATTTCGCGATAGTTCCGCAATGGCTCTCTTGCTGATTGTTCATCTTGCAACCGTTATGACTTTCTTCTTGACGATCCCTTTTGGTAAGTTTGCGCACGGCTTTTACCGAAGTGCCGCATTACTAAAATTTGCCGTCGAAGAACGTGTCGCAAAACTTAAAACGAATTCAAAAACCAAGTAAGCACCCAAACCACAACCGGACCATGGAGGTCGATGATGGCTATAGGTAAGAAAATTGAATTTTTAAATGGACTACAACGTTATAAGGATATTTTAACAATGAAGAAATTAAAATGGTTAGCCGTCGCTTGCACCAGTATTGCAGTCGTTGGCTGTGGCACAGGCAATGCCTCAAAAGATCCTGGTCATCCAAAACGTGCAGAATGTATTGCACCTGCAAAGCCGGGTGGTGGTTTTGATATGACCTGTAAGCTGATCCAATCCGGCTTTAAAGAAACAGAAGTATTAAAAGATCCGATGCGTGTGACCTATATGCCAGGCGGCGTTGGGGCCGTTGCTTACAATAAAATCGTGAATAATGATCCAGCAAATAACAATGCGGTCATCGCATTTTCAACTGGTTCTTTACTGAATTTGGCTCAAGGTAAATTTGGTAATTTTACTGAGAAGGATGTGAAGTGGCTTTCGGGTGTAGCTGTTGATTACGGTTTAGTGGCAGTGCATAAGGATTCGCCATTAAAAACACTGGATGATCTGATGAAGGCGCTAAAAGAAAATCCAAAAGGGATCAGTTTTGGTGGTGCTGGCAGTGTGGGTGGTCAAGATTGGATGCAAACGGCAATTTTGGCTAAAAAGGCTGGGGTAAATCCTGCCAACTTGAGTTTTGTAGCTCTCGAAGGCGGTGGCGAAGTATTAACAGCCTTGTTAGGTCAACATATTCAAGTGGGCGTGGGGAATGTGAGTGAAATTGGCTCGCATCTCGAAGCGGGTAATATCCGTGTTCTAGCAGTGTTTTCTGATAAACGTTTAGCGGGTAAATTTTCTAAGTTATTAACTGCGAAGGAACAAGGCTACGACTTGGAATGGCCTGTGATTCGTGGTTTCTACATGGGACCAAAGGTCAGTGATGAGGCATATGCATGGTGGAAAAATGCCTTTGATAAAATGATGACTAATCAAAAATTTGATGCCGTTCGAGAAAATCAGGATCTGTTGCCATTTGAATTAACAGGTGAAGAAATTAGTGCTTATGTCTATAAGCAAACGGCTGAAATGCGCCAATTATCAGAAGAATATAAATTATCAAAATAACAAATACGCTGAGTTGAATGCCTTTTCAACTCAGTTTTTTGTTTTCGAGGATAGATGATGAAATCTGAACGGATTCTTACGGCCATCATTGCGGTCTGCGGCTTTTTCTTATTAATTTACGCATGCAATTTTGAAGCGCCTATTTCCTACGATCCTGTAGGACCGAAAGCCTTTCCAATTTTACTGATGGGTTTAATTACAGTGAGTGCCATTTATTTGACTGTGCGCCCAGCCATGATGTTTGAACCTGTTGAACTAGGTTGGACTAAGCATTTAATCGGCAAACTTGTTCTATGCACATTGGCATTATCACTGTATGCGCTTTGCTTCGAATGGTTGGGATTTATCGCAGCAACGCTACTGATGACCATCGCGGTTGGGAAACTTTTTAACGGGAAAACAGTACCAGTTGTTATTACAGGTTTGGTGCTGAGTATGAGTACCTACTATCTGTTTGACCGTGTTTTGGATGTGCCATTGCCACTAGGCTTCTTGGGTTAGGGATGACAACGACATGGACATATTTAATTTCTTAATGACAGGTTTTGAAGTTGCCTTACAACCACAAAACTTACTCATTGCTTTTATTGGTGCATTTATTGGAACGATTGTCGGACTGTTGCCGGGATTGGGTCCAATCAATGGTGTTGCCATCTTATTACCTTTTGCCTATGCCTTAGGATTACCCGTTGATAGTGCCTTAATTTTATTGGCAGCTGTTTATCTCGGTTGTGAGTATGGTGGACGAATTTCCGCAATTTTGCTGAATGTGCCGGGCGATGCGGGTGCAATTATGACCACTTTAGATGGTTATCCTTTGGCTCAGCAAGGTAAGGCAGGTATTGCTTTATCCCTTTCATCTGTTAGCTCATTTATAGGTAGTACGATTGCCTTTATTGGGATTGTTTTATTTGCTCCGATTTTGGCACGATGGGCGGTTTCCTTTGGACCAGCGGAATACTTTGCCTTGATGGTTTTTGCAATTGTGTGCTTGACCGGTTTAGTCAGCACGCAACCATTTAAAACGTTAATCATGGCGCTGATCGGTCTGGCAATTTCGACCGTGGGTATGGATGCGATTACTGGTGTTTATCGTTTTACATTTGATAGTGTGGGTTTAAGTGACGGCATTGCCTTTACAACTGTGGTGATTGGTTTATTTAGTATCAGTGAAATTTTACTGCTGCTTGAACGGACCACGATGGGCAAAGTGGTTTTAGAACAAGGAAAACGCTCATTATTTAATGTTAAAGAGTTTCTGAGTGCCTTAGCCACCATGATTCGTGGATCCTTGATTGGGTTTTTCTCAGGGATTTTACCGGGTGCGGGTGCCAGTGTAGCGAGTGCCATGGCGTATACCACTGAACGTAAAATGGCGGGGGATAGTAGTCAATTTGGTAAAGGTGATCTACGTGGTTTGGCCGCGCCAGAAAGTGCTAATAACGCGGCAGCATGTGGTTCTTTTGTCCCAATGTTGACTTTAGGTGTGCCGGGTTCTGGAACAACTGCGGTCATGATGGGGGCTTTGACCATGTATAACATTACTCCAGGTCCGCAGTTATTTACAGAGCAGCCTGTATTGGTTTGGGCATTGATTGCATCCTTAATGGTGGGGAATATTATCTTATTGGTATTGAACTTACCTTTAGTTGGCTTCTTTGCGCGTTTACTTTCGATTCCAAGCTATATTTTGATTCCTATTATTGCAACCGTCAGCTTTGTTGGGGTATTTGCAATTCATAGCACTGTTTTCGATCTTGTACTTTGTATGGGGCTCGGTATTGTTGGATATATCCTTCGAAAATTTGATTTTCCATTGGCACCTCTGATTCTTGGTTTTGTACTGGGTGAATTGATGGAGTCAAATCTACGACGTGCACTCTCCATTTCTCAAGGTGAGCTCAGTATTCTGTGGAGCAGTAACATCAGTATGGGACTATGGGTCATGTCAGCACTGTTGTTGATCTTGCCAATCGTCCGTAAATATCTATTCATTAAGAAGCAAAAAGCTTAAATGGAGAAGCAATGGTCAGCGAGTCTGACCATTGCTGTTAGATCATATGGAAATCATAAAATTAAATGCCAAAGGATTGGTATGCGCACTGATCGGTGCGCTCATCGCAAATTTACTTCATCTCCCTTTACCGTGGTTGCTCGGGCCATTACTCGCGGCTTTATTGTTTGGTTGTATAGGCCAACCACTCACATGTTCACCGCATTGGCGTAAAGTGGGACAAGTCATTATTGGTATGGTTTTGGGACTATATTTTACCCCAGCGCTAGTCCATGCTATTTCTGCCTATTGGATATTTATCGTACTCGGCATCTTATGGTCATTGATTTTGGGAACACTTATCGCAGGATTACAATATCGTATCAATGGTTTAGATTGGGCAACGGCGTGGTTTTCTTCTGCAATCGGCAGTGCCAGTGAAATGGTGAATATCGCAGAACATCACCATGCGCAAGTAGATAAAGTCGTTGCTGCACATAGTTTGAGAATCGTGGCACTTGTGGTGCTTGTACCAATCGTTTTAGCAGCATTATTTGATATTCATTGGGTGAGTCTAGACCCACACATCATTGATCACTTTGGAATTGTGCAAATTCTTCTTTTATTTGCTCTAGCCTGCTTGATTGCGCAAATATTTCAAAAATTCAATGTATTAAATGCGTGGGTTCTCGGACCATTAGTTATGGTGGGATTTCTTTCATTTTTCGGAGCATTGGAATTAAAATTTCCGACGTGGTTTACGGCCTTTGGACAAATATGTATAGGTTGGTCATTAGGCACAAAGTTTCCTTTTGGCTTTTTAAAAAGCCATAAAAAATTCATCGCCATCACGACCATTTTGAATTTGTTGGCATTAGGATTATCCATCCTGTTTGCATTGTTCTTGATGTATATCAGTCATGCTAATGGGAAGATTTTAGTTTTAGGCTTATCTCCCGGCGGCATTGCAGAAATGTCTTTAATGGCAAAAGCCCTTGGATTAGCTGTGCCTATCGTGGTTGCGTTTCAACTATCACGGCTGATTTTTGTGATATTGACCACCAATTATTTCTATCAATTGAGCAAAAAAATATTTTTTAAAACAACAGATAAGCCTTAATCGTCCACTCAATTCGATCTTTGATTCAGATGAATTAAATAGAACACTTTCTATAGATTGCATTTGAAATAAAGGGGAGTAGAAGTTAGAAAAAAATGAGATTAATGAAAGATAGTTGAGAAAAGGGTCTTAAATGATGGTTTGAAAGTGAAGATGAGCAAGAGGGATCAATTTGATTCAGGACTGCTCTCGTCAGTCCCTTATTATTTTAATGCCGTTTTAGATCAGTAAATTTTAAATTTCATTATTATGCAAAATTCGAAGATTTAAAGATTTAACGTCAAAATTAAATTTCGCGCCAAACTTCATTCTTATCTTTGAATGAAATCATAAAGTTAAATTTGTCATCATTACTTACCAAAAGGCCTTCTGGCGTTTGCATAATCACTTTCAGAACGGTACCAGTTTCAAAAACCAAAGGACTGCAATTTTCTTTATTTAATGTAATTGGTTTGAGTAATTCAACAATTGCACTTTCCATTTTACTTCCCCAAGCATCGGTTGTTAATTGAACTTAGCATATTATTGGTGAAGAAACATGTTTTGTAAATGACGTGAGCTCCATCGCAGAAAATATTTTAGAGATTTCCATAGCTTAAGTTTAAATAATGGTTGAATAAATTATGGTTTTTAATCTGTTGATATCAAAAAAAATTTTAAAATATGACAAACTTTTTAACTCTAATTATATGTCCTAAGATGTGTTTTTTGTTCCACAAACAATGACCAGATCATCAAAAGGGCATGATCAATAATGAATTTAAGGTGAACTTCAGTTTTCATCCTTAAGCTAACCGAAAGATGTGTCGTCTTGTATTTGATTGTTAAATTTCAGATTAAACAGCGTTAAATCTTCAATCTGAACAAGAAAATTAATGAAATAAAACTTATTATCAGCAACTCAATCTAAAAACAAAGATTCAGGGAAATGTAGGACCAATGTTTAAATCTTTTTTTCCAAATCCAAAATGGTTTTTTGGATCATTCCTTATATGGTTCGTCATCAATATTGTCTTGTGGTATAGCGGTGGCAATCGTTGGGGTACGATGTTTGGTTTAGCTGCAAATTATCATCAAGCAGAGCTGCCTATTGGTATTAGCCGATTTTGGAGCCCCAAATTTTTATGGTTCTATACTTGGTTTTTTGTAGCAACGGCGCTTTTTGCAGCCTTTTGGAAGATTAAATCAGATAATCCTTGGCAACGATGGTCTGTGTGGGGAACCGCATTTATCCTGTTTAATGTTTGGTTTAGTGTGGAATGTAATGTCGTAATCAATGCTTGGTATAACCCATTCTATGATCTGATCCAGAAGATGCTTTCAGGTGGTGGGGGTGAAGTGGCGACGCTATATTCAGAGACGCTGACTTTTCTCTATGTGGCCATGGTATATGTCACACTGGCGGTATTGAACCTGTTTTTCGTTAGTCATTATGTTTTTCGTTGGCGTACCGCAATGAATGACTTTTATACTGCACATTGGGAAAAACTGAGAACCATCGAAGGTGCCTCACAGCGTATTCAAGAAGATACGATGCGTTTTGCGAGAACCACAGAGGGACTTGGGGTTAGCTTGGTTGAATCGGTGATGACCTTAATTGCATTTCTACCTGTGCTGTTAACTTTATCAACACATGTAAAGAAATTACCTGTCGTGGGGGAAATCACCTATGCATTAGTTTGGGCGGCAGTCCTTTGGGCAGTATTAGGGACGGTTATTTTAATGCTGGTGGGTTATAAACTACCGGGTTTGGAGTTTAATAATCAAAAAGTCGAAGCAGCATATCGTAAAGAATTAGTTTATGGTGAAGATCATGCAGATCGAGCAGACCCTCTCACATTAAAACAATTATTTGGTAAAGTCCGATTTAATTATTTTAGACTGTATTTTCACTATGCTTATTTCAACCTAGTTCGTATTTGGTATATGCAGCTTGATAATATTTATGGGTTCTTTGTATTGTTTCCAAGTATTGCAGCGGGAACAATCACGCTCGGTATATTAATGCAAATTTTAAATGTCTTTGGGCGTGTACGTGATTCTTTCCAATACCTGATTTCTTCGTGGACAACCATTATTGAATTGATTTCTATTTACAAACGTTTAAAAGCATTTGAAAAAACAATTAATAATTAATTTTTAATCATTAAAAATGACCTGTAATTAATTACAGGTTTTTTTTATGGTTTTAATTAATGAGAATTACAAATAAATAAAATCAATAAATTAAAGAGGTTAGATCTTATTTCATGATTTTATAAAAAAATGTAAATAAAAATACCTATTATGTAATTCTGGTAATTTTACGTATGTATATTGTATCCATATCGATGATTAATTTATAAAAATTACATTTTTGTTGAATTTTATCACATTTTATTTGCTTTTTTTTTTACATTTGAAATGCAAACAAAATCACATATTTTTGGTGTTGATGTGTATTTGTTTGCAAATTCATTCTTTCTGTTTGGCGTGAAGCATCTTAACAATGCGATAAAGAAAAAAACTTTAATATTTTTTTTAACTTTGCTGAACTGTTATATGTCCATTCACATGCCTTTTGATTAATAAGATAAAGCTTGTGGTTAAAAAAAATTTTTAAATCATAAATATATAAATAAACCAGAGGGTAATTGTCATGTTACAAGTCCAAGTTGTGTCAAAAGAACATCATTCTGTTTTAGAAAACATACAAACGAGTAATATTTTATTAAAGGAGGCTTCTGTTGTTGTTATACATACTTCAAAAGAAAATGTTTTAAGTATGGAGAGAAGTGGAAATACTTTAATTATAAAAATGAAAGACGGACAGCAACTAATAATTGAGAATTACTTTACAGATAATCCAAATGAAAACAATGTTGTACTAGAAGAAGATGATAAATTATATCTATTAGAAACAAATCCAAATGAAGCTGGATTATCTGAAATTAACTATAATCCGATCGATGAAATTAATCCTTTACTCTATTCAGATTCAACAGTTGGTTTATGGACGTGGTTATTTCCTTTAGTTACTGCTGGAGGCATTTTAGCTTGGGCAAATAATGATTCAGATAGTTCATCGGGTTCGGGCAACTCAAATCAAGCACTCGATGCGGCAGAAAAAGCGGTAAAAGCAGCAGAAGATGCAAATAAAGCCGCAAAAGATGCTTTGACCGATGCACAAGCGGATGGATTAATTACCCCTGAAGAAAAGACCAAGCTTGAGCAAGCACTTGCCGATGCCAAAGCTGCTGAAGATGCTGCTCAGAAAGCTGTTGACGCATTAAAAGACAGTACTGAAAAAGACGACTTACAAGATCGCCTCGATAACTTAACGGATATCGTCATTCCACCTGTTACTGATGCAGATGGTAATGGCATTAATGATACCGTTGATGCGCAAATTGCCGATGCAGAAGCGGCAGTGAAAGCGGCAGAAGATGCGTATCAAGCCGCAGAAAATGCATTAGAAGAAGCCAATGCAAACGGCTTAATTACCCCAACCGAAAAAGCAGAACTTGAAGAAGCACTCAAAGCGGCACAAGACGCCAAAGACGCAGCGCAAGATGCAGTGGATGCTTTACCGTCTGCACCAGCAGCCGTGCAAGATGCCAAAGATGGTTTGCAAGACCGTATTGATGCGTTGACGGATATCACCATTCCAGCAGTCAACGATGCCAATGAAAACGGAGTTGATGACAGCACAGAAAATCCAGTTGATTTAGCCACAGATCTTGTTGAAGCAGCAGAAGATGCGTATCAAGCAGCAGAAGATGCACTCACTGATGCGAATACAGATGGCTTAATCACACCTGAAGAAAAAGCTGCTTTAGAAGATGCCTTGAAAGATGCGCAAGATGCCAAAGAACTTGCACAAAATGCGGTAGATGCCTTACCAGCAGGAACAGATAAAGACGACTTACAAGATCGTCTCGATAACTTAACGGATATCGTGATTCCACCTGTGACCGATGCAGATGGTAATGGCATTGATGATGCGGTGGATGCGCAAATTACTGATACAGAAGCAGCAGTGAAAGCAGCGGAAGATGCGTACCAAGCAGCAGAAGATGCATTAGAAGAAGCCAATGCAAACGGCTTAATTACCCCAACCGAAAAAGCCGAACTTGAAGATGCACTCAAAGCGGCACAAGATGCCAAAGATGCAGCACAAGACGCGGTGAATGCCTTGCCATCAGCGCCTGCAGCAGTACAAGATGCCAAAGATGGTTTCCAAGACCGTATTGATGCGTTGACGGATATCACCATTCCAGCGGTGACAGATACCGATGGCAACGGTATTGATGATACAGTTGATGCACAAATTGCCGATGCCGAAGCGGCAGTAAAAGCCGCAGAAGATGCGTATCAAGCCGCAGAAGATGCCTTAGCGGATGCAGAATCAAATGGTTTAATCACCCCAACCGAAAAAGCGGAACTTGAAGAAGCACTCAAAGCGGCACAAGACGCCAAAGACGCAGCGCAAGATGCGGTCGATGCTTTACCGTCGGCACCTGCAGCCGTACAAGATGCCAAAGATGGCTTCCAAGACCGTATTGATGCGTTGACGGATATCACTATTCCAGCAGTCAACGATGCCAATGAAAACGGCGTAGATGACAGCACAGAAAATCAAGTTGATTTAGCCACAGATCTTGTTGAAGCGGCAGAAGATGCGTATCAAGCAGCAGAAGATGCACTCACTGATGCGAATACAGATGGCTTAATCACACCTGAAGAAAAAGCGGCCTTAGAAGATGCCTTAAAAGATGCGCAAGATGCTAAAGATGCAGCACAAAATGCAGTGGATGCCTTGCCAGCAGGAACAGATAAAGACGACTTACAAGATCGTCTCGATAACTTAACGGATATCGTGATTCCACCTGTGACCGATGCAGATGGTAATGGCATTGATGATGCGGTGGATGCGCAAATTGCTGATGCCGAAGCAGCAGTGAAAGCAGCGGAAGATGCGTACCAAGCAGCAGAAGATGCACTTTCAGAGGCTGAATCAAATGGCTTAATTACGCCAACCGAAAAAGCCGAACTTGAAGATGCACTCAAAGCGGCACAAGATGCCAAAGCTGCAGCACAAGACGCGGTTGATGCCTTGCCATCTGCACCTGCAGCTGTTCAAGATGCCAAAGATGGCTTCCAAGATCGCCTAGATAACTTAACGGATATCACCATTCCAGCGGTGACAGATACCGATGGCAACGGTATTGATGATGCAGTGGATGCACAAATTGCCGATGCCGAAGCGGCAGTAAAAGCCGCAGAAGATGCGTACCAAGCAGCAGAAGATGCACTTTCAGAGGCTGAATCAAACGGCTTAATCACCCCAACCGAAAAAGCTGAACTTGAAGAAGCCCTCAAAGCGGCACAAGACGCCAAAGACGCAGCGCAAGATGCGGTCGATGCTTTACCGTCGGCACCTGCAGCCGTGCAAGATGCCAAAGATGGCTTCCAAGACCGTATTGATGCGTTGACGGATATCATTATTCCAGCAGTCAACGATGCCAATGAAAACGGAGTTGATGACAGCACAGAAAATCCAGTTGATTTAGCCACAGATCTTGTTGAAGCAGCAGAAGATGCGTATCAAGAAGCAGAAGATGCACTCACTGATGCGAATACAGATGGCTTAATCACACCTGAAGAAAAAGCTGCTTTAGAAGATGCCTTAAAAAATGCGCAAGATGCTAAAGATGTAGCACAAAATGCAGTGGATGCCTTGCCAGACAGTACGGACAAAGATGCACTGCAAGATCGAATTGATGCGTTAACGGATATCGTGATTCCAGCGGTGACGGACAGCAACAACAACGGTGTTGACGATGCAACAGAAATTGCAGCGGTAGAAGACTTGGTAGCAGCGGCAGAGCAAGCGTATCAGGATGCGGCGGATGCCTTGACGGCAGCGCAAGCGGATAACTCAATCAGCCAAGCCGAAGTGGATGCTTTAACCCAAGATCTAGCGGATGCTCAAGCTGCGAAAGCTGCAGCGCAAGCAGCGGTAGATGGCATTGTTGCCGACTTCCCAACAGAAGCAGGCGCATTCCAAGACCGTATTGATGCGTTAACGGATATCGTGATTCCAGCGGTGACGGACAGCAACAACAACGGTGTTGACGATGCAACAGAAATTGCAGCGGTAGAAGACTTGGTAGCAGCGGCAGAGCAAGCGTATCAGGATGCGGCGGATGCCTTGACGGCAGCGCAAGCGGATAACTCAATCAGCCAAGCCGAAGTGGATGCTTTAACCCAAGATCTAGCGGATGCTCAAGCTGCGAAAGCTGCAGCGCAAGCAGCGGTAGATGGCATTGTTGCCGACTTCCCAACAGAAGCAGGCGCATTCCAAGACCGTATTGATGCGTTAACGGATATCGTGATTCCAGCGGTGACTCATAATATCACTGCAGATGACGATCAAAATTCAACAAACTATGAGTTAAGCACAACAGAGAGCAGAGCTGATATCGAAGGAAGTATTTTCACATTAGCGAATGCAGGTGTGCTTGGAGGTATAATTAGTCTTGATTTAAGCACTTCAACAAATCCAAAAATTACAGTTGCAAACAATGAAACACTTAATTTTACGTTGACGGCATCAGGATCAACAGGTCTAACAGCAGGAGCATTGGGGGCACTTGTTGATGCCCTTCTGGCTGGTGGAAGTGTTAACGGCACGATGGATCTCGTGATATTAAAAGACAATGGGGCGGGTAAGTATGAAGTTTATAATGTCCTTGAAAATGTGTACACATTAAATAACGCCTTACTTACATTTACTGCTAGTGGCAGTGCAGCTGTTACATTAAACGAGGCTGGTAATTATAGTTTTGTCCTTGCTCCAAATGGTTCTGAAACGAATAATCTTTTAACGCAACTATTATCGTTGAATGTACTTGGTTCATTGAACTTGGATGCAAATGGCACAGTTATCGCAACCATTAACAATACTGACCCAGTAACAGGCAATGTATTTGATAATGATGTGATTAACCCAGTTGGTCTTGATGTCAAAGTAACCACAGTTACACATGGTGCTGACAACCAAGGTGTAGTTGCTGGAACACCTACAGTAATTGAGGGGCAATATGGCACATTAACGATTAATTCGGATGGTACATATAGCTATCAAATGACTGCGGATGGAACAGCATTAGGTAAAGTGGATACATTTAGTTATACAATTGCGGATGGAGATGGACATAGTTCTGTAGCAAATATTTATATTCGTTTGGATTCGACTCTAGTGAATCTAGATTGGACTGGAAAAACTGGAGCACAAGAGGCAACGAAAGCTACAAATGTTCTGGTCGCAGATGTGGATGGGACAGCAGCAACACTCGCTAACCAATATAATGTAGCTGTAAATGGAAACGGTGATGCAGCTGGATCTGTCTTAACAACGGGTCAAACGACACTAGGCGTACAATCTATTCCTGATGATAGCGGCACATTCACAGTCGCTGCGGGTCAAACGGCATATATTGCGTTTACAACAGTTGTTCCAGCCAATGTAACGCAGGACTTTGGTACGTTTGTTACTAATAATCAAACCACTAACTACACAACTACGGTTACGTTATCTCAAAACGGTGTTTTAATTGGCGGTACTCTGGCGACTTGGACTAGCAATGCGGCTCAAAATGGTACCGTTCATTACTATAAAGTCACCAATACCGGAACATCTGATGCGACGTATTCATTAAAAGTTTCTGGCAGTGATGGTGTAACGCTTTATGACTTTAATAATACCTTGACGGCGCAGTTTGGTATAAATAACATCCAGCTTGATGTGAAAGCGCCAACTTATACTGCAGCTGCGGTGACAGGTAATGTCATTACTGGTACAGATAGTGCTGGTGAGGACACCTTGTATTCTTCTAGCTTCAAGCTCGGAGCTGTAGCGGGTACAACTGAACCAGCTGGCTATAATGTAGGAACTGGAACTGCAATTGTCGGAAGCTATGGCACACTGACAATCAATGCAGACGGTTCATATAGTTACCTTGCAAATGGTAAAGTTAGCGACCTAGGCAAAGTGGATGTCTTTACTTATAAAGTAGAGACTCTAGACGGTTCAAGTGCAAGTTCTACTCTAAGTATTACTCTTGGTAAAGAGTCTGTACTTATTGGAAATCCTACAGGTGGGACGGCTGGTGATGATGTTGCTGTATCGCAGGGTGGAGCAGAAACATTCACCTTAGGCACAGGTCAAGATACATTGATATTTAATGTATTGAATTCGACAGATGCTCTGGGTGGTAATGGCCACGATACTTGGAGTGATTTCAGTAAATCGCAAGGTGATGTCATTGATATTAGTTCATTACTCTCCGGCGCGACTGCAGCCAACATTGCTAGTTATGTGAGCGTTACAACTAGCAATGGCGTTTCGACTATTTCTATTGACCGCGATGGTGCTGGTACAACGTACAATAGTAAAGTTGATTTATTGACTATTAATGAAGCATCGACCCTTGAAGAGCTCATAAAAGGAAATCATCTCATTTATTAATTAATAAAATTAAGCTCTTAGTTAAAGAGCCTCCTCGGAGGCTCTTTTTTATGTTCTTCATAAACACCACTAGATCGAAATGAAATGTGAAATTCATCAAATTAAAATGAACAACATGTGTATAGATCTCAAACGTATGCGATTTTAGTGATTAAATTTATAAAAATAATAAATAAAATCAAGATTATAAAATTGTGAAAGGCACTAAATTACGCTATTTTTTAAGGGTGAAATTTTTGAGATTTTTGCTGTGAATTTAAAGGCAATTTTATGGGTGGGGAGTATTGGATTTGCATTACATGGTTGTACCACCATGCAGAGTTTAAACCCAAATTCATTTAATCATTATGCATCACCACAAGAAGTGATCAATCAAAAAGGGCTAAATAGCTCAAATGGCAAGGCGAAAGAATACGTCTATGATTGGGGACCACAAAAGAAAAATATGGAAGCAGAATCGCTCATACCCAAGCAAAATATGAGCAGTTACTGCCAAGCCAAAAATGGCAAATTTATTCAACTGAATAAAAGCAATTTGAACCAAGTCAAAAATGCATGGAGTCGTAAATTATTAGCGACCTATAGCAGTATAAAACAGAGCACAGGTGTGTTTCAGTGTAGTCAGGCAGATGGACAACGTTGGATGGTTGCTATTGAACCCGTTTCAGAGCGTAAATCGAATGACCGTTCTGAAACCCGCTTAGTGAGTTTGTATACAGCTATTATTGGACCTGAAGAACGTCGCAAAAACTATAATAAACAAGAAGAAACTGTAGTTAAAAAAGCCACACCAAGCAAAGCCAAAGCAACGACAACAAAAAACAATGCGAAAGATGAAGCAAAAAAAGAAGTAGAGACTAAAAAAGAAACTAAAGCCAAAGAGCCTGAAAATAAATCAACGGCGAAGCCAGTTGCAGAAACATCGCAGCAGATACAAATGCGCCTGTATGTGAATGCACGACGTGACTTAAATGCGGGTAAAAACCAAGTTACCGCTTGTAATAATGCACAGCGCGCTTATAGCTATGGCAAATTAAATGGTGCAAATGCCAATAGAGCCTATGCTGAATCAGGCATGCTCGTTGCAAAATGCTTAACGTCAGTGCCTGCTTATAGCAAAAGTTACCCAAACGCCAATGCAAGAGCAAAAGGCATCCTACAAAACTTAGCGACTAACTATAACCATGCAGGGGCAAAAAATATGTTGAATCGTATGAAATAAACCTCAACAGGATAAAAGCCATTTGGGGAAATAAGCTTTTATCCTGATCCAATGATGTATTCAGATAAAGTTTTAAAAATAATAAGGAAAAACCATGAGTTCAGTAAATGAAACTTATTTTAATGCACCATTATTTGATCGGGAATTGGCTGAAATTACAGTCAATATCGAGCAAACACCCTTCTTTTTGAATGATCGTGGGCATCCAACATATTTAGCATCACTTGGGTCAGGGATTCATTTAATTACCGAGTCGGCCACCAATGCGAAAATGACGATGGGAAATGGCTACGAGGTTCCTTCTGAAATTTCGACTAAAATTACCAATTGGGGGGAGCAAACGGAGCTTGATTTTGAAGGGCAACACTTCGAGTTTATGCCATTGGTGGCAACCAAAGAAACCGCGGCAGCTTTTGGTATCACCCTAGTCCATGCAGGTGAAGCGATTCAGATTCATTCAAATCAAAAACTACTGTCAGAAATTCATTATGAATACGGCATGATGGCAGGGCATTATTTGCCTTATGAAAATGCAACATCAAATTTAAATGGCTGTAAAACTTTAACGCCATTTGTCATTACTGATTTAGAACATCATGACTTTCCACATATTTTTAGCGCGACCGATCAGGATCAATTGCCTCTAGTCATCTCAGTGGGACGTTATTTTCCAAATCTAGGTAAGATTTACTTGGCAGATTTATGGGTCAATCCGGGAGATGCTTTATACATTCCTGCAAAACCAAAATATTCGAATCCCGAGTTTATTGACCTACATAATAACCGTAATGCAGCACTAGCCTGTTGGCGAGGTGACAGTAATAAATCGACATTGACCACCCATAGTTTGCTCGATACCCATGGACATTTTTACTGGTATTGGAATAGAAGGCCAACGATTCATCCTCTCATCTATGCACCGACTAGCAAAAATGAATAGTTGAGTTACATAGACCAAACAGCAAATACAGAACTTCATGATACAAAGGTGACTCAAGTTTTAGGAGTTTGGTCTATGGCTTACGGTTTTTCTAAAAAATTACATCTACGTTTTTCACGACCAGCAGGTTTGGCTTTATTGACGCTCATGATGCTCGGGACGACTCAGGTGAGTTTGGCGAGTCCGACGGTGGATCAGCTTAGTCAATGTTTAGTGAAATCGACCACTGCGGCGGATAAAACGGCAGTTCTACAATGGACCTTTTCTGCCTTGGCAGCGCATCCAGATTTAAAACAATACAGTAATGTCAGCGATGCGCAAAAAACGCAACTCGATAAAAATCTGGCTCAAGTGATGCAGCGAATCTTGGTTGAACAATGTTCTACACAAACGCAGGCTGTAATTAAAGCCGACGGTCTACAGGCTGTAGGCGAAAGTTTTCAAGAGCTTGGTAGTATTACTGGGGATGAAATATTAAAGACGCCTGAAATTAAACAACAATTACAAGGCGTACTGCGTTATGTCGATTTGAATAAATTGGTGGCCAAATTTTTAACCCCAGAAATTTGGAATAAACTGGGGATTACTCGATAAGATTTTTAAATTTGAAATACACATTTTAAAGTTAAATAACGATGTAAATGAGCCTGTTTTAGCGCTCATTTACATTTTGGAACAGCTAATTATTATTAAAAAATCAGCGCACTTTTACCTTTGGTATGACCTTCTAAAATATCGCCATAGGCTTGCTGTGCATCCTTAAATGCATATTCACGGCTGACTGTCCACGTAAAACTGCCGTCAGCAATGCCATTAACGACATGCTGTAGGTTTTTTGGGTTACGTTTAACCCATACTGGCTGAATTTTATTGGAAGATAATTTTCTGCCAGCAATACTTCCCATAAATCCGCCAACTTTGACTACAGCAAGAGAGGTTTGAGTCGCTTCTTCCGAGCCAATCATATCGATTGAAACATCAAAAGGTGTTGGATGTACTGCTTTTAGACGTTCAACTAAACCTTCTCCATAGGTGACAGCTATAGCGCCTAATTTGCGAATATAGTCTTGATTGGCAGCCGAGGCCGTTGCTACAACCTCAATGCCTTTTTCTACTGCAAGCTGTACGACAATCGAACCGACACCGCCTGAACCACCATGTACTAGTAAGGACTGAGCAGGGCCCATTTCATCTAAAATGGTCATGGCTGTTTGTGCTGCGCCTGCAATTGTTCCCGCAATAGACCAATCAATATTTTTTGGTTTACGGATTAAATTTGATAGTGGTACATCAATCACGGTGGCATGGGTAAAAGCACCGCCTGAACCCAGCACTTCGTCGCCTACAGCCCATTCATATTGTGAGCCGTCTACTTCTGCAATGATGCCTGCATATTCTGTACCAAAGGTTTGCGGTAGGGCTGCATGTTTAAATTCACCTGTCATGCGGCGGGCATCAATTGGGTTGATACCAGAGGCTTTGACGTGAATACGTGCCATGCCAGAAGCTAATGGTGGTAGTTCGTATTGTGCAAATTCGAGGACTTCGGGTTGGCCGTATTGATGTGCTGCTAAGATGGTTGATTTCATTTTCTTGTGCCTATTTCATTCAGTTTTTTAAATCATGTTTGAATTATAGGTAGGCGATGTTTATGGATTACAGACCGAAATTTGCATTAGATTTTTCTAAAAATAGAACAGTGAAATGCTTTAGATTGTACCGATACATATATCTACAGTAAAAAAATTAATTAAATTGTTTTAAATTTAGATTAATTTTTAATAAAATCAGTCAAATTTTAAACTGGAAGCAGTGGATAATGAAAAAAATATGTATTGTGCTTTTAGTTGCAACAGCACTTACCGGTTGTACAGCAAATGTTGTAAATCAATCAAAAAAATTAATTGGTCATAAGTTATATCAAGATTCTACAGAAGCTTTGACTAGTAGTATTCGGATTGAGCAAGGCCAAAATTTCAGTGTGCGATTATTTCCAAATGGATGTATGACGTCAATGCAGCCTAAGTTTCTCATGTCGCCTGAAGTGGAAAGTGTTAATGGTTTAGGTAGCAATATTCGTTATAAAGTTAAAACATTAAATATGCCATACCCACCTCAAAATATTCAGTTTGCAGAATTTAAATTACCTGCGGAACGTTTTATAGCTTTAAGTGCTTATAAGAGCTGGCATACAGGTGCGGAAATGCGTGGTTGTAGTGTAAATGCTGTTTATAAATTTGCTTCAAATAATAATTATGAATTGTTGGACCAAAAGGGTGGGAATCAATGTTCCCTAGAAGTTCAAGAAATTTTGCCTTCTGGTGAACGAGTTGAAATGAAACCATTAAAGTATTTGCGTAATGTAAATGAGTGGGCGGGGTGTGAAGCTCAGTTGGAAGGGCTTTAAGGTTTATTCTTTATAAAAACTTTATTAATTTTGTCCCAGATGTCTTTATCAAACCTCTCCCTAACCCTCTCCTAAAAGGAGAGGGAACAACGCGTATTGAATTGATGTTGTGACGCGCCCTCTCCCTATGGGAGGGAGAGGGCTGGGGTGAGGGTAATTAGAAGTCACGCATAAAAAATGATTTTAAAGGTTGAACGCGCTCAAATTCTATTAGCTTTCCAAAGCTATCTAAGTATGAAAAGAAAAGTAGTCCTTTTAGTTTTAGTCAAATATTCTGAAAATAGCTAAAAATATACTTTTTATGATAAACCAAATCCCACGCAGGATTAAGTTGAATAAAATTTCAAAGGTTATTTCGACAAGAAATTTGAAGAAATTTTTAACGTTTTTCTTTAAGAATAATAGAAATTGGTTAAATTTATTGAAGATATAACGAATGGGCGAAAACAATCGATACAGAAATTTTACACTCCAAACTTTTTTTAGTTGAGATAATTTAGGTATTAGTTCTCTGTCAGTATTTACAGAGCCATACATCCAAAGAACGAAACAGATGCCTAGTATCGAAAGTAAAATTTGTAGTAGTGACATTTGTTATTCTTTTTTGATAAAGGTTTAATTAGATATTCTCGCTAAGTTTACACATAAAATTCTAATGATCTATTTGAATTTGTTATTATTTTAATTAAAGATTTTAAATCTTACTTACAATAATAGCTTTCTAAAACCTCTCCCTTACACAGCAGTGCTTTTCATCTCTTGAGAAGAGAGGGAACTTTACGGACCTAAAGAATCACATGATACTATCTCTTCCACTGGGGTGAGCAACACTGTTGCGTAAGGTGGGATAAATCACAGCAGATCAGGATAAAACTTTTCAAATACTGGATTCACCGTTTCGCTCCTCAATAAATAGCCTTTAGGCTGAATATAGCT
Source organism: Acinetobacter sp. YH12076 (assembly GCF_013419525.1). Lineage (NCBI taxonomy): Bacteria > Pseudomonadati > Pseudomonadota > Gammaproteobacteria > Moraxellales > Moraxellaceae > Acinetobacter > Acinetobacter sp. YH12076. The sequence goes on along the minus strand of NZ_VOZY01000001.1, from coordinate 126,960 downwards.
ATAAATTTCGCGTGCAGGTTGTTCATGCCAACCAATATTAAAAGCACACAGTTTTGGGAAAAATTGTAGGTGGCTATAGTTCAGATTGTTATGAATCCAATAGGCAAGTTGTTGCCAGTTGGATTGGTCTTTTTCATACAGTTCTAGAAATGAAGGAATGACTATACACGCTGTTGCGCCGTAACCTTTTTCGTCGGGATAGTCCCAAATATGGCTGGCAAAGTTTTTTTCATTGCTAGCACAGTTATGTCCTTTTTCGTTGCCAAGTTGATTCACTTGTGGCGAACGATAAGCGGATCGAATGGTGATGCGTCCAAATTTGTCTTGGAGAGGTTCAAGTAGTTCTTCGCAGAGTCGTGTGCCTGTACGAATCGCAATTTCGGGATGGTCTGGAAAGTTGGGGACACCGTACCAGTTGGTGATTTCGCTACACATGAAGTCGCGCATAAAGAAGGACTTTGAAAGTTGAACACGTCCTAAGTCTTCGAGTTTGGTGAGGGAGGATACTTTTTTTGATACTTATGTTGTTTTAGATATGAAGTGTTTGGATTGATTCTATAAATAAAGTTATGAAAATAAATTAATAATTCTTTCTTAAAAGGAGAGAGAACATTTAATCTATTTTTAGAATTTGAAGTTGTATTTTGCTAACGAATTCGCTGATATTTGTAATAAGGGTATCGATATCTTCTTTTGAGATTCGTATTTTCTTCTGTTCTTTAGTATACCCAGCTCTATGAGCACAATCATGTCTTTTCTCAACGGCTGGCACTAGCCAAGTAGTTTTGGGAATATCACAGTTTAATGTTGTCTTAAATATAGGAATAACAGTTTGAACATTATGGAATGATTTTGTTTTAAGAGAGTCTTCTACTTTTTTTCTAAGAGTATCTTTCCAATTATTTAATTCTTGAATTTTGAATGTTAAATCTTTGGTTGAGCCATCGTTTAAAGCTTGCTTGAGGATAAAGCTATCTGATGAAAGTACAGTTGTAATGAACGTTGTTTCAAGATAATTCTCTAATGTAGCAATAAGAAAACCATGTAGCATTATATTAATATCTTCTTCTAAATCAGCAGGATATTTATGGTTAAGAATTTGCTTAGCTTTCAATATATTTTTTTCAAAAATATCTATAGATTTGGTTTTTTCATATAACCATTGAAACTCTTGTTGAGTAGTAAAACACATCGTCCTTTTAAAGGATTTAATAAAAAAGTTTTCAGTTAGAATCTGATGCTGTAAGTTATTTTTAACAATATCTCTAATTTTTTCGTAAAAGGAACTAAGTAAAGTTAAGTCCTCCGAGAAATAATTTTCTAGATCGAAATAAAAGTGTTCGTATTCTGGCAAAGAAAATAAATTATTTGGTAGTGTGTTTAGAAAGCGTTGTGGGATAGGTAAATCAAAATAGTATTTAAAATATTCTGTTTCAAAAATACTATTTGTTGGTGATTGCGCAAGTTGACCAATTTTAATTATACCAAAACTTTTCTTTATACAAGGGTTCTTAGAATAGTCACAAATATGGATATTAAACGTTGTTTTGTATCCAAAATCATCCCAATTAGAGGGAGAGAGTAAAATGAGATAACCTGAAAAGTTTTCTAATAGCGGGGGTGCACTAGTTTTATTAAAGTAAATTTTAATTTCCATACTTTCTCCCATAAAAAAACCCCGCATTAAGCGAGGTTTTTATAACATGAAATCAAATAATTAGCGAATAGATCAACCAATCAATTTCTTCATCAATTCATTCACTTGAGCAGGGTTGGCTTTACCACGTGACGCTTTCATCACTTGACCAACCAGACCGTTGAAAGCTTTCTCTTTACCAGATTTATACTCTTCAACCATCTTCTCGTTGGCAGCAAGAACTTCCTTAATAATCGCTTCAATCGCGCCTGTATCAGTTTCCTGTTTCAAGCCTTTTTCCGCAATAATCTCGTCCGCAGTTTTGCCTTCTTCCCACATAAAGCCGAACACTTGTTTCGCGATCTTACCGCTGATGGTATTGTCCACAATACGTGCGATCATGCCACCCAGTTTCTCAGCAGATACAGGAGAGTCAGTAAGGTCTAGGCCTGCTTTGTTCAAGGCACCTGAGAATTCACCCATTACCCAGTTTGCAGCAATCTTACCTTGCGCAGCACCGCCAGCAGCCTTAACGACTTCTTCGTAAAATTCTGACATTTCACGAGTCAGTGTCAGTACGTGAGCATCATACTCAGTCACACCGAAGTCAGCCACGAAACGCGCACGACGAGCAGCAGGAAGCTCAGGCATTTGCGCTTTAATCGCTTCGATTTGCGCATCTGGAATCACCACAGGCAACAAGTCTGGATCAGGGAAGTAGCGGTAATCATTCGCTTCTTCTTTAGAACGCATTGAACGGGTTTCCATCTTCACAGGGTCGAACAGACGAGTTTCTTGGTCGATAGTGCCGTCCCATTCTAGGATTTCCATTTGACGTTCAATTTCTACGTTAATCGCTTGTTCAATGAAGCGGAATGAGTTGAGGTTTTTCAACTCGCAGCGTGTACCAAACGGTTGACCCGGACGACGTAAAGACACGTTACAGTCTGCACGGAACGAACCTTCTGCCATGTTGCCGTCAGAAATACCTAACCAACGTACAAGGGTGTGAATCGCTTTAATGTAGGCAACTGCTTCTTCAACCGAACGCATATCAGGTTCAGAGACAATCTCAAGTAAAGGTGTGCCTGCACGGTTTAAATCGATACCAGATTGACCTTCAAATTGGTCATGGATCGATTTACCTGCATCTTCCTCAAGGTGAGCACGGGTTACGCCAATGCGCTTAACCGTACCATCTTCAAGTTGAATGTCGATATGACCCAAGCCCACAATCGGGTTGTCCATTTGGCTAATTTGGTAGCCTTTTGGAGAGTCAGGGTAGAAATAGTTTTTACGTGCAAATACAGAAGCTTGGTCGATGTAAGCATCGATACCCAAACCAAAGCGAATTGCAAGATCAACCACTTCTTTGTTGAGTACAGGCAATACGCCCGGCATTGCAAGGTCAACTAGGCTCGCTTGTGTATTTGGGTCTTGACCAAATGTGGTAGATGAGCCTGAGAAAATTTTGGTATTGGTTGCAAGCTGAGTGTGAATCTCGATACCAATAACAACTTCCCAACCATCAATCAGGTTAGATTTTGGTTTAGCAGCGTTTTTAGACATTATGCATTCTCCTCAGCAATCGCAGCGCGTTGTGTATGCCAATCCGTTGCTTGTTGGTACTGATGCACCACAGACAACAATTGAGATTCTGACCAGTAGTTACCAATCAGCTGTAAGCCAACAGGCAAGTTGTCTTTGTCAAAACCAACAGGCGCGTTAATCGCAGGCAGACCTGCCAAGTTCACCGCGATGGTGTAAATGTCACCCAAGTACATTTCTACAGGAGATAAGTTTGCACCAATCTTGTACGCAGTCGTTGGTGCAGCAGGAGCAGCAATCACGTCTACAGATTCAAATGCTTTTAAGAAATCTTGTTGAATTAAACGACGTACTTTTTGTGCTTTCACATAATAAGCATCGTAGTAACCCGCAGAAAGTGCGTAGGTACCAATCAAGATACGTTGCTGAACTTCCTTACCAAAACCTTCAGAACGTGAACGTTTGTACAAGTCCATCAAATCCACAGGGTTTTCTGCACGGTAGCCATAACGCACGCCGTCATAACGAGAAAGGTTAGACGATGCTTCAGCAGGTGCGATCAAGTAATACGTTGGTACGTAGCTTTCAGTCATGTTCAGGTCAATCTCAACCAAGATTGCGCCCATTTCTTCTAACTTTTTCAACGATTCTTCAACACGTGCTTTCACGTCAGCATCTAAGCCGGCAACGTTAAAGTATTGTTTAGGAATACCAATGCGTAAGCCTTTAACCGCTGTACCGTTCAGGTTCGCCACGTAGTTATCGACGTCTTTTTCAACCGAAGTTGAATCTTTCGCATCATGACCTGCCATCACGTTCATAAGGTAAGCACAGTCTTCAGCCGAACGCGCCATTGGGCCGCCTTGGTCTAAAGATGATGCATACGCGATCATACCGAAGCGTGATACACGACCGTAAGTTGGTTTAAGACCCGTCAAACCACAGAAAGATGCAGGTTGACGGATTGAACCGCCTGTATCTGTACCTGTTGCGAAAGGAGCAAGATCAGCCGCTACCGCAGCAGCAGAACCGCCTGAAGAACCACCCGGAACATGGTTTAAGTTCCAAGGGTTTGCTGTTGCGCCATAAAATGAATTTTCAGAGGTCGAACCCATGGCGAATTCATCCATGTTCACTTTACCTAAAGTGACAAGGCCCGCAGCTTTACCTTTCGCTACAACGGTCGCGTCGTAAGGAGAGATAAAATTGTCCAGCATTTTAGAACCAGCAGTGGTTTTAATGCCTTGGGTACAGAAAATATCTTTATGTGCAATTGGTACACCAGTCAACGCAGTTGCATTGCCTGATTTAATTGCAGCATCAGCCGCATCTGCTTGCGCAAGTGCTTGTTCAGCTGTCACGGTCACGTATGACTTGACTTGAGCATCGATTTTTTCAATGCGTTTTAAATAGTGTTCAGTCAATTCGCGTGAAGAAAATTTAGCGCCAGCCAAACCTTCAGACAATTCACGAATTGATAAGCGATGTAAATCTGTCATGAGAAATATTTCTTTACGTTTAATTTGAAAAAATGTTGATCTGAATAAAAATTATTCAATCACACGCGGAACAAGGTACAAGCCATCCTGTACTGCAGGAGCAACTGCTTGATATGCTTCGCGATGATTGGTCTCAGATACCACGTCTTCACGTAAGGGCTGCGGATTGTCGAATGGACTTTTTAGTGGTTCAACACCGTCAGTATCGATGCCTTTCAGGGTTTCCATCATGCCTAAAATTTTATTTAAACTTTGAGCATAGTCAGCAGATTGCGCTTCATCTAGCGACAATCGAGCCAGATGGGCAATCGCTGAAACTGTTTGTGCATTTAGATCTGCAGAATGCTGTGCATCCGATGTAGACATAACATTACCTAATCAGTATTAAAAAAATTCAAAATATCGTGGCTTATAATAAGCGATTGACTTGTTCAAATCATCACATTTAGTTAAAGTTGCCACCTTGCGTCCATATAAAAGTTTAACTGAGAACGTCCCCGTGATTCTAAAACGACTAATTGGCTTGTTTTCGCCGGATCTTGCCATTGATTTAGGCACTGCAAATACACTTATCTATGCGCCAGGACGAGGCATTATATTAAATGAACCGACGGTGGTGGCAATTCGCCACAGTGGTTCACAAAAAATCGTTGCCGCAGTAGGTCTTGACGCGAAGCAAATGCTAGGTCGTACACCTGCAAATATTTCTGCGATTCGCCCAATGAAAGATGGTGTGATTGCAGATTTTGAAGTCACTGAAACGATGTTGAATCAATTCATTGGCAAAGTGCACGAAAAACGTTTGTTCCCACCTGCACCGCGTGTCGTGGTGTGTGTGCCATGTAAATCGACGTTGGTGGAACGCCGTGCAATCCGTGAAGCTGTATACAATGCAGGTGCACGTGAAGTTCGCTTAATTGAAGAGCCAATGGCTGCTGCAATTGGTGCAGGTATGCCTGTTGAGCAAGCTTGTGGTTCGATGGTTGTCGATGTTGGTGGTGGTACAACTGAAATCGCGATCATTTCACTTCAAGGTTGTGTCTATGCAGACTCACTACGTATCGGTGGTGATGTATTTGATGAACAAATCATTAACTACGTGCGTAAAGCACATGGTTGTGTGATTGGTGAAACCACTGCAGAAAACATCAAAAAAGAAGTTGGTATGGCGCTTCCAGAAGAAGGTGCAAAACCTTTGGAAATCGAAGTCCGTGGTCGTAACTTGGCTGAAGGTGTACCTCGTGCGATTACCGTAACTTCTGACGAAGTGACTCAAGCGATTTCTGATCCACTACAAAACATTGTGTCTGCGGTTAAATCTGCACTAGAGCAAACGCCACCTGAGTTGTCTTCAGACATCGCAGAACGCGGTATTGTGTTGACTGGTGGCGGTGCATTACTTCGCAATCTTGATAAGCTTCTTGCAAAAGAAACGGGTCTTCCTGTCGTGGTTGCAGAAGATCCACTATCATGTGTTACACGTGGTGGCGGTAAGGTTCTCGAATTCTTCGATAACCCTAATCATGACATGTTATTTGTAGGCTAAGAAAAGGACTCGGCGGGTGCAAACGCAACTGTTTTCAAGACAACCGCCATCTTTTCGCTCATTTATCATTGCGGTGATTACATGCTTGGTGGTGCTTTTCTTTGATTGGCGCATGCCACATGTAATTCAACCGGCCAGAGACGTCTTGTATGCGGCATATAATCCAATTTATGCACTAGCAAGCTATCCAGTGTTATCGCGAGAATGGCTGAATCAACAAACCAAGTCTGAAGCTCAATTACGTCGTGAAAATACCGCGATGCAAGCAGAGTTAATTCAGGCTCAAGTCCGTTTACAGAAACTTTCTGAACTTTCTGCTGAAAATACTCGACTGCGTGGACTACTCGATACACCACTCATCATTGATGGTCGTATGGAGATTGCCGAAGTCATTGGTACTGATGCTGATCCCTTACGTCATATTATTGTGATTAACCGTGGAGCCAGCAGTCAGCTTAAAGTGGGACAAACTGTACTTGATGACAAGGGTATTATGGGGCAAATTATCAATGTTTACCCGCATAGTAGCCGTGTCATGTTGCTCTCAGACAAAGAGCACTCTTTATCCGTGCGTATGGAGCATACCGGTATGCGCGCAATCGTTACGGGTACAGGTGACTTAGGTCGACTTAAGATGGAATATGTTCCAACCAGTGCGAATATCAAAGTCGGTGAAAAAGTCTATAGCTCAGGGCTAGGAGCACATTTCCCAGCAGGTTATTTGGTAGGTACAGTGTCGAAAGTCAGTCGTCACAATAGCGGTGAATTTGCCCAAATTGATATCAATCCTGCTGCCCAATTGGCAGGTGGTCATCATGTGGTTGTGCTATTTTCCGATTCTTTAGCGATGGAGCAACCGCATGTCACTCGCTAAGCTTAGTCGTCATACAGAGCGCGACCCATTATTTCCGATTATTTTTTCCATCATTTTGGCATCCGTGCTGATGGTGTATCCGCTTTCTTATGACTTATCGGGTTGGCGCCCATTATTCATGATGATGATCATGCTATTTTGGGTACTTTGTCAGCCGACATGGTGCGGTGTTTGGTTTGCATTTGCCACAGGTCTCTTTACCGACTTATTGACTGATGCGCCTTTTGGCATGAACGCACTGAGTTTTGTGGTCATTGCATTTGTGACACGCTTTTTAACCCGTGAACGTCGTATCCTCACATTTGGTAATTTATGGATTATTGCTGCAATGGCAATTTTCGCGCATTTACTGTTTGTGTGGATTGTTCAAGTGATGGGTGGGGCACAGTTTTCATTTGCTCGCCATTGGCAGCCAATTGTTACTAGCTTACTCATTTGGCCAATCATGTATTACTTCCTGAGAAAATGGCGCATATAATTTTAGCTTCGAGTTCTCCTCGACGACGCGAACTACTGCAACAATTAGGTCTGGAATTTGAAATTTTCAGTCCAGATATTGATGAGTCAGTGTTGGAAGGAGAACCTGTAGCGGATTATGTAGAGCGTTTAGCACGTACCAAAGCTTGCGCAGTACAACAACAATTCCCTAATGCTATCGTTATTGCCGCCGATACCAGTTTAGGCGTAGATGAGCACATTTTAGGAAAACCAGCGTCGAAAGCACATGCTTTTTCTATGTGGGAAATGATCTCTGGACGAAAACATGATGTGTTTTCAGGTGTTTGTGTCAGTACAAAAGATCAAATATACAGTATAGTAGTGCGTACACAGGTTGAATTTCAAACGCTGAGTCTAGCTGACATGGAAAGCTACTGGGCAACAGGTGAACCAATGGGCAAGGCGGGAGCCTACGCCATTCAAGGAATTGCTGCGCGCTATATTCCTTGTATTGAAGGGAGCTACAGCAATGTCGTTGGGCTGCCTTTGCATGAAACCGTACAGTTATTACAGACAGTTAAGGCATTAAATTAACTGCTGCAACACAAGAATTTTTATAATGTTTTGAGTTTTGATATGTCTGACGAGTTGTTGATTAACGTCACACCGATGGAATGTCGTGTGGCGTTGATTCAAAACGGTACGGTCAATGAATTATTTGTTGAACGCACCGTGAAGCGTGGGTTAGTGGGCAATATTTATAAAGGGAAAGTTGTTCGCGTGCTTCCGGGTATGCAGGCTGCTTTTATTGATATTGGATTGTCGAGAACGGCTTTTTTACATATCAATGATATGGTCTGGCAGCGCAATCAACCGACCCCGAACGTTTTTGAGCTGTTACAACCGGGGCAAGTACTCACCGTACAAGTCATGAAAGATATGTTGGGTACCAAAGGTGCACGACTATCGACTGATCTTTCAATTCCTTCCCGTTACCTCGTTTTAATGCCATATGGCAGTCATACCGGTGTTTCACAGCGCATTGAGTCTGAAGAAGAGCGTGACCGCTTGCGTAGCATGATTGAACACATTCAAAAGGAACACAACTTACCGGGTTCAGTCATTGTTCGTACTGCTGCTGAAGGTATTCCTGAATGTGAAATTGCGCAGGACATGGCTTATTTAGCAAAACTGTGGGAATACATTCAACGTAAACAACGCAGTATTGTCGTACCTTCTCTGATTTTTGAAGAGCTGCCTTTACCACAACGCGTCATCCGTGATTTGGCTAATGAAGAGACGTCTAAAATTCAGGTCGACTCACGAGAAGTACATGGCAAATTGCAAGAGTTTGTCCAAGAATTTGTACCGAGTATGCAAAATCGCTTACTGCATTATCCGGGTGAGCGTCCAATTTTTGACTTGTACAATGTCGAAGAAGATATTCAGAAAGCCTTACAGACACGTGTCGCACTTAAGTCTGGCGGCTATCTGATGATCGATCAAACTGAAGCGATGACCACGATTGATGTCAATACTGGCTCCTATGTTGGTGGCCGTTCGCTTGAAGACACTGTGTTTAAAACCAATATGGAAGCCACACAAGTTATTGCACGTCAGCTCCGTCTACGTAATTTGGGCGGGATTATCATTATTGACTTCATTGATATGCAAGAAGCACATCATCGAGAAGAAGTGATGAGCCAGTTTGAGAAAATGCTTGAGCGCGATCATGCTAAAACCAAGATCACTCAAGTATCTGAGCTGGGTTTGGTGGAAATGACCCGTAAACGCACCCGTGAATCTCTGGAGCATCTGCTTTGTGATTCTTGCCCGACCTGTCAGGGGCGTGGTTATGTGAAAACGGCTGAAACAGTTTGCTATGAAATTTTCCGTGAAATCTTGAGATATGCACGTGCTTATGAATCACAAAGTGGTTTCACTGTGGTGGCACATCCGTCGGTGATTGACCGATTGTTAACTGCTGAAGCACCTGCGGTAGCTGATTTAGAGCACTTTATTAGTCGTGTGATCAAGTTCCAAGTAGAAAATTTATATACGCAAGAGCAATACGATATCATTCTGAGCTGAAATTGTAACAGAATATCGTTAAACACTTGTTACAACTGAGATTTTACTTTTGAACTGTTATTTTGAATACTAGACACATCAAATAGCCAAAGCCGTTTTCCCGTAATGAACTTGAAAATGGCTTAGCAAAAAGAGGTGTATTATGGGTGTTAGTAAAACAGTAATGAAAAGTGGTCTTAAAACTGTCGTTGAAACAAAAGCGATCCATTCAGGTTATATCGTGGATGAGCGTGGTAATGAAGTTCAAATTACAGCGTCTATGATTCGCTCTGCTTGTCATCAGTTACTTAAACAGTGCCGAGCAATTAAAGCTTAAATATTGAAATATAAATAATAATGTAATCCAGAGGGTTAAAGCGCTAACGCGCGATTCTAAATTTATTAATGCGCTAAAATTTTATAAAGAATGGAAAATAAACTTAATTATCAGTGCATATCTACAAGTCGTAATTAAACAATAACAACGGATTTGTTCACCTAAATTTTAGCTTATACACATAAATTGCTCCAAAAATCACTCAATGTTCAGAAATTAAAAAACCGTCTAGATTGTTTAATTTAGACGGGTTTTTAATTTTTTGGATGGTTCAATCTGCTGATGAACTGATACTAAGTTGTGAAGCAGGCGGTTAGCTAACCGCCTGTAACTTTGGGGAATCTTGGTTCACAATAGCTTCAAATCGTTGAATTTCTTCTTCCAAATGCGTTAGTAAATTTTGCATTTTGGGAAGCGCATTACGACATGCGGTTAGACCCACTTCAAGCTTATCTAAATAGCTAGTCATGGTGATATTAAGCGCTTGACCATCCAAAACAATGGACGCAGGGTAGAGCGCTTCTAAACGTGCACCATTCCAATATAACGGCTCTTGTGGGCCGGGAACATTTGAAATCACCAAGTTAAAGGCCTGACGTTTTGGCATAAAGCCTGATGCAATATTTAAACCTGCTGCGCTGTAAACGAAAGCACTGTAGTTTAAAATTTGATTCGAGTTCATCCGCTTAAAGCGTTCTTTGGCATTGAGCACACTACGACGCACAATCTTCAAGCGTTCTAGCGGATCTTCTTTATGGGTTCCTAGGTTTGCCAAAATCATGGTAATACGGTTAGACATATCTGAATCATCGGTACGAACAGATGCAGGCACCATGGCAATCAATGGCTTTTTAGGTAAAGCATTTTGTGTAATTAAATACTCACGTAATGCACCTGAACAAATTGCGAGCACAATATCGTTAATTGTTACACCAAGTGACTTGGCAATATGTGACAAACGTGAAAATTCAAAAGACTGAGCAGCGAAACGACGTGAAGAACTGACCCGTTGGTTTAATATTGAACTCGGCGCTTGGAAGCTAGATACATAATCTGGGTTACGCCCCATATCTTTCATTACAGTTTGTGATAGTTCATACAAAACTCGTGGAGTTGAGTCAAGTTGTCCCTTAATGGTTGATAACAAACTTTTCATACGACTGACTTTAGGCTGTTTGAGGCGTTTTGCACGAGGGCCTTCCACACACCATGGCGGTACAATACTTTTAGCATCTGGGTCATGCGAAAGTGATTTTTCAACTAAACGCATACCTGCAATGCCATCGACCATCGCGTGGTGGATTTTGAAGTACATGGCAAAACGATTGCCTTCAATGCCTTCAATAATATGGCAAGTCCAAAGCGGTTTTGCACGGTCAATCAGCGCACTGTGTTCTTGTGAAATATAAGTCAGAAGTTCACGGATACGACCGGGATGCGGCAGTGCGATATGGCGGAAGTGATGATCTAAATCAAACTCTTCGTCTTCATCCCAAAAGAAGCCGTTGAGTTTATTGTTAAAAGGAGGAATAGGAATGGATTTTGAATTACGAATATCTGCGACTAAATCTTGAATAAAAGTATCAGGTGCATTGTCAGGGATCTGAAATAAAAATAGGCCACCTACGTGCATCGGTTGTTGCCGTTTCTCTAAATTTAAGAATATGAAATCAATAGGATGTAATGGACGCATAGCGTTGATTGCCTCACTGCAATTTCTACAGCTGCTCATGTATGAGTAGCATTGTTAGAATTATTAAATTGTCATTTGCAGTATAGCGTTTTTACGTTGAAATGATACGGAATTGTGTGTATCGATGCGTTGAAAAAACCACTGCTGTGCAGTGGTTTTGTGCTCTTTATTTTTTCATATTGCCTGCGTGTAAGCCGCATTCTTTATGGGTTGCATCTTCCCACCACCAGCGACCTTCACGTTCGTGTTGATTCGGTAAAACAGGTCGAGTACATGGTTCACAGCCTATCGAAATAAAGCCACGTTCGTGTAGTGGATTATATGGAATTTCCATTAGACGGATATAGTTCCATACATCAGCACTAGACCAGTTTGCCAAAGGATTGTATTTAATTAATTGCTTGCCCGGACCTGAAAAACCTGGGTCAGCTTGTACTACTGGAATTTCATTACGTGTGCCTGGGCTTTGGTCCTTACGTTGACCAGTGATCCAGCCATCTAAAGTGGCTAGTTTTTTACGCAAAGGTTGTACTTTGCGGATACCACAGCATTCTTTATGTTCATCTTGATAGAAGCTAAAAAAGCCCTTTTCTGTTACTAGTTTTTGTACCGCATCACTTTCTGGGAAACAGATTTCGATATCAATTTTATAATGTTTACGGACAGTATCTAAAAATTGGTAAGTTTCAGGGTGTAAGCGACCGGTATCTAAACTAAATACACGAAATGGAATCCCTAAGTTCGATGCAAGATCTATCAGTACAACATCTTCTGCACCAGAAAAGGAAATCGCAACTTCACCTTGCTGGCTTAGCGCAAGTTTCATAATCTCAGAAGGTGATTTATCTGCATATTCGGATGCAAGTGCATCGACAAGGTCAATAGTAGGGATGGTAGTCATGAATGTCCTGGCTATAGGCTTGGAACGTTAAAACCTATATTAATTTATTTCAGAACTATTTTAATTGAAATGCTAAAACACACTTATCACTAAAAAATAGATACTTATGAAAAAAATAGATTTAAAAAAGAACAATGCATTTTTTTATTCTTCCGCTATGATATTGAAAATTTTTTTCACTTAACAGAGGGTAGAGTGCATGGAAGTCGTTTGTTTAGATCTAGAAGGGGTTTTAGTACCTGAAATTTGGATTAATTTTGCGAAAAAAACAGGCATTAAAGAACTTGAAGCAACGACTCGTGACATTCCAGATTACGATGTGTTGATGACTCAGCGTTTAAATATCCTAAAACAACACGGTTTGGGTTTAAACGATATTCAAGACGTAATCGCAGATATGGGGCCATTTGAAGGTGCAAAAGAGTTTGTAGAGTGGGTACGTACTCATTTTCAATTGATTATTCTTTCAGATACCTTCTATGAGTTTGCACATCCATTAATGCAACAACTTGGTTGGCCAACGATTTTCTGTCACAAGTTAGAAACTGATGAAAATGGTATGATCTCAGCTTATAAGCTTCGTCAACCTGATCAAAAGCGTAAAGCCGTTCAAGCATTGCATGGGTTAAACTTCCGTGTGATTGCAGCAGGTGATTCTTATAACGATACGACGATGCTTGGTGAGGCGGATGCGGGTTTCTTATTTGATGCGCCTGACAATGTGATTGCTGAATTTCCACAGTTCCCACCAATTCATGGCTATGATGCACTAAAAGAAGCGATTCGTAATGCTTCAGTTCGTGATATTCCAGCTTAATTCTGAATAGCAAATTATAGAAAAGGGCGCTTATAGCGCCCTTTCTTGTTTAATCCAAAGTTTTTAAAGCAACTTAGAAACGGTAACCAATTTTCAAGCTATAACCAATTGCATCGTTATCTTCAAAGTTTGCAGCATATTCATCTGTACCGAAATGACTTGCAACTTGTGATTTTGCATCACCTAGCCAGAAGTACTTAACACCGGCTTGTACAAATGTTTGTGGTGTTGGACTAAATTGTCCACCTAAACCGAGGCTCCAATAACCTTCTGTTGGGCCAAGAGTCGATACAGGGTTGCCAGCCCCAGAGTCCCAACCAACCATGACTGTGCCAGCCCATTGTTCATTAAACTTACGTCCGACACCCACATTCGCCGAAATTTGATCCTTCTCGTAGGCAACTAAATCAAAGCCACGTGGGTCACCAATTACTTTGTTTGTTAGAGCAGATGCTAATTGACCAAATTTATTTGGGCGTATTTTAAATTCCGACCAATCTACCCAACGCAATTGAGCAAATGCTACTGTATTGGCCATAATCCCCGTTTGAAAATCTAAATTTACAGACTGTGGTGTGGTTACATCAGTTTTACCCTCTTTAAATTCATAACCATCTACCATAGGTTTAATACCACCTAAGCCGCCCATCAGGGAGTTAGCTGGCATAACTTCATCAGGAGTTACACTATGCTCAATCTCCGAGCGGTAAGTAACTGATGCTTTAAGTGCAATTTCCGGTATTTGAAAAGCAAAGCCAGCAAGCCAACCAACAGAAGAATCTTCTGCTATACGAGCTTCATAACCATTAAATTTATCTTTAGTACCTTGAATTGTGGAATTCAAACTGCAAGCGCTAATCGGACAGTTAACTCCTCCAAATGGACCATAAGCAGAACCACGTAAAGTCACATCACCTTTAACTGTCTGATAAACTGGACCTGCATAAATATTCCAATTTTCATTTGGTTGGTATCCAAAAATAAATGATAAATTTTGTGTATTTACATCAACGGATGTTGCTTCATCTCCGACAGTAAATGCGCCAACTTCATTGGTTTTGAGTGAAACACTATCGGTTTGGCGTTTATCATTTGTTGAATATTTTGCTTTAGCACCAAAAGGCTGGTCGTAAATTAATCCAAATGAAACATTATCTGTCATTTGTACTTTTAATGCAGCATTGTAGAAATGATAGCTCTCTGCCATATCACCAAGTTCAGTACCTTGAATTGATTTTGCTGTATTTGCACCACCACCTGTAACTGTATAATTATCTTTTAATTTGCCAGAAACATCGGCATCTAAAACTGAAATCCCTGCTTCAAAATAATTACCCGGTTGTAAAAATGCAGAAATTGACTGCCCAGAGCGATCCATTGCTGCTGCAAAAGCCCCTGTCATTGGTACGCTGGCAAATAAAATGGCACTTGTTAATGCTTTTAAGTTCATTTTTCTACTTTCCTAGTATAAAAAACGCGTCAATGCGTTAATAAAATTTAAAGATATGTAATTTTTTTAATCATATCTTGCACCAAAAAATAGCATAATAAAAAAAAGAGTAAAGACTCTAAATTTGAACTTAGGGTAAAAAAAAGCTGTTGATTTTAAATAATTAGAATAAATACTTTAATAATTTTTAGATAAACTATTGTTATTAAATATATAAAATAAATATCCATTAAATTATTGATATAAAATCAATTGTTTGAAAAATAAGCAACTTGTATAAAATTCTAAATGTATTGTGTGAAATGGGTCACATGCAAAAATAAAAAAAGCCCCATATAGGAGCTTTTAGTTTTTTAATTCTTAGAAGCGATAGCCAATTTTCATGCCATAACCAAGCGCAGTATTGTCTTTGAATTCGCCAACAACTGTACCGCCAGTTTGCGCTTTCGCATCTCCTAACCAGAAGTATTTCACACCAGCTTGAATGAAATAGTTCTCAGCAGGGCTGTATTGACCGCCTAAACCAACACTCCAGTAGCCTTCAGTTGGGCCAAGTGTTGTTACAGGGTTACCTGCACCAGAGTCATAACCCACAGCTGCAGTACCCGCCCATTTATCATTGAACTTACGAGAAATACCTGTAGTGATTGAGTACTGATCGTCAGAATAATCAATTAAATTGTTGCCGCCTGAACGTTGGAATAATGCTTGTGGTGTTACTGCAAATTGATCCCAATGAACCCAACGAAGGTTAGCAAAAGCTAAAGTGTTTGCAGCAATACCAGTTTGTAAATCTACGTTTACAGATTGCGGTGTAATTGCATCAACACGAGCGTCAGCTAAACCGATCGTAGTACCTGTAGGTAGAGTAACACCAGGAGCAACAGTCATAGGAGATGAAAGCGTATAAGTTTCTTCACCAGTTGCTTTGTGCTTGATTTCTGAACGATACGTTACAGAAGCTTTTAAAGCAATTTCTGGAATAGAGTAGGCGAAACCTGCTAACCAACCATATGCTTCTTCTTCAGCAATCTTGATGTTATAACCAGAAAGGCCTTGGTAAGCTAAACCACGGAGTTTGATATCTGCTTCAACAGTTTGCCATACTGGACCTGCATAGAAGTTCCAGTTCTCTGTTGGTTGGTAACCAATTAACGCTGTTAGGTTTTGTGTATCAACTTCAACACTTGTACCCGTGCCGTTTGAACCGAAGAAAAATGAATTGCTGTCGTATGCTGCATCTGCACCATACGGTTGATCATAGATCAAACCTAAAGAAATTTTATCAGTCGCTTGTACTTTAATTGCTGCTGAAGGGAAGTAGTAGTCTTCACCCATGTCATCAACTTTATTTTTCAGTAAATCTTGACCTTCTACTTTTGGGTCTAAAATAGAAATGCCAGCTTCTGCGTAGTTACCAGGTTGTAAGAATGCTGAAATAGACTGACCTGAACGATCTAGACCCGCTGCAAATAATGATGCTGTTGGTAAAGCGGTAAGTAAAATTGCGTAGCTAAGGTGATTTAAGCGCATACTTTTCCCTGTTTGTAACTTTTGATGTTATTTCAATGTGTGGAAAGTAACATAAATAGAAAAACAGTAAATAAGAGTTGCTACTCTAAAAATGAACTGTATAAGTTAAAAAATAAGCAATGCTAGAGTAATTATTCTAGAAGGTGTTATTTATGTTTATGATTTATAAATAAAAAAATAGAGTATTTAACTTAATGTTTATCTTTGAACTTAAGAAATTCAAATGCTCAATCTATGAACATTTGAATTAAATTATTTTTACAATAGTAGATTGGATATATTTCCAATCTACTAATACCGAGAATTAGAAGCGGTAACCGATTTTTAGACCGTAAGCCCATGCATCGTTATCTTCAAATGATGCTACTGATTCATTTGTACCAAACATTGATGCAGGTTGTGCTTCAGCATCACCTAACATGAAGTATTTAACACCACCTGCTATAAAGTAGTTAGGCGCTGGGCTGAATTGTAAACCTAAGCCAACGTTCCAGTAGCCTTCAGTAGGACCAAGTGTTGATACAGGGTTGCCTGCACCAGAATCCCAACCTACAGAAACGTTACCAGCCCATTGTTCACTCAATTTACGACCTATACCAACTGTAGCATTGATTTGATCGTCAGAATAAGCAACAAGGTCAAATCCACCAACAGGACCACGACCAAGGGCACCTAATGTTTCAGATGCTTTACCAAAAGCGGTTGGGCGAATTGCAAAATTTGACCAATCTACCCAACGTACATTTGCAAATGCGACAGTGTCGGCCATGATACCAGTTTGAAAATCAAGGTTAACAGACTGCGGTGTGGTGATCTTAGTGTCAGCACGCGTTGAAAAAGCACCGCCTAGTAGAGCACTGCTTCCAGTTTCAGTGGTTGCAGCTTCGTGATCAATCTCAGAACGGTAAGTAATAGATGCTTTTAAAGCAATTTCTGGGATTTGGTAAGCTAATCCTGCCAACCAACCAACGGCACTATCTTCTTTCATATTTGCATTATATAAACCGAGAGCTTGGTTTGCGCCATATGCAATACCACGTAGTTGAACATCGCCTTTTACTGTTTGATAAACACCGCCGCCGTAAATGTTAAAATTTTCAATTGGCTGAAAACCTAAGATCATCGAGATATTTTGGGTGTTAACTTCGACTTCAGTCGTTTCGCCCATTAGTTGGAATGCGCCTGGGTTACCTGCGACTGGCAATGTTTTATCTGTGGCACTATATTTAGCTTCTGCACCAAAAGGTTGATCATATAGTAAACCAAAAGAAAAATTATCAGTAAGTTGTAATTTTAATGCTGCTTGTGGAAAATAGTAATCACCCGCCATGTCATCTAGTGATGTATTAGCAAGAGCTCCTAATGTTGGATTGCTTGCAGGAGCAGTGCTGTTCATCTTCCCAGAAACATTCGGATCTAAAACTGAAATACCTGCTTCAAAATAGTTCCCTGGTTGTAAAAATGCAGAAATAGATTGCCCTGAACGATCTAGTGCTGCTGCAAAAGCACCTGTCATTGGAACTGAAGCAAGAATCATGGCTGTAGCTAAAGTTTTTAATTTCATTCTTCGTCATTCCTTGAGATACGAATTTGATTTTTATGGTTACTGCATATATTCGTTATGGAAAACTTTTTAATACTCTTGGGCTTAATTGTTACTCCATGTGACAAAAATAGCACAATTAAAATAAGAGTAAATGCTCTAGATTAAAAAATATGATTGAAAAACGAACTATTTAGAGTAAATGTACTAATTAATACATATAACATTTTGATTATTATTTAATATTTTTAGTTACTGCATTATTTTCTAAACCTAAAAATAATTGAAAATATTTTGATATGGGCAGTCATAAATTGATTTTTTTGGCCTTATAGACCACGCCATGTGTCGTTTTTTGCATTGACAAATAGATGGTTAGGGAATCTAAAGGTGCTATTCAATTCTTCTTAAAAACAAACTCTCAAGAGTAATATCAGTAAAAACAAAGATTAAGTTAAAAAAATCAGAGATGAATTTTGAATTTGAAATGTAAAAATTGGATTTAAGAATTCTGAATTTAGTTTTATTGATAAATGTGAGTTGAACAAATCAGAGAGGTGAGGTGTCTAAAAAATTGTGCGCTCTGCGGGACTCGAACCCACGTCGGTCGCTTAGGAGGCAACTGCTCTATCCGGTTAAGCTAAGAGCGCAAGACGGAGGCTAATGTACTCCTATTTTAGCTAAAAAAAAAGTTATTGCCGAAACAATAACTTTTTAAATTACTTAGTCTTTATGAACTTCATTGGGATCAATGTCGCTCAAATCTTTAGGATTAAGATAGTTAAACATTAATAACATGACTGTAATCCAAACAGGGATCATCAGAACTGATTCCATAAAGCCCTGAGTCCACATAATAAATAGAACTAAAGCAATAAAGATCAGAACGATGTAGTTGCTGACTGGTGCCCAAAGTGCGGGATATGATGTTGTAAAATTCAAAATACGTTTTGCACGACGGAACTGTAAGTGAGTCATGGTAATCATCGCCCAGTTCAGAACAAGCACACCAACAACCACATACATTAAGTGACCAAGCGCATCTTCAGGTACGAAGTAGTTTAAGAGTACACAACCGAAAATCAGTAGTGCAGAAAGTAATACTGCTGGAATTGGCACGCCACTTTTGTTGGTTTTTGCGAAAACTTTTGGGGCATTACCTTGTTTTGCCAAGCTGTAAAGCATACGGCTATTGGCATACATACCGCTGTTATAAACAGACAGTGCTGCAGTTAAAATAATGAAGTTAAGTAAATGTGCAGCCCAATCAATACCCAGTTGGCTAAAGATCATCACAAATGGACTTTTGTCTAGACCACCTAGTTCAAGCTGATTCCATGGCACAAGTGACAATAGAATAGTCAAAGAACCCACGTAGAAAATCAAAATACGAAATACAACTTGGTTAATCGCTTTAGGAATAGTTTCTTTGGGATTTTCAGCTTCGGCCGCCGCCATACCGATCAGTTCAATACCACCGAAGGCGAACATCAAGAAAGCCAGCATGAAGAATAAGCCTTCAAAACCATTTGGGAAGAAACCGCCCTGACTCCATAAGTTGGTAAATGATGCTGTTGAGTTGGCATCTGCCGTCAGTAGCAAATACAAACCAAATACGATCATCGAAATAACCGCAGTGACTTTAATAATCGACAGCCAAAACTCTGATTCACCATAAAACTTCACATTACCTAAGTTTACTAAAGTAATGATCACGAAGAAGAATAGTACAGATGCCCACGCTGGAATATGAGGCCACCAGTAGTTGATGTATTTCGCAACAGCGGTGAGTTCTGTCATTGCCACTAAAATATAGAGAATCCAGTAGTTCCAACCTGTTAAGAAACCTGGAAATTTCCCCCAATATTTATATGCAAAATGGCTAAATGAACCCGCTACAGGTTCATGGACGATCATTTCACCCAACTGACGCATAATTAGAAAGGCGATCAGACCGCCAATGGCGTAGCCGAGAATAATGGATGGTCCAGCAGATTGAATCACATGCGCTGAGCCCAAGAATAAGCCTGTACCAATTGCACCACCCATGGCAATC
Source organism: Acinetobacter sp. YH12076 (assembly GCF_013419525.1). Taxonomy (NCBI): domain Bacteria; kingdom Pseudomonadati; phylum Pseudomonadota; class Gammaproteobacteria; order Moraxellales; family Moraxellaceae; genus Acinetobacter; species Acinetobacter sp. YH12076. The sequence goes on along the minus strand of NZ_VOZY01000001.1, from coordinate 107,019 downwards.
AATTGAATATGACGATTCTTTAAGCCACGCTTGAGTTCGGAGGAATTGGTAGTCAAGTTACTCTTCCCGAGAATGGTTTAATTTTGGTAATTGTAATGTATAGAGAATGAATAGCCTAGTAGCTCAAAATTGATGAAAAATATTTATAGGTTTAATAACCTATTTTTCGTTTTAAATGCTAAATTAAAAATTTATGAATCAATAGATTAATTTTATTTTAATTGAAATTCTGATGCTTGGCTTTATATGGAAAAGGTATCGAATGTTGTTTTTTTATACTTAAGTCATGTGATTGTTAAAACTTCAATTAAACATTGTATGATGCAAAAGCGCAGAAAAGAACGCTCTGCCAAAACACAATGATAAAGATTAAGGATTCAATAAAAATGAGTTTTGCTCCCCAAATTAAGATTCCAGCGACTTATATGCGTGGTGGTACTAGTAAAGGTGTATTTTTCAAGCTAGATGATTTGCCGCTTGCGGCACAACAAGCTGGAAAAGTTCGCGACCAACTTTTATTGCGTGTGATTGGCAGTCCAGATCCTTATGGCAAACAAATTGATGGGATGGGGGGAGCGACTTCAAGTACCAGTAAAACCGTGATTTTGGCAAAAAGTTCACAGCCTGAGCATGATGTAGACTATCTATTTGGACAAGTGTCGATTGATAAAGCATTTGTCGACTGGAGTGGTAACTGCGGAAACTTAACGGCAGCGGTTGGTGCATTTGCCATTTCAAATGGTTTGGTTGAGGCATCACGTATTCCTGAGAATGGTTTGTGTACGGTTCGTATTTGGCAAGCCAATATTCAAAAAACCATTATTGCGCATGTACCTATTACTGATGGTGCAGTACAAGAAACCGGTGATTTTGAACTAGATGGTGTAACCTTCCCAGCAGCCGAAGTTCAAATTGAATTTTTAGACCCCGCAGATGATGGTGAAGATGGCGGCGCTATGTTCCCTACAGGGAATTTGGTCGATACCTTAACCGTACCCGATGAAGGCAGTTTCCCTGCAACATTTATTAATGCAGGCATTCCAACCATTTTCTTAAATGCAGAAGATATTGGTTATGTCGGCACTGAACTGCAAGATGCGATCAATGGTGATGCCAAGGCATTGGCCCGTTTTGAAAAAATCCGTGCTTATGGTGCGCAGCAAATGGGTTTGATTTCAGATATTGCTGAAGCAGAACAGCGTCAACATACCCCAAAGATTGCATTTGTTTCAAAGCCGAAAGCCTATACATCTTCGAGTTCTAAACATATTTCAGAACAAGATACGGACTTATTGGTTCGCGCCTTATCAATGGGGAAACTGCATCATGCCATGATGGGCACAGCGGCAGTTGCCATTGGTACAGCTGCGGCGATACCGGGGACGCTTGTGAACTTAGCCGCGGGTGGTGGGGAGCGAGAAGCTGTGCGTTTTGGACATCCATCTGGGACGCTACGTGTAGGTGCGCAAGCAATTTATGAAAATGGGCAGTGGGTCGTTAAAAAAGCCGTGATGAGCCGAAGTGCGCGTGTCTTAATGGAAGGCTGGGTGCGTATTCCTGCGGATAGTTTAGATTAAGCATTTAACATCTCATTTGAAATCAGCCTCTGCTTTGCAGGGGCTTTTTTTTGCCTTTATCTTTTATATGAATAAGCAAATCATGAATTGGTATATATTTTTATATAATATGAACTGCATTTAATATTAGAAAGTTTCTGTGATTTATGTCAGATTAATTTTGTTAGCATTTTGCGTAGCTTTACCCTGAAAAAAAGTAGCGAAACCATGCTTAAAAAAGACTTAATAAAATCGGACCTACCTACTGAACAATTGGCTGTATTAGAAGCGTTGCCAATGCCTGCTGCGTTATTTTCTGCGACAGCTGAGCTGATATGCGCCAATCAAATATTTAAACATCGATTTCAGTCAGACTTACAAGAGATCGTATTAAATCACGTGTCTGTGATGCAGCAAAAAACCAAAGCCACAAGTTCTGAGTTTGATTTACGCTGTTTAGAGAACGATAGCATTGAACCCTTTATGTATAGTGAAAATGAACGGCATTATTGGTTTACGCTCAAACCAAAGTTTCAACAAAGTGGCGATTTGGAACATGTGTTGTTGTGCTGTGCGGACATAACGAATTTAAAGCAATTCGAATTATCGCTGTTGAAACATAACCAACAACTCGAACAACAAGTTTATTTTGATTATCTGACAGGGATAAAAAATCGACGAGGTTTTGATTTAGACCTTTCTCAGTGGCAAAAAAGCTTCGCGGTTGAACAAGCCGATGAAATTTGTTTGATGATGCTCGACTTAGACAATTTTAAGCAGATCAATGATATCTACGGCCATGCGTTTGGCGATGAGGTTTTAAGAAAAAGTGCGCAGCTTTTAAGGGGGAAAATTAGTCAACTCGCAGATGCACAAATATATCGCATGGGTGGGGAAGAGTTTGCAATGATTTTGCCACGCACGGCTATATCGACTGCATGTTCGATTGCACAACAATGTTGTGAGCAAATCTATGCTTCTTCGATGAATTATGCAGATAAAGCTTTACAACTGAGTATCTCATGCGGAGTGGCCTTGTGGGATGGAACAGAGTCATTTTTTGAAACATTGGCACGTGCCGATCAGGCTTTGTATCAAGCCAAAAAAGGCTCGAAAAATTGTACCTGTTTTAATGATGGACAAAATGTGGCGCTATTTGAGGAAACGACATTTAAAAAACCATCAGACTGTGGGAAAAATACATAGATTTAGGCCGTAACATAGAGAAAGATTTGAGAAAGCAGTATGATGCAACAGGTCAAAATTGACAGAAAACATTGGCAGTCGATTTGCTAATGAACGAAGCAGTTAAATATTTAAAGTATTTGAGGTGAATGTGTCTTCTTTAACAGACGTTTCCACACATGCCCTGACAGAAGCGCAGCAGCGTATTCAGCAGGATTTACTGACAGCGCTTGATGCATTTTCAATTCCAGAACCCTTAAAAGGGGCGGTGTATCATGCTGTGATGTTGGGTGGAAAACGCGTTCGACCGGCACTTTGTTATGCAACAGCAGCATTAAAACCCAATACCAATTTTGCAGCCGTACGCCGTGCTGCGGTGGCGATTGAATTTATTCATTGCTATTCATTGGCACACGATGATTTGCCGTGTATGGACAATGATTTACTTCGTCGTGGTCAACCAACTTGTCATGTGGCTTTTGGTGAAGATACGGCTTTACTTGCTGGCGATATTTTACAATCGATGGCTTTTGAAGTTTTAGGCAGCCGTCTTTTTGATCAAGGCCCAGCCGTTGAAGCACCGATTATTTTGAAGCAAATGCAAATTTTAGCGACTGCAACTTCAAAAATGGTTAATGGACAAGTTCTAGACTTACAAGCGGAAGGCAAGCATGTCAGTCAGGATGAACTAGAAAACATTCATCGAAATAAAACAGGTGCTTTAATTTCTGCTGCAATCATGATGGCGGCAGTGACGATATTTAATGGTACAGACCAAGCTATTCCTAAACTCCGCGAGTTTGGTCTAGCGATTGGTTTAGCCTTTCAGGTGCAAGATGATATTTTAGATATTATTGCTGACACTGAAGCATTGGGTAAAACAGCGGGTAAAGATCAACAAGTGGATAAATCCACATATCCTGCGTTGATGGGTCTCGATCAAGCGCAAGCTTATGCAGAAGAATTACATGCACAAGCGCTTCAAGCTTTGGATTATTTTGCAGAAGATGCGGCAGAATTACACAAGATCACGCAGTTTTTATTAAAACGTCAAAGTTAATATGACGCAGTAAAAGACCTCAGCCCACACATGTAACATGTTGTGGGCTTTTTTAAATCAAGTACATTTGGAACAGAAGTCAATAAACCATATACGGAATAGCTAAATGGATGACATGATAAAAAACAAAAAAGGACGCTAGGCGTCCTTTTTTGCAGATATTAAAACTTAGAAATTAAATTTAAGTGCTATTGATCTTAAATACTTTCTTTATAGATACGATCTGCTTCTTCAAATTTTTCAGTGACTTCAGCAGATGGCGCTTTGCCCATTAAGCTCACAATGATGATTGCAATGAGTGAGCAGATGAAGCCCGGTATAATTTCATAAACGCCTGTATCGCCCCAGAGGTTTTTCCATAGAATGACCATGACTGCACCAACCACCATACCGGCTAAAGCACCATTGAGTGTCATACGTTTCCAGAACAATGACATGATAATCAGTGGGCCAAATGCAGCACCAAAGCCTGCCCATGCATATGCTACGAGACCAAGGACTTTAGAGTCAGGATTACCCGCCATATAGATCGCAAGCAACGCAATCATTAACACCATAATACGGCCGACCCAAACCAATTCTTTTTGTGAAGCATTTTTACGTAAGAATGATTTATAAAAGTCTTCAGTTAATGTACTTGAGCAGACTAAAAGCTGACAGCTGAGGGTACTCATGATCGCAGCTAAAATCGCAGCCAATACGATACCTGCAACCCATGGGTTAAATAGAATTTTAGTCAATTCCATAAAGACCGTTTCAGGGTTTGCTGTAACGACACCTGCCAGTTCTGGATGCTGTTGGAAATAAGCAATACCGAAGAAGCCTGCTGCAACTGCGCCACCGAGGCAGAGCGTCATCCATGTCATACCAATACGGCGTGCATTGGGAATCGATTTAACAGAATCAGCTGCCATGAAGCGGACTAAGATATGCGGTTGACCAAAATAGCCTAAGCCCCATGCCAATAAAGACATGATTGCGACAAAACTTAAGTCAGCAAATACATTCATCGCTTGAGGGCGTGCTGCTTCTAGTGCCAGAGTGAACTGGCTTAAATCAGAGAATGACAACATGACCACGATAGGGGTAAGTAGCAAGGCAAAAATCATAAAGCCCGCTTGAATGGTATCGGTCCAACTGACAGCAAGGAAGCCACCAATAAACACATAGCTCACCGTTGCAATGGCACTGATCCAAAGCGCAGTGCTATACGACATACCAAACATACTTTCAAATAATCGAGCGCCAGCAACCATGCCTGAAGCACAGTAAATTGCGAAGAAAATCAAAATAATCACAGCAGACACGATACGTAAGATTTTCTTTTGATCGTTAAAACGATTTGAGAAATAGTCAGGTAGGGTCAAGGCATTATTTTGAACTTCGGTATGTACCCGGAGACGACCTGCAACAAGTAGCCAATTGAGCCAAGCACCGATGATCAGACCAATTGCAATCCACATTTCAGATAAACCCGAAAGGTAAATCGCACCCGGAAGACCCATGAGCAACCAACCACTCATATCCGATGCACCTGCAGAAAGGGCAGTGACAAAGCTCCCTAATCGGCGGCCACCTAAAATGTAGTCAGAAAAGTTACTGGTCGCACGGTATGCAAGTAAACCGATCACGACCATGGCGACAATATAAAAGAGAAAGGTAATTAGGGTGGGATTCAGGGAGCTCATACGGTATCCGCTTTGGCGTTGGACAATTGCGTTTAATTAGGGGACTCAATGGGATTTGCCTAAACCAAGTAGGTGAAATCGAACGATAAGTCCTAAAACGTCAAAAAAATAACGTGAAATTTAAACATAAATTGACAAACTTTGCCTTCTTTTTTGTTTTGGGCATAAAAATGGGCCGTAGATCACGACCCATTTTAATTAATGCGGAGATTTAGTTATTACGTCCCATCACACCACGAATCGTATTCAGTACATCCGCAGGTAATACCACAGTTTTGGCATTATTAGATTTAGCCATATCTTGCATGGCTTTGACGTATTGTTCACCCAGTAAGTACGCAACTGGAATTTCTTTATCGCCGACGGCTGAACTCACCATTTCAATTGCACGCTGTGAAGATTCTGCCAGTACCACTTGAGCTTCTGCATCCCGACGAGAGGCTTCTAAACGACCATCAGCTTCTAAAATAGCCGCTTGTTTTTCACCGTCTGCCTTGGTCACAGTTGCACGACGTTGACGTTCAGCGGCCGCTTGCTCTTCCATCGCAGCTTGCATGGTATGAGAAGGTTTAATATCTTGAATTTCTACAGTTTTAAGTGTAATACCCCAGTCAGAGATATCATCAGAAATAGCAGCTTTGAGTTTAGCCTTAATATGATCACGCGATGACAGTGCATCATCGAGGTCCATTTCACCAACAATAGACCGCAAAGAGGTTTGAACTAAGTTTTGAATCGCCCATGTGTAGTTTTCAATACCATAAACTGCTTTTTCAGGCGTGGTTAAGTTGATATAAGCCACAGCATTCATCAGCAGTACCGCATTGTCACGTGTGATCACTTCCTGAGAGGGAATATCTAACACGATATCTTTGGTTGTGACTTTATAAGCCACTTCATCGACATACGGAATCACAAAGTTCAGTCCCGGATTGAGCGTGGTATGGTATTTACCTAAACGCTGAACAATCCATTTATAACCTTGGGGAACAATACGGACACCTTTAAAAATGGTGACGGCTACAAAAACTAAGAGCGCTAAAAAAACAATAGAAACACCAGACATGTCATTTCTCACTTATTTATGGATTGTCAGTGGGGTGGTTGCTGCTGTGCAGTTGGACGACTAAATCATTGCCTAAAATATCGGTCACGCGAACACGATCACCGACTTGAAGTGCATCTTGGGTACGGCAATGCCATTCGTCTGAACCTAAAACAGGCATCGGGAAGCGAACTTTAACGCTGCCATGATTGAGCTGGGTTTGAATCACCATACCCACTTGGCCAATCGTCGCTTCACGCGACAGACCTGCTTTGGTTTTATCAATTGATAAAGGCTTAATAAATTTGAACCACAAAAATGTGCAAAGCACGGCAAAAATAATCCAAACCACAATTTGGACATTAAAGTCCATGGATGGAAAGATCCAATATAAGATCCCAACCAAAATTGCAGAAACGCCAAACCATAGCGCAGCAAAAGACGGCAAAATTAGTTCAAAAAGCATCAAAGCGACGCCCAATACAAACCAGTGCCAAGGTTCTAAAATAAATTCCATACATCTACTCTTATATAAGGGTGAATTGATATAGATGAACCAGTATCTATATCAATGTAGCAGATGTATAACTCAATGAATATAAAAAAAATCGTTGAATTATATTTTCGCTTTTGGTGCTGGTTTAAAGGCCGCAGGGGACTGTTTAAAGTTATCGATCGCCTTAATAATGCTATTCACTTTGAGCTGTGCGGCTTTTTCACCTTCTAAAATCGTCGCATTGCTCGACTTCAAATCGAGTGTGCCGATATGTCCCACTTTAGGTTGAATCACGAAATTAGCATTTTTCAGTTCTTCATTAATACTTTGTTGTCCCATGATGTTAATGGTTTGATCGAGTAAACCAAACATGCTTACGGCTTTGCTACCGTCAGGACGCGCAGAAATATCAACCGCAATCACGATATCTGCACCCATATCACGTGCCGTTTTCACCGGAATCGGGCTGACTAAGCCACCATCGACATATTTCACCCCTGCAATGGTTGCAGGTACAAATACATTTGGAATGCTGCACGATGCACGTACCGCTTGGCCTGCATTACCACGGTTAAATTCAGTTTTACTGCCATTATCCAAACGGGTGGCTACAGCAGCAAAGCGTTTTGGAAACTGTTCAATTGATTTATTGCCGACGTTTTTATTAACAAAGTCTTGCAATTTTTGCCCTTGAATAATGCCTTGGCTATTTAAGGTTAAGTCACGAATATCAGACTCTTTAAAGTTCAGGGCCAATTGCTGCATTTGATAAGGCGTTTTACCGCTGGCGTACAAGCTGCCAACAAAACTACCCGCACTGGTCCCAGTCACAATCTTAGGTTTAATACCATGTGAATCGAGTACTTTAAGCACACCAATATGTGCAAAACCTTTGGCACCGCCGCCACCGAGCGCAATCGCGATCACCGGTTCACGTGCTTTGGCAGGTGTAGGTGTCGTGGTCGCAGGTGTTTTGGTTGCAGAATCACAGCCAGTGAGTGCCAATACAAAGAGGCTAGGAATCAGGTATTGCAAAAGTTTCATGGGTGAAATCTGATGGTTAAATATACAAAGTGCACATCACATCAAAAAAATAGCCATTTGACTAGGGCTTTTTCCAGTGCTTTTGTAACGGCAATGCCAACCATTCGGGATTTTTCGGGGAAAATTTGCCATCATAAATCTTCAAAATTTTTTCAAGATCAGTTTCAAAATCTCCACTCGGTTCAAAAACACCCAAGCAATGAATGGTTTTCTTTGCATAATCAAAGCTAAACATCACAATAGGTATCTGTGCTTCATAGGCAATATAGTAAAAACCACTACGGATTTTATCGGCTTTTTTTCGTGTTCCCTCAGGTGCCATTCCAATCCAAATTTGATCTGTCGCTTGGACAATCTCAGCAATTTCACGCGTAAGCCCATGTGGGTTTTCACGCTGCACTGGGATCACGCCGACCCAATCCAAAAGTGGTTTTAAGGGGGTATCAAAAAGGGTGTTTTTGCCAAAAATGGTTATTTTTATCCCGATTCCAAGCAAGGCGAGAAAGCCGTGCCATGCATCTATATTAGAAGTATGCGGAGAAATGATCGCTACAGCTTTGGCAAGGTTGGGAAATTCGCCGTCAAATTTCCATCCTTGTGCCAAAAAAAGTTTTTTAAAAATTGTTCGGCTCAGGATGGAACCGCGTGATGGAACTTGATCGGGCAAAACTGGAAATAATTGAGTCTTTTGATTCATTGCATATTCTTATATAAGTGAAATCCATTTTTGATGTGATGCACATTTAAAAGTACGGTATCAGCATTGACCTTATCTTAGGTCGATGATTTTTTTAGATCATTGGCAAAATAGCCGTATTTTGACTACTCTAAATGTAACTTCAGCGCATTCAACATTTAGGAACTTATGATCCAGCTTCGTCAGCTCTATCTTTTACTGTTTTCCTTATATTGGGCGCAAGGGTTACCTGTCGGTTTTATGACGCATGCTTTACCAGTGATTTTAAGAGCGCAAGGTGTGTCTTTGGCACATATTGGTGGCTTTGGATTACTCATGCTGCCATGGTCGATCAAAGTTTTTTGGGCTCCGTGGATTGATCGGCATGGTTCAAGGTCCAAAGGGCACTATCGGAGTTGGATTATTCCAATGCAGTTGTTGTCCGTGGTGGTCTTGGTCTTCCTGTCTTTTTTGCCGATCCAAAGCTTGAATGAACCAATGTATTTGCTGCTGTTTTTTGTGGCTTTACTCAGTATGAATTTGGTCGGTGCAACTCAAGATGTCGCAACCGATGGCTTGGCTGTCAATATTTTAAAAACTGACCAACAGCACTGGGGCAATACCTTTCAGGTGATTGGTTCCAGACTCGGCTTTATTGTCGGTGGTGGTGCTGTGCTTTGGGCCTTGGATTGGTTGGATTGGCAAGCTACATTTCTGTTTTTAGCGGCATTGGTGTTCATCAATACCATTCCTATTTTTATGTATCGAGAACCTTTAAAGCCGCCACTCAACATAAAATCCTCTCAAGAGCATGATAACAACCATAAGCATACTTCAGGCTTGTTCTACGCCATTCGCCAGTATTTGAAGTATTTTACCCAAACTAAAACCCTCACACTGTGGCTGATGATCTTATTGAGTTTTAAGCTTGCAGATGGTCTAGCAGGACCCTTACTTAGGCCGCTGATGGTTGATTTGGGATTGAGTTTTAGTCAAATCGGTCTATATGTCACCATGCTAGGTGCAGTGGCTGCTTTAATTGGGGCGGGGCTTGCAGGTCTTAGCTTGAAGTATATTTTTCGGGCGCAGGCCTTGGTTTTCTATTCGGTATTGAAAATATTCAGTTTATTGGCCTATGCATGGCTGGCTTTGCAGTTCGAGGCAAAACGGCCCGTCCATGAATGGCTGATCTATGGGATCAATGCTGCCGAAGACATGATTTCAGCCATGCTGCTCGTGATCATGCTAACTTTGGTGATGCAATATAGTCGTAAAGCATTTGCAGCAACGGACTTTACATTTCAGGTTGCCATTATGGCTACGGTGAGTGGGGGGCTGTATAGCATCAGTGGCATAGTGGCCGATCAGTTGGGTTATAGCACTTATTTATTTTGGATCACAGGTTTGGCTGCATTGAGCTTAGTCCCGATTCTATTTTGGGGAAAAGCATCAAAAAATGACCAAAATCACTTCTAAATCATGATTTTGGTTGTTTTTTATCAGCTAAAGCACTAAAAGAGCAATGCAAATATTATTTTAATAATTTTGTAATATGTTTCGCGTGTGTAATATCTGTTACAAAATAATTTAAGGAAAATTTTTGATGAAAACTAAGTTAGCAGCGGCTATCGCATTGAGCCTTTTGGCTGGGTCAACCTTTGCAGCACCAACCTTCTACGGTGAAATTGATGCGTCTGTTGATTATTTACCTGAAGATAATAAAACGGGTGTTTCAGACAAAGATGTCGTTGAAATCAGTTCAAACAGTTCTTTCTTGGGTTTAAAGGGCGATGAAAAACTGACTGACCGTTTAAGCGCAGTTTATGCAATTGAATGGGCATTTAACTCAGACGGCGAAGGCGATGACTGGTCTAAGCGTAACCGCTTCGTTGGTTTGAAAGATGCGAAACTTGGTACATTGAAAGTCGGTGCACACGATACACCATTAAAACAATTGTCTAGTCCGGTTGATACATTCAACAACTACGTGGGTAACCGTGCTGATGTTACAGGCATCATGACGGGTGAAAACCGTGTAGATAACGTTGTTGTCTATGAATCACCAGCTTTTAAAATTGCTGAAGGTGCAATTAAAGTTAATGCATTGCTTGCAACAGGCGAATCTTCAGGAATCAAGAGCGACAAAGGTGTAGTAAAAACTGCAGGTCGTGGTCTTGGCGATGCTTGGTCGGCGTCTGTTGTCTATGATAGCCCCGTTGTTGTTGCAGGTTTAGCCTATGATAAAGCCATTCCATCGAACTTTGGTGGTGTAGGGATCTTAAATGCTCAAACTCCTGAAGTTACAGGTACCAAAGTTTTTGCTGCCGCAAATACCGTTCGTGCGATCGGTCGTGTAAATCTTGAGGGTGGTTTGGCACTGAAAGCTTTATATCAAACGTCTGAAGTAGAAAAAACACCATATTCAAGCAAAGAAGACACAAACACGAATGCAGAGAATGCAGCAAATATTGATGATGCTCAAGGTTGGTTAGTCGGCGCAGAATACAATCTACCTTCTGCAAAAGCTTGGACAGTCAAAGCACAATATAGTCAAAATACCACGACTTATAAAGCAGGTGAGGATTACGAAGCTCAGCAATTCATAGCAGGTGCGGATTATGCATTTAGCAAACAAGTGAAAGCTTATGGTTATGCAGGTTACTTAGCACTTGAAAAAGGTTCGAATGAAAGTGAACAACCTGTTCTAGGTACAGGTCTAGAATTTAAATTCTAAGACCTTGATTTAAGTTGTTCAAAAGGCGATGTTTTACATCGCCTTTTTTGATTTTTCTTGCTTGGTTTTGATCAGTTTTAAGTGATTTTTAAGTTTGAATTTTTAGATTAGGGCATCAAAGATCAATAATTGATGCCAATATGCTTCAGGTCATAGCTAAAATACAGCAAAAAATTCCAAGACTTAGTTTAAGTCAATTTAACCTCGTGCTTGCCTTATGGCTTGGGGTGGTTTTGAACCTCGCGTTTTATCAGCAAATCCAGCAGCTCACACCTTATACGGGTGTGAAGGCCGGACTATTTTTGGCGGCAACCGTACTGGTGGTGGTGGCACTTTATAATGTGCTGATGCAACTCCTGCAATGGCGATGGAATTCAAAACTTTTGGCGATTGTTTTGCTGATCATTGGTGGCTTGAGTGCTTATTTCGTCAATAGTTTAGGCGTGACCATTACATCTGACCAAGTGCAGAACATGATGCAAACAGATGTAAAGGAAGTGCAGGATTTAATCTCGCCACAATTTTTTATCTGGGTCTTTGGACTGGTTATTTTGCCAGTGCTATTGATCTGGCTTTTGCCACTGCATAAAGAAGCCCTAAGCACGGTCGTAGCCAAAAAGGGTCTACATATAGTGCTATCGCTCATCCTTTTGGGTGCTTTGCTGTTTGTTTATTTTGTCGATTATGCTGCGATCTTTCGTGAGCATCGTGACTTAAAAGGCATGCTCTCACCACAAAACACTATCGCTTCGACATTTTCCTATTATCACAAAAAAGCACCGAAACAGAATTTGCCATTGTTGATCTATGGTGAAGATGCACATATGGTTGAAAACGTAAGCGCCAAAAGCTTACCAAAATTGATGGTCTTGGTGGTTGGTGAAACTGCGCGCGCGGAAAGTTTTTCACTCAATGGCTATGCTAAAAATACCAATCCTGAACTCAGTCAGCAAAATATTATCAATTTTAGCCAAGTCAGTTCATGTGGCACCGCAACCGCTGTGTCTGTTCCTTGTATGTTCTCGGGCATGCCGAGAACCGAATATGACGAACAGCTTGCAAGTCATCGCGAAGGTTTACTCGATATTGCACAGCGTGCAGGCTATAAGGTGACGTGGCTAGATAATAATTCAGGCTGTAAGGGTACATGCACACGTGTTGAAAAATATGAATTTCCTGAAGCATTGAAGAAAAAGTGGTGTGATGTCGATGGCGAATGTCATGATGAAATCTTAGTGGATGGTTTGAAGGCATATTTGGCTTCGATTCCCAAAGCAGATCAAACTCCCCGTTTACTTGTGTTACACCAAATGGGCAGTCATGGCCCTGCCTATTTCAAACGAAGTACCACAGCGTTTCAAAAATTTAAGCCAACCTGTAATAGCAATGCCATACAGGGATGTAGCTCGACGGAATTAATAAATAGTTATGACAACAGTATTGTCTATACTGACCATGTGCTGAGTGAATTGATTAACACCTTAAAAGTGACTAACAACTATCAAACAGGACTGTGGTATTTGTCCGATCATGGTGAGTCGACAGGTGAACATGGCTTATATTTACACGGTTCTCCATACGCAATTGCACCGTCACAGCAAACCCATGTACCGATGTTGATGTGGTTTTCACCGGCGTGGCAAAAAAATAATTCAGCGCAATATACTTGTTTAATGGCACAAAAAAGCAAAAAATTAAGTCAGGATAATCTATTTCCATCGCTATTGAGTTTGCTCGATGTGCAGACTCAAGTGATTGATGAAAAAAACAATATGTTGCAACAATGTACTTCAGTACAGCGTAGGACTTAAGCCATGCACAAAATACTTATTATTGAAGATGATTTCATGATTGCCGAATCGACCAAAACTTTGTTGAACTATCAACAGTTTGAAGTCGAGTGGGTGAATAATGGCATCGATGGCTTAAAGCTCATAATGCAAGGGGGGATTGATATCGTCTTGCTAGATCTGGGTTTGCCGATGATGGATGGTATGCAAGTCTTGAAACAAATTCGTCAAATGCAGCCTAAATTGCCGGTCTTAATCATCTCGGCACGTGATCAATTACAAAATCGTGTAGATGGTTTAAACCATGGGGCAGATGACTATCTGATTAAGCCTTATGAGTTTGATGAATTACTTGCACGGATTCATGCGCTCCTTCGACGCACAGGGCTGAGTTCAGTCGAAGCACCACAGAAAATTTTAAAACATGGTGAATTGATTTTAGATATTGAGCAGCATCTTGCACGCTATAAGGGGCAATATGTTGATTTATCTAACCGTGAATGGGCCATATTGATACCACTAGTGACGCATCCGAATAAGATTTTTTCGAAAGCTAATTTAGAAGATAAGCTTTATGATTTTGATAGTGATATCAGCAGTAATACCATTGAAGTGTATGTGCATCATCTTAGAACAAAATTAGACAAAGATTTTATTCGCACCATTCGTGGTTTAGGTTATCGACTCGGTTAAGGCAAAGGAATTATCAACCATGCAACAGCCTTATTCTCTGAAAAAGAGACTAATTATTTATGTGTCTGTTTTCAGTATGCTTTTGGGCTGTCTTTTGGTGTTTTCAGCTTATCGAATTGCACTTGAAGAAATTAATGAAATTTTAGATGCGCAAATGCAAAATTTGGCGGAACGTGTTGCAGAGCATGATCCGCAGCCCATTCGCAGTGAATTTGATCAACATAAGCGTTATCACGAAGAAGATTTATTTGTCGATGTGTGGACCTATCAATCCAATGCGCATCAAACCCATCAATTAAAATTATTGGTCGCGCCTCAGCCCAAAGCCGGTTTTTATACCCACAATACCCAACAAGATGAGTGGCATACCTATATTTTGCCACTCGCAGATCGGCAAATTCAGGTCAGTCAGCAAGAATCGGTTCGACAGCATCTTGCAGCAGAATTGGCCAGTAGTATGTTTATTCCCTATTTGGTTTTTATACCTTTTGCATTAATCGCTTTGGGATGGTTGATTCAACGCAGCTTAAACCCACTGGAAAAATTTAAAAAAGAACTGGCAAAACGGGATGCCTTTGAACTTTCTCCAATCTCTCAAATGCCGTATCCAGAGGAAATTGCACCGACTATTATTGAAATGAACCAGTTGTTTGAACGAATTTCATTGTCACAGCAGGAACAGCGCCAGTTTATTGCTGACGCAGCGCATGAGTTACGGACCCCGATTACCGCACTGAATTTGCAAATGCAGATTTTGCTACAAAAATTTCCACAAGATGACGCTCTACAAAATTTGAGTAAAGGTTTAATTCGTATTCAGCATTTGGTGAGTCAATTATTGAGTTTGGCAAAACAAGATGCCTCGGTCTTTGAACTTGAGCGCAAACAACATTTTGATCTTAAGCAAGTTGCAACCAATTGCGTGGAGCAACTGGTGCATTTGGCCATGCAAAAAGATATTGACCTTGGCATGGAGCAACAACAAAGCATTGCCTTATATAGTCTTGAGCCAACGGTACATTCAATTATTTTTAATTTGATTGATAATGCCATTAAATATACCCCTGCACAGGGCATGATTAATGTCTCCGTCTTTGAACATGTGGGGCAGGCGGTTGTACAGGTTGAAGATAGTGGGCCTGGCATCGACCCAGCTTTATATGAGCAAATTCGAAAACGCTTTTATCGAATTTATAATCATGAAGAAATTGGAAGTGGTTTAGGCTTGGCGATCGTGGATAAGGCCGCTGCGCATATTGGTGCACGTTTAGATTTTGCGAAAAGTGAAACGCTGGGTGGGTTGAAAGTAACGATTCAGATTCCGCTAAGACTTTTAAACTCCTAATTATTTTAATTTACTCCTTGCGAATAAAGCCTATATCCATTCAAAGTGTTTATAGGCAGTTTTGATTTTTTCTGTGGGTAGATAACGACAGCCAAATGTATAAATGACTGTGTTAAAGGCCCAAATAAACCATGCTGTCCATAGATTATGACTGAGAAAATGTGCACCCCGCATCATTTGCGCCCAGCCAAAAGCAAAGCCTAAAATCAGCCCAGCAGATAAAAAGAAATAGGCACGGGCAGGTCGATGTATTCGATAAACAAAATATCCCGTAATTAAGGCAAAACCAGTCGCAGCATGGCCACCGGGGAAGCAGTGTCCTTGGCGTGCTGAAAAATCCCAAGAAAAGCCTTGGGCTGTGGCGACGGTCATATTCCAAGGGCAGGCATGTGCAGATTGTGATTTGAGTAAACCAATCATTGCCGTGCTGAGTAGAGCCACCACGATAAAATAGCCAAATTCAAACTTACGTGCTTTCAGATGCGGATATTTAAAACTGCATATCCACGCTGCGATATAGAGAACATACACCCCTATGACGATATTCTTGATATAGCGATGGTTCAGCACCGCAAGTGCCCAATCATTACGATGAGGAAAACCACCATGTAGGTCGATCCAAGGCTGAATAAAAGCTTGGTCGAGCGAACCACCGACGGGGAAAACATAAAGGAGGCCAACCAAACTGAGTGTGAGCAGAAGCGCTTGTCGTAATAAAAAGGAACGGTTCGAGAGCATAAGTCGTGTGATGTGCTGAAATTATTTTGTTTGAATGCTGCTATTTGAAACCACAAAACTTAAATCAGACTTAATCGGCTATTTGAACTGTATTGATATCGATAGTGAAGAAGGTGCATAAAGCAAAACGGGCATTGTGTTAAAGTTTTTGAAAACTCAGTAATAAAGATTTATGAGCATACGTGCAGTCCTTTTTGATTTAGATAATACTTTGACTCATCGAGATCACAGCGTTCAGGCCTATACGCAGTATTTAGCCGAGTCTTATCAGTCGACGCTGGTGGAGGTAGACCTTGTACAGATTAAACGTATTATTAATCGTATAGATAATGGGGGATATCCAAAAAAAGAACTCCTTACTCATCCGAGTATTGGGGCATCTGTCGCTTATGCCCTACAAACAGAGCTAAGTTGGATACATCAACCCGATTTTGATGAGCTCACACAATTTTGGTTTCAGCACTTTGGTCAGTTCGCCGTGGCGATGCCGGGAGCATTGACCTTGCTGCAGCAACTAAAACAGCAGCAGTATAAACTGGCGGTGGTGTCGAATGGTGGACATGCCACACGCCTGAATATTTTGAATGGACTAGGTTTTGCATCGTATTTTGATCAGATCATCAGCTCGGAAAGTGCAGGCATCAGTAAGCCCAAAGTTGAAATATTTCAGCATAGTTGTCATGAGTTGGGCGTGATGGAAACCGAGTGTTTATTTATTGGTGATCATCCTGTCAATGATATTTATGGTGCGAGCCAAGCAGGGATGTCTGCCGTATTGCTTGAAGGCTTTCATGCTTTAAGTGCTGAACAACAGCACAGCATTCCGAATAAAATTCAGCATTTGGATCAGGTCTTAGATTTTCTAAAATAAGGTGATTTAAACTCAAGCTTTAAGTGAAGTTCAGGGTTAAAAAAAGCGGCTTAAAAGCCGCTTTAGATTGTGTTGTTTA
The DNA here is from genome assembly GCF_013419525.1 of Acinetobacter sp. YH12076. Lineage (NCBI taxonomy): Bacteria > Pseudomonadati > Pseudomonadota > Gammaproteobacteria > Moraxellales > Moraxellaceae > Acinetobacter > Acinetobacter sp. YH12076. Next base: position 90,019 of record NZ_VOZY01000001.1, on the reverse strand, counting down.
GAACATGTTTTCTTCAGAGTTTGCCGAAATACGGTGAATACTTAAGTCTGCACCACGGAATTCTTCTTCTTGATCTAGGCGAATGCCCATCGTTACTTTGAGTAGACCATAAATGATGAATCCACCAGCCAATGCAATCACGATCGCGAGCAGCGTACCGATACATTGAGAGATCATTGAAATACCGCCTAAACCGCCCAACCATTTTTGTCCAAATACACCCACTGCAATACCACCGAAAGCACCACAAACACCGTGTAGTGGCCATACGCCAAGTACATCATCGACTTTGAGTTTGTTTTGAGTGTATGTAAATAGTTTGACAAAGATCAGACCTGCGACAGCGCCGATAATTAACGCACCGACAGGATGAACTACATCTGAGCCTGCACAGATTGCAACCAAACCTGCTAAGGGACCGTTATGTAAGAAACCGGGGTCATTTTTACCCATAAAGTTTGCTGCAAGCGTGCCGCCCACCATTGCCATCAGAGAGTTAATTGCAACCAGTCCTGAAATGGCATCTAAACGTTGCGCACTCATCACGTTAAAGCCAAACCAGCCGACGATTAAAATCCAAGAACCTAAGGCAAGGAATGGAATACTTGAAGGGGGGTGAGCGCTGATACGACCGTCTTTTTTATAGCGTCCATGACGTGCGCCAAGTAAAAGTACTGCAGCTAAAGCGATCCAACCGCCCATCGCATGTACCACGACCGAACCTGCAAAATCATGAAATGCTGCGCCAAATGTGCGTTCTAACCATGCTTGTAGCCCAAAATTACCATTCCATGCCATGCCTTCAAAGAATGGATAGACCAAAGCGACCAATAATAATGTGGCAATCGCTTGAGTCCGCATTTTTGCACGTTCAGCAATACCACCTGAAATAATCGCTGGAATGGCTGCGGCAAAAGTCAGCAGGAAGAAACAACGCATTAAGTTGTAGCCATGATCGGCTGCTAAAGTGTCCCCAATATGAAAAAAGTGCTGACCATAAGAGATGTAATAACCCACAAAAAAGTATGCAATTGCGGAAATAGAAAAGTCAGTCAAAATTTTACTCAGCGCATTGACCTGATTTTTATGTCGTACTGTACCCAATTCTAAAAATGCAAAGCCAGCATGCATGGCAAGAACCAAGACTGCACCAAGAAGGAGAAAGAGGAGATCTATATTTTGCATAAGGTGTTCCAGTTTAGTGCGCTAGTTCACGAAAAGAACTTCAGTATATCGAGCGAAAAAAAATGGAAAAGAGATTGGCGCTAGGGAAATTTTGATTAAAAAAACTAAAAAATGTAGAAGACTCGATATAAAGCAAAGACTTGCTTGAGTATGATAATAATGCACTAAAATGGTGCAATGATGATTTGCAATGACAAAATTAAATGAATGATTATTAAGTGAAAAACTATGTTTTTAGAATCTGTTTAAAAAATGAAAAACAAATAGCACCATTTCTGAGTTAATTCAGGGCAATTCATTATTTTGTATTTTTATCTGATTGATAGATGTTAGCGCGATAATGGAACTGAAAATTTACGAATGATACATTTTTGGGAGTCTGTCTGAGCATCTTGTGGTCTTCAAAAGATGAAAGCTGGATGTCTTGCCTGAACTGAAATGATGCACAGATATTAACCAATGAAATCTCTGCTGCTGCACTTTTAGATGGCGAATAAAACATTCAAGGGTGGGGCTGTGGTGATAGTCGTTGGATCTGACTGTATTTGATGAAGTGTTAAATTTAAGCGGTACAGAATTTTAAAATTTAAGCCTTGAATGATTAAGCTAAACGCTGTGTATTAATCGCTTCAGCCCAGTCACAACATCCGCAGCGCGGGCAGGCATCCTGTGCACCGTGAATGTACATGGTTTTGCCACAATGCGTACAGGCGTACAAATGATGCATTTTGATATCGCGAACCGCTTTATAGGGTTTCGGAAATAGTGGCAGTCCATAACGTACCTGCTCTGGTGGATAAAATAAAATACTAAATTTGCCATCACTTTCTAATAAGCCAACTCGAACTTGTCCTAGATGTTCAACATTTTGCTGACGCATTTCAGAGAAGAATTCATCATGTGACATTTTACCTTGCTTAATCTTTTCTAAGACCAATTCACCATCTTCCACAATGTAGAGGGCTTTGCCTTCAATTAAATCTTCAAAAGGTTGGTATTTCATCATGAGCCAAGTGATAACTCGGTATAAACCAATCACCACCGTCATTACAATGAGCGCTTGTAAGAGGGGGAGTTCCTCATCAAACATTGGGTCGCCTGCAATAGAACCCAAAGCAAGGAGTATCGCAACTTCAAAGATGGATAACTGTCGCACCCCGCGTTTGCCCGTTAGGCGTAAGAATACGATGATTAAAACGAACATAATGACGCTACGCAAAATCACTTCGGCAGCAAAAGTCCATGTAGTGTCATGGATGAATATTTGATTTAAATCCATGTCTCAACCTTTTTTATCGTTATATGTTTTAACTTAGCAAAGCGCTAGGCGATAAAGCAGCTCAATTGTGTTAATTTTTAAGCATTATTTGAAAATGGATTTCATGCTAACGGTATTGTATGCATGAGATATTTGATGAAAAAAAGTGCTTTAAAATAGCCATAAAAAAAGCACCGACGAATCGATGCTTTTGATGTGGTCTGGCAATTTTTAAAGATGTTCAGTTATTTAATATGTTCTGCAATATCCGTAAAGATTACACCTAAACCATGTGCGCCAGCATCAGGGTAACCCAGACTGCGGTCGCCCACAGTTCCTGCACGTCCCATACGCGCTACGATCTCTTTGGTATTTTCAGCGCCTTGAACCGCCGCTTTTGCACCAAGTACAAAGTTTTCTTTAAAGGATTTGTCGCCATGGGCAGACCAAGAATCTGCGCATGGTACAAGTGCATCAATCAGGGTTTTATCACCCACCACTGCGCCGCGTTCAAATGAACGCTCACCTGTAGTTTGAATGCCTTTGACCGCTGCTTGCAGCATCTCTGAGAAATCAGCGACAGTTAAAACTGATTTGCCTTGAATTGATTTCGCTGCCGCACGGAATGCTGAACCCCAGATTGGGCCAGACGCGCCACCACAATGTTCCATAATGATCATTGAGCAGTTCAGCATGAATTCATCCATCTGCTGCGCTTGAATCAGACTTTGCCATTCACGTTTTAATTGCTTAAAGCCTTTCGCCACGCTCATACCGAAGTCGCCGTCACCAGCATGCGCGTCCAGCTCACAGAATGGCACTTCATTTCTAATGATACAGGCAGACATCACATCCACCACATAACGCATGTTTTCGATGGTGAATTGCTCATTGCTAATCACCGCATGTTCAGGCTGTGTTTCAACTTGGGTGTTTACTACAGCTTCGGCTGAAGCATCTTTGGATACAAAAGTTAAAGGCTGTGCTGCTGAACCATCCATTTTAAATGCAGGGGTATTGGCTGCTGCATCGAGGTAGGTTTTCAATTCATCATCGACAGCAAGCAAGGACACAGATGCACCATTCATGTCGATACTGGTCATATAGTTGCCGACAAATGTGCAGTAAATTTTAATGCCTTTACGTGCAAGGTGTTCGCATACATCATGGTTAAAGACATACAACTCTTGCAGCGGTGTGCTACCAAAGCCATTGACCAAGACTGCAACTTCTTTCATGTCTGGGCGGTCAAGGAACAGGTCATCCACGATGCGCTGTGCCATTTTTTTGGATGGCAAGATTTTTTCACGACGGATACCGGGTTCACCGTGAATGCCGACGCCATATTCCATTTCGTCATCAGCCAAAGTAAACGTTGGCGTGCCTTTGGCTGGAACAGTACATGAGCTATAAGCAAAACCAAGGCTAATGACGTTGTCCGCAGCTTTTTGAGCAATCGCTTTTACGTCTGCAAGTTCTAAGCCTTTTGATGCTGCTGCGCCTGCAATCTTATGTACAAATACTGTGCCTGCAACACCACGACGACCGACTGTATATAGGCTGTCTTTAACCGCAATGTCATCTGCCACTTTTACATAGTCAACTTTAATGCCGTCTTCAGTCGCAAGGGCTGCCCCATTCTGGAAATTCATCATATCGCCAGAATAGTTTTTGATGATCATCAGCACGCCTTTATCAGTCGCGACTTGCTGTAAGGCTTTATAGACCTGAATTTGCGATGGAGATGCAAATACGTCACCACATACGGCAGCATCGAGCATACCTGTGCCGACAAAACCTGCATGGGCAGGTTCGTGACCGCTACCACCGCCACTGATCAATGCCACGTTGTTGTGTTTTTCTTTACGTGAAATGATTTTGTGTGACTCGTTAAATGCGAGTTCAGGATGTGCCAGGACAAAGCCTTTGCACATTTCAACAACGATGTTTTCTGCACCGTTCATGAGTTTTTTCATGGATGTACCAATCTGTATTTATAGGGGAGAATGTAAAAAGTTTATTATTATCGAAAAACATAATGTTTGCTGACATAAAAGTGTAAAAAAGCAATTTTTTGATTAAAGGTTGAGTTTTTATATTGAATAACATTCTAAAAAATAAAGACTTACGATATCAGATAAGGAAAATCTCAAAATTACAAAGTGCTTAAATAATTTGTTTAAAAGTGGTCTAAAGTTTTGCAGATCAGCATTGGTAATGGTGCTATAAAGAAAAGGAATCCTTAAATCTGAATAAAAGGATATCAGTTGTGAAAACCATTTAATTTTTTGATTTATAAATATATATGGGCAAAATGCTAAGAATAAAAAATAAAATAAGTGAAAATTTTAAGTCTTTGAAATTTCATTTATTTGAGACAGACAATGTATTCATTTACTGGCCAGACTTTAATAAGGGCATACTTTTACTTGTATTTGCGCTGCTGATCTTGCTTGGGCATTTGGGTTGGTATGTGGTGAATTACGAGTCTGCAAAGCAAATTTGGTTTAGTCAGAGCTATCATGATGAGCGTATTTTTACCACATGGTGTCAGATATTTTTAACCGCCTTTGTACTTTTGCTTGCTTTAGCATTTAAGGGAAATGCGAAGTTTCGTTATTTTATGGGCTGGTTTATTCCGCTATTTTTTGGGCTACTGCTGCTGTATTCAGCCAAAAGTGTGGGTCTTTATAGCCCTGCATCTATGGTCGGAATATTGAATATTTTGCTGATTGGTTTTGTAATTTATAAACCCAAAGTCATTTATAGCATTATGGTGATTGTGACTTTGGTTTTTGGGGCGATGTGTTATTTCACCGCCATTGGTACATTGGCTTATGCACCTTTATTTAGTGATCAGCTAAATCAAAGTGATTTGTACAGCAATAGTTTTTGGCTTAAAAGTATGTTCATCCTTTACTCACCGATATTAATTACTTCGGCATTATTTTTTGAAATATTGCTGCGCCAGTGGCGTAATCGAGATCAGAAAATTGAAATTTTGAGCCGAATTGATGGTTTAACGGGGGTATACAACCGTCGTTATTTATCTGAATTTGTGAATAAAAGACATCAAAAGAATTTCCAAAAATATTCGATGATTCTTTTGGATTTAGATCATTTTAAAAAAATTAATGATAGTTATGGGCATGAAGCGGGTGACTTAGTATTGCGCCTAGTAGCTCATGTGCTCAGACATGCGGTTCGAGAGCAAGATAAGGTTGGTCGTTTTGGTGGAGAAGAGTTTTCTCTAGTTCTAGCCGATCAGGACTTGTCAAAGGCTTTAGAAATTGCGGAACGCTGTCGTCAGGCTATTGAAGCATTGGAGATCACACTGCCAGATCAAAGTGTTTTGAAAGTGACGGCGAGTTTTGGTATTGCGACTGCGCATGAAGGTATGAGTATGGATGAAGTGACGCGTTTGGCGGATCAGGCGCTATATAAATCGAAAGAAAATGGGCGGAATCAGGTGCAGTTTTCTGTATTAGCATGATTGATTTATCTTGCTAGCCCATCCGCTTCATTTTAATGCAGTGCTTTAAAACTTGCTCAGGAGAGGGAACTCCATTATTAAATTTATGTGGATATCTAATTCGTACTGAAAGCTCCCTCTCCCATTGGGAGAGGGGTTGAACTATGGTGATTGAATAATTGAGTAAGATTGAAATTAGCTCTATTTTGAGGAATTTTAACGAAAATGAATTCTTATTCTGGGGGCATTACAATTTCGATAATTCGAGAGTTCTTTGTTAAATTTACCTCAATAGGAAATGTTACTTGAATGTCTACTTTAGTTGGGTCGTTAGGATTGAGGTTAACAAATACATTAGAAATTGATTCAGGTGTAACTTTTTCTAAAGTGATATTTTTTATTGTATGGCTCCCCATAATATAAGCAGTACATTCTTTGGGTAGATTGTAAATATATTTAAAAATAGTTTTTCCAACTTTATAATGTTGATAATTTTCTTTATCTTCAATGTGGTATGGGAAATTCCTTGTCTTATAAGCATTGTGTCGCATAAAATTCAATAGTTTAGGGTTTCTAAAAAAAACTACAGGTGATGCAAAAGCATAGCTCCGCAATAAAATTTTTAATAGCAATTTTGCAGGGTCATTCTCATAATAATATTCTGTAAGTTTGTCTTGTTTTAAAGCTTGATAAATTGATGAATCAATTAGTGAGCTGTAATAGCTAGGTTTGAAATAATTATCAAGGTCTATATCATATTCAGTAGTTAAATACTTAGATGGTAGTGAGTTTGAAATTTTAAACGTTTTAACTTCATTTTTATAATTAATAATTTTATTTGAAATTAATATGGAAAATGAGGATTCATTTAAACAGCTTTCTAAATCTTTTAAGTAAAAAGTATTATCTGAAATTTGATTTTTTACTTTATCATCGTCTAGTTTGATAGAATTAAATTTAGCGGAATTAGTCTCTTTAGCTATCTCAATAATTTTTTCAATATAAGTAAGCACTTTGATTTTGGATAATGCTAATTTTTTTTCGTCCCAATGTAATGACTGATAATCGTTAAAACACTGTATTTGTATTTTGATTTTTTTAACAATATCAATTGAATTTTCAATTTTTGATATTGATAAAGCACTCAAAGCTTTCTTCCATTCATAGGTATTAGGTTGGGTTTTAGAATTGTCTAGGAGTAGTAATTGAATAGTTGAATAACTAATTCGACTTTCTAAGTCTGGAATCCATCCCCCATACATTAGTCCAGTTATTTCAATTACACGATCTGAGTTTTCTAAAATATCATTAAAAAAATGTTTATATATTGTGTTTGTTAGTAATCTGAGATAACAATATAAAAGATCATCTAAATGATTGAAAGAGTATGAGTGTGATTTTAGATCTGTTGTTTTTATAAGAGTTGCCCCTTTTATAAGGACTTTATAGTATTTAGATAATGTAGGAATATCGAAATCTTGCTTTCTAATTAAATGAAAAGCAATCAATTTAATTTCACTAACAAAGTTAGCCAAATTTTGTTTATTTTCCTCATCATATATTGTTTGCAAAAGATTGCTTGGGTCAAGATAATTAGGCATATCTTTAGCTTCACTTTCCCAACGGCTTAAGCAGTCACAAAAGTAATCGAGCCCTCTAAGGTTCTTTTCTTTAGTAAAAAAATCAATAACTTGGAGGGTGAATATTAAGTGATTTTTAAAAATTAAAAATAGTGTACCTGACTCTAGTTTTTGATACGGTGTAATCCATTTATACCAAGACGAAACATAATCATTAATTATTTGTGGGTTTTGATCAGTTTTTTGATTAGATATCAAATAGCATTGGTGATAATGTGCTTTTAATAAATCAAAAATAGTTTTCTCTTCTAAATGGTTAAAATTTTTATAAAATATATAAAAATATATAGATTTTATGTTTTGATAATAATGTCTTTCTGTGTGCTCTATAGCATTTTTAATATTAGTTTCAATAAGTGAAGTGATTTTTGAAAATTTAGTGCTGAATAAATCGTGATCTATAGATTGATGCAAGTCAGAGGAAATACTGTTTTTTACATTTTTTGTGGAAGTGATGATAATGATATTTATGAATTCCATGAAAAAATTTAAATTTTTTTCAAAGGCATTAAGATCATTATTTTTAATATCTTCGTTAAGTCTATTTGATAGGATACTTAATATATTAATTGATTCATCATGGGTATTGCTATTCATGTAATGCTTAAGCAAAATTTTATTGGTGCCTTTAGTTGTTGTAAAAGAAATCGTTTTTTCAAGAAAAAACAGAGTTACAATCAGTGCGTCAATGAATGTGATAGCCAAAGTTACATTTAAGGCTCTTCTAATTTGTTCTGATAATGAGGAGTCATATAAGAAAAAAAAGCTTATTACATAGAATAGCAACGTAATAAATGAGCCACGGTATAAGGTTTTTGCATTTGTATTGGCAATATAGATTTTAAATATAGAATCAAAGTCATTCTTTTTACTATATAAAATTCCGATCAAAGTTAAAATAATTGGAAAAATTAAAGCAATGATCGTGACTTGTGCTGCAAAAATATAAAGTGTTTCGTTTTCTAGTTTTGGTAAAGGAATAAAATTAGAAAATATAACGAGAAAGATAGTAAGACTAATAATAATCCCTATTCTTTTGAACGGAAAATACTTGGAATTCGTCTCTATTTCAAAATACATTCTGTAAATAAAAGAGTAGGTATGTTCTTGGGTTAAATTTTTTTGTAGTTCTTCTAATTTCATAATATACCTAAAGAAGAGGTGGTGTCTTACACCACCTCACATGATTGCCTTAAACTACAGAATCATCCAAATTCGGCGCTAACCAGCGTTTCGCTTCATCCAAAGTCCAGCCTTTACGCTTTGCATAATCCTCAAGCTGATCGCCTGCGATTTTACCCACGTTAAAGTATTGGCTTTCAGGGTTTGCATAGTAGAAACCGCTGACTGATGAAGGTGGCCACATTGCAAAACTAGAAGTCAATTGCGTACCAATCTTATCGGTAGAACCTAACCAATCAAAGAGTGGCGCTTTTTCAGAATGCTCAGGGCAAGCAGGGTAGCCCGGCGCAGGACGGATGCCTACATACTTCTCTTTAATCAATTCTTCATTGCTTAAGGTTTCAGACGCTTGGTTGCCCCAGAACTCTTTACGGATGCGCTCATGCAAATGTTCTGCAAAAGCTTCCGCAAAACGGTCACCCAAAGATTGCGCCAAAATCGCTGAGTAGTCATCGCCTTTGGCTTTGTACTCATTGGCCATTTCTTCTGCACCAAAGATGGATACCGTGAAACCGCCCAAGTAGTCTTCTGCGACACCTTTAGGCGCAATAAAGTCCGCTAATGACAAGTTCGGTTTACCAGTAACTTTGTCAGACTGCTGACGAATATGCTCAAAAGTATGCGTCACTGTTTTCGCAGTTTCATCAAACACTTGAACCGTGTCCGCACCTGAACGGGCAGCAGGGTAAATACCAAACACAGCACGAGCATCAAAACGCTTATTGTCGATGATGTCTTTTAGCATGGTTTGTGCTTGTTCATACAAGTCAGTCGCTGCTTCACCCACAACTTCATCCGTTAAGATAGCAGGGAATTTACCTGCCAAACTCCAAGAAATGAAGAACGGTGTCCAGTCAAAGTATTCAACCAAAGTTTCCAATGGATAATTGGTCAGCGTTTGCGTACCAATAAAGTTTGGCTTCGCAGGCGCATTGGCAGCAAAGTCAATTTTTAAGCCATTTTCTACAGATTCAGCATACGTCAGTTTGGCCGCTTTTGGCTGTTTATTGGCAATACGCTCACGGACTTTTTCATATTCAGCACGGGTTTCTGCAACAAACTTCGGTTTCATTTCTTTAGAAAGTAAAGTTGTTGCTACACCCACCGCACGAGATGCATCGGCAACATAAATCACCGCATCATTTGAATATTGCGGATCAATTTTTACTGCTGTATGTGCTTTAGATGTGGTTGCACCGCCAATCATCAATGGAATATTAAAGCCTTTGCGTTGCATTTCTTTCGCAACAAAAACCATTTCATCTAAAGACGGTGTGATCAGACCTGATAGACCAATAATGTCGACTTTTTCATCAATCGCAGTTTGCAGAATCTTCTCGCAAGGCACCATCACGCCAAGGTCGATGATGTCATAGCCGTTACAGCCCAGCACCACGCCCACGATATTTTTACCGATGTCATGTACGTCACCTTTCACGGTTGCCATCAGGACTTTACCCTTAGATTGGCCAGCTGTTTTTTCCGCTTCAATGAACGGATTCAGCCAAGCTACAGCCTGTTTCATGACACGTGCAGATTTCACGACTTGCGGCAGGAACATTTTGCCTGAACCGAACAAATCACCTACCACATTCATGCCGTCCATCAGCGGACCTTCAATCACATCGAGTGGAAGTTTAGCTTTCAGGCGTGCTTCTTCAGTATCTTCATCAATAAAGGTGGTGATGCCTTTAACCAAAGCGTGTTCAAGACGTTTTTCAACTGGAAGTTCACGCCATTCCAAGTTTTCAACTTGTTTTTGCGCAGCGCCTTGACCACGGTATTTCTCAGCAACTTCAAGCAGCTTTTCTGTAGCTTCTTGATGGCTTTCACCTTGGTTTTGGTTCAAGATCACATCTTCAACCGCAGCTTTCAGTTCAGAATCAATATCATCATAAATCGCCATTTGACCTGCGTTGACGATACCCATAGTCATGCCTTGCTGAATGGCATGGTATAAGAACACTGAGTGAATCGCTTCACGTACAGGCTCGTTACCGCGGAAAGAGAACGATACGTTAGACACACCGCCTGAAATCATCGCATGTGGTAAGTTTTGCTTGATCCAACCTGTCGCTTCAATAAAGTCCACAGCATAGTTGTTGTGTTCTTCGATACCTGTTGCCACTGCAAACACGTTCGGGTCAAAAATGATGTCTTCAGCAGGGAAGCCAACTTCATTCACTAACACGTCATAAGAGCGCTTACAGATTTCTTTTTTACGTGCAGCAGTGTCGGCCTGACCATTTTCGTCAAAGGCCATCACAATTACGGCAGCGCCATACTGACGGCACAAACGCGCTTTTGCAACGAACTCGTCATAGCCTTCTTTTAAGGAAATCGAGTTAACAACTGCTTTACCTTGTACACATTTTAAGCCCGCTTCAATGATTTCCCATTTAGATGAGTCAATCATGATCGGCACACGTGAAATTTCAGGTTCAGAGGCTACAAGATTCAGGAAGTGCACCATTGCGCCTTCTGAATCCAGCATGCCTTCATCCATATTGATGTCGATAATCTGAGCACCGGCTTCAACTTGCTGCTGTGCAACTTCTAAAGCTTCGGCAAAGTTTTCTTCACGGATTAAACGTAGGAATTTTTTAGAACCTGTCACGTTGGTACGTTCACCGACGTTTACAAACAGCGAATCTTCTGTAATGTTGAACGGCTCTAAACCGCTTAAACGGCAAGCAGGCTTAGTTTCTGGCACTTGGCGTGGCTTAATGTCTTTTACGGCATTGGCAATAGCACGGATGTGATCCGGCGTTGTACCGCAGCAGCCGCCAGTGATGTTAATCAAGCCACTTTCTGCAAATTCTTTAATAAAGGCAGCTGTTTCTTCAGGGGTTTCATCATAACCGCCGAAGGCATTTGGTAAGCCAGCGTTCGGATGCGCCGAAACAAAAGTATCGGCAACGTCAGCAATGGTTTTTACATGCGGACGCATGGCATCTGCACCTAGGGCACAGTTAAAGCCAATCGACAATAAGTCACCATGACGCACAGAGTTCCAGAACGCTTCAGCAGTTTGGCCAGTTAAAGTTCGGCCAGAGGCATCGGTAATGGTGCCTGAAATCATCAATGGCAATTCGTAGCCAATTTGGTTGAAGACTTCTTTCACTGCAAAAATGGCAGCTTTACAGTTTAAGGTATCGAATACAGTTTCAATGAGTAGAATATCCGCACCGCCTTCAATCAGGGCATGCGCAGCTTCAATATAGTTTTCTTTTAGCTCATCAAAAGTGATGTTACGGAATGCTGGGTCATTTACATTTGGCGAGATCGAGCAAGTGCGTGAAGTCGGCCCAAGCACACCTGCAACAAAACGCGGTTTTTCAGGCGTAGAGTATTTTTCACAAGCGGCTTTAGCAATACGCGCTGCTTCACGGTTGATCTCTGATACCAAATCTTCCATGTGGTAGTCAGACATTGAAACTTTAGTGCCGTTAAAGCTGTTGGTTTCAATAATGTCTGCGCCAGCATCGAGGTAGGCTTCATGAATGCCTTGGATAATTTGCGGCTGCGTCAACACCAATAGGTCATTATTGCCTTTGAGGTCAGATGCCCAATCTGCAAAACGCTCACCACGGTAGTCAGCTTCTTCGAGTTTATGACGCTGAATCATGGTGCCCATTGCACCGTCGATAATCAGAATCCGTTGAGCGAGCAGCTCTTTTAGGGTGGCAAGCGTGGACATAAATAACCCCAATCCGATGGAATATAAAATCGGCAAATATATTAACAGAATTCATTGCAGTTTTATTGATATTCAACCATCTTTACAGCGCGCAATTATTAGCTTGTTGAATTAATGAGCAATATTGCAACTTGTTAATTTCATATACCAATTTCATATAAATGTATGGAAAGCTTCATGAATTTGTCATATTGCTCAGGCAAGCTTGAAAAACAAACAGTAGGGCTATGCAATATGAAAAAAAAGATGACAGATGAAATATAAGTTGAAACATTGGGTTTCAAAGAAATTAAAGTTTGAATATGAAGCTTAAACAACTGATTTACTTTATGAAAGTAGAGTATAAAAGTCGGTTTTTAACACTTTAAAAAAACAAATAAAGCATGAAAAATTGCTTTATATGACACCGCTTTGTCATATAATTGTCATAATTAAATTGAACAATATGGGGATTTTAAAATCCTCTATTCCTGCCTGCATGAATTCTAAACAAACTCCCGTAGATTCAGCGCACACGTCGACTACTCAAAAGTCTACGAATGTTCATGTGCCTACACCGAAATTCTTTATGCCGGTATTTTTAACGGTGATTATTTCAACGTTGATTTATATTGGTTTTCAGGTGACTGCCGATTTAGCGCATGTTCCGCCTTTAAGTCTTTATTCAATGATTTTATTGGGCACAGCCTTATTCATCGCACTTGGCTTTGAATTTGTAAATGGCTTCCATGACACTGCAAATGCAGTAGCAACAGTGATTTATACCAACGCCTTGTCAGCACCGGTTGCGGTAATGTGGGCGGGTTTCTGTAATTTTCTAGGTGTAATGGTTGCCAGTGGTGCAGTTGCTTACGGCATTATTGCTTTATTACCTGTTGAATTGATTATGAACGTTGGTTCAGGTGCAGGTTTTGCCATGGTTTTCGCTATGCTGATTGCAGCGATTTTGTGGAATTTAGGGACTTGGTTCTTAGGCATCCCGGCGTCTAGTTCGCATACTTTGATTGGTTCTATTCTTGGCGTTGGCATCATGAACTACCTGTTAAATGCAGGCGGTGGTGCGAGCGGTGTAGATATGGAGCAGGTGCTTAAAGTCGGTAAGGCGTTATTGTTCTCGCCACTGATTGGTTTTGCATTTGCGGCTCTCGTTTTCTTATTGGTCAAGCGTATTTTCCGCAAACAGCTAGAATTGTTTCAGCCACCAGAAGGCAATAAGCCGCCACCACCACTGATTCGTGCAATTTTGATCTTTACCTGTACAGGTGTAAGTTTTGCGCACGGTTCAAATGATGGTCAAAAAGGTATGGGGCTGATCATGCTGATTTTGATCGGATGTGTGCCATTGGCTTATTCATTGAATAAGAACTTAGATAATCAACATATTCAATCTTTCCATCAGTTATCTGCTCAAACTGCGACTGCGATCTACGCAGAGCATAATGACATTCCTGATGCACAAGCGCGTGATGTACTCACCAAATACATTCAAACCAAAGAAGTCAGCCCAGAAGTTGTGCCAGCTTTAGCAAGTTTGACCGATCATTTAGGTGAGCGTGTTGCACAGTATGGCGACTTAAAAGATATTCCTGAACAAGAAGTATCTTCGATTCGTAATGACATGTACCTCAGTACCACTGCTTTTAAACGTCTAGATAAAGCTGAACAACTACCAGCAATGGCAGAAGCTGAACAAAAGACTGTGAAGGAATATCGTAGTCACTTAGACTCCTTCTTACAATACATTCCAACATGGGTGAAAGTCGCTGTTGCATTAGCACTGGGTCTTGGAACCATGGTGGGTTGGAAACGTATTGTCGTGACTGTAGGTGAGCGTATTGGTAAAAACCACATGACCTATGGTCAGGGTATGTCTGCCGAGCTTGTTGCTATGTCAACGATTGCTGCTGCGGATGGTTTTGGTATGCCTGTATCGACTACACACGTACTTAACTCTGCGGTTGCAGGTACTATGGTCGCGAATAAATCAGGTCTGAACTTTGCAACAGTGAAAACCATTCTATCGGCTTGGATCTTCACTTTACCTGCAACGATCTGTCTATCAGGCTGCTTGTACTGGTTATTCTTGAAAGTGTTCTAAGCAACTCAAATTTTAGGTATAAAAAAACGCTGCTTCGGCAGCGTTTTTTTAAGGCTTTATCTCAGACATCACCGATTTGAATGGGATGGCTGAGCTGAAATGGAATAGTCAAACTACCAAGTTGAAGCTTTGAAAAGTTCTACACTTATTTGAACCAATGCAGTTACGCTTTTTTAAACAGTCCCAATACTTTTTTCACGGGCAATTTCTCTTCAGCAAAACCATACAGCGCTGCAAAAGGTAAGGCAGTACGTGCCAAATAAGCTACACGCCATAAGCCACCATGGTTGGCACCATGCATCAAGAGTTCTAATGGATGGTCTAGCGCTGTTTCAGGGTTAGCAACCGATTGAGGGTTTCTCAAGTCATGAATCCATAAAGCCGCCATGAGTGCATTGGTGGTTTCAGGTTGGAAGGATTCCACATCAAATAAACTCGCACCATTAAATGCTGCCTTTAATAATGGGTTCTTCGTCACTGAGCGGGTCGTGGTGGATGGCGCAATATTGATACTAACCCGCTGACCATTTTGACGTGCGACAGTTGCGCGCCATTGTTGAATACGTTTTGCGAGTGCGTAGTTTGGACCTTGTTCCACCACCAGACAGTCAGCAATACCATAGGATTTTCCATTGTCTGCTGTGGTGGTTTGCTCATTATTTTGCTTAAAGAAATGCTGACCTGTGACTTTGGCAATACTTTGTGTCAATAGTTTTTGTGCAGAAGCACGGTTTTGGAATTTGGCTTGCGCTGCCGTAACAATCTCTTCTGGCACCGCATAGACATCGGTCGGAGTACACATAAACATCAAGCTGGTGTCGGCTTTTTGTTGGCTGACATAGGCCATGATGCTGTCCATTGCCATTGCAACACGAACATGCTTTTCACCATCTAAATAGGCAATTGCAGCTAGATCTAGTTGATGTTCACTTTGTGCAAGCCACTGTGCAATTTCAGGAATGTGTGTCAGTAAATTGGCACCCAATTTGTGTTTTAGTTCTTGAATGGGTGTGTCTTCATGCACAGCGTCGAGACTTGGCGCATATAAAGTGGCATTACCGGCCTGAACCGTGCTTAAGATTCGATCCCAAACACGTTCATTATTCAGGTCAATTGCCACAATATTGGCTTTCCATTTTGCTAACCACGTCAGAGGGCCAGCTTCGGAAGCAGCACCAAAAAGCACCATAGTCCGATCTGACAAATCGAACCATTCTGGGTGGGCAATGGCTTCACGTAATGCGTCGGCATGACTGGCTTCAATGATGCCAGCATCTTGCCATTTTTGAATCTGAGCCAGTAACGCCTCACCTTGCAGTTTTTGGCCATGATAGGGCACATACCACTCAGGCGCTGCGTCACTTTCACCTTTTAATTTCACGGTATGCAGTGGATGTGCAGTTAAAGCCACTGCATCTTTGAGCGTATGCTTTTCTTGATCACGATAAAATTCAAAGACGTGATGCGCTTTATTTAAACCTTGCTCAGCAATGTTGATCGCTGCTTCAGATGATTGAATCCCTTGTTCAACCAAGGCTTTAAAATATTCAGGATATTTTTTACGCCAGTTTTTTTCTTGTTTTGCACGTACAGAAAACTGATGGTCAACTGCAGCTAAGGCTTCAGCGATAATTTCACGACCGGTTTTAGATGTACTCGGCTTTTGGTTTGAAGCCGAAATGGGAAATTGAAGACCTTCAGTTGAACTCGACATGCAAAATATCTCAGCTAATTTTGTCATTAATATACAGATGTATACATTATCTATGCCAAATTAAAAAACAGGGTGGCATAAAATGCCAGATTTATATGATTTGTCATGTGCTTTTGTGAACTTTCGTAGAATATACAGCTTCAAATTTTACTGACGGAATTGAAAAAGCCTTCGGTTTGAAGGCTTAAAAGAAGAGGGCATTAAATCAATAACGGCAAATCAACAACGGCCTTTTTTAGCCTGTCCGGGCGGGCAAAAGTCGCCATGGCGATCTGGGTAATTATAAGGATAGTGATTACGATCTGGGTCGACCACGATACTGCCTTCACGAGTGTGAACGGCACAAGCACTCAACACGCAGGTCAACAGCAAACTTGAGAACATCAGGACTATTTTCATTGGAATTTTCCTTTTTTATTCTGTGTCATTTCAGTTTAAATCAGGGCAAGGGTAGATAGCGTTTCAATCTGCTGTGAAATTGTATAGCTCGATATTCAAAGTGCGGTGCTGTAAATGTGGGAAATTGGCTAAAGAAAAAAATTAAAGGACATTTCGATTTAACGCAGCACAATAAAAAAGCCTAAACTGAAACGGTTTAGGCTGTCATTTTTACAGCTTAAATTAGGCTGATTTTTTAGACTTAACGTTTAGAAAGGAACGTTTAATAACTGACTTAAGAAATGTGGAATGAGTTTCGGTTCAAGAATAATCGTCATGATTACACCATACGCTGCGCCCCAAAGGTGTGCGCTGTGGTTAATGTTGCTGTTGCCACGTTTACCTGACCAGATACTATAAGCCACATAAAGCACGGCAAAAATAATTGCAGGAACAGGAATAAAGAATACAAAAATCAGTTTCCACGGTTCAAACAAGATATACGCAAAAAGTACCGCAGATACCGCCCCAGAAGCCCCTAAACTTGCCCAATGGGTATCATGCTTATGTTTTAAATAACTCGGAATAATCGCAGCGATCAAACCGCCCAAGTAAAACAGCACAAAGCCCATGTCGAAAAAATATTGGCGATAAAAACTTTCAATCACGCTACCAAAGAAAAATAAGGTAATCATGTTGAATAATAGGTGCGCACCATCTGCATGAATAAAGCCATGGCTAATAAATCGGTCATACTCGCCACGACTGAGGGCTGGCGGCCAAAATAACAAACGATTCATCACTTTCTGATTTGAAAATGCAATCAGTGAAATCACCACCGTAATCAGGATAATGGTCACGGTGTGGTTAAAGGGTAGGCCCAACATATATGACTATTCTACTTGTTAAAATTTATGCTCAATAATGCCATTAAATCTGCCTAAAGCGTGAACTTTCAGAATAATTCCGACAATTTTAGTTGATTTTTTTCTAATGCCCCGCATCTTAAGTTAAAATAGCGACTTCAGCTTGAGGAAATATTGTAATGTCGACTGAGAACAACAGCACAGCAGTTGCTGAAGAAATTCCAAACCTATTGATCACTCCAAATGCCCAAGAGTATTTGAAAGATCTTTTGGATAAACAAAATACACCGGGCATTGGTGTACGTGTTTTTGTGGAAAATCCGGGTACGCCACGTGCTGAATGTTGTATGGCTTACAGTGCACCAGAAGAAGTTGTGCCTACAGACTATAAACAAGACTATCCAGATTTCCCTGCATTTATTGACACACCGTCTATTCCATATCTTTTGGATGCGGTGATTGACTATAACAAAGACCGTTTTGGTGGTCAGTTAACATTCCGTGCACCAAACTCAAAAGTGCCACGTGTGGGTCCAGATGCCTCTGTAGAAGAGCGTATCACTTATGTTCTACAGTCAGAAATTAACCCTGGCCTTGCAGGTCATGGTGGTAACTGTGCATTGGTAGAAGTGGTTGAAGATGCAGAACATGGTTTAACTGCAGTGCTTAAATTCGGTGGTGGTTGTCAAGGTTGTTCTTCAATCGATTTAACCTTGAAACAAGGTGTTGAAACAACATTGAAGCAGCATGTACCTGAGTTAATGCGTGTTGTTGACCAAACGGATCACAGTAATACTGAAGGTGCTTATTTCAAATAAGTTCAGTATTTTTATAAAAAGCCGCAATGATGCGGCTTTTTTATTGTCTAAATCAAATAAAACGAAGATTTTTAAATGGTTTCTGAGGTTTTTACAGTGAGATGATAAGCGATATCACAAATATAAATGAGAATGATTATTAAAATTAATTGCAATATTGTTTGTGATGGTTACAATGTGCAACACATTATTCTAGATTTCTCCATAAATACGTTTATTTGGAAGCACTCAATGGCCAAACAACTATTAAAATCAACGCTTACACTTTCAATACTCTGTGCATTGGTAAGTTTGACGCATGCAAAAGATGTGCACACTGAAGCATCAGATGAATCCGTAACGAAGATGGAAACCATTGTTGTTACTGCAGCAGAACAAGTTAAACAATCATTAGGTGCCTCAAAAATTACGGCAGAAGATTTAGAAAAGATGCCGGTTGTGAATGATATTTCGGAGTATGTGCGCCGTATGCCGGGTGTAAATTTGACTGGTAACAGTGCCACAGGCCAGCGAGGGAATAACCGTCAGATTGATATCCGTGGAATGGGGCCTGAAAACACGTTGATCTTAATTGATGGTAAGCCTGTAAATTCGAGAAACTCAGTACGTTATGGCTGGCGCGGTGAGCGTGATACACGTGGCGATTCGAACTGGGTACCTGCAGATGCTATTGAATCGATTGAAGTGCTGCGTGGTCCAGCAGCAGCGCGTTATGGTTCAGGTGCGATGGGTGGTGTGGTCAATATTAAAACCAAGAAAGTGACCAACGACGTGCATGGTTCTGTGGAGGTTTTTACTAATCAGCCCGAAGACGCTAAAGAGGGCGCAAGTCACCGTGAGAGCTTTAACTTAAGCGGGCCAATTCTTAAAGATGTCCTTTCATATCGTTTATACGGTAGTTATAACAAAACCGATTCAGATGCTGCGGATATTAATGCTCTAATGGATAATGGTGCGCGTATGGCGGGTCGAGAAGGCGTTGAAAATAAAGATATTGCAGGGCGCTTGGCTTGGCAGTTGAACGATCAACAAGTCTTGATGTTTGACGCAAGTGTTGGCCGCCAAGGTAACCGTTTTGCAGGAGACAGTCAAAACAGTGTATTTGATCCAGCCGATCCAAACAAAGCACCAATTTTATCTGCTTTAATTGGTGAAGAAACCAATACCATTTATCGTGATAGTTTTGCATTAACCCATGAAGGTACGTGGGGTTGGGGTGATAGTAAACTCATAGCGCAATATGACAAAACCAAAAATAAGCGCTTACCTGAAGGTACAGGCGGTAGTACAGAGGGTCAGATTAATAATCTCGAGAATAAACAAACGTCACATCTAGAAACCATTCGCTTTAATGCAGAAGCCAATCTGCCGTTCCAATGGTATGTTCCACAGGTATTAACTTTAGGCACTGAGTGGGTCGAAGATGACTTTACCGATACGGTTAATACACAAGCTGGCGCAGGCGGTTTTGGTGATGCGCTGACTTCAGGTGACCGTTCACACATGGATTCACGGATTGCATCGGCTTATATTGAAAACAATATGAACTTGGGCGAGAGCACCGATGTCGTTTTGGCACTACGCTATGATAATCATAGTAAATCGGGTGATAGCTGGAGTCCAAGTCTGAATATTACGCAAAAGCTTGGCGACTATTGGACATTAAAAGGTGGTGTGGCTAAGGCGTATAAAGCACCTAATATGTACCAAAATGCGGAAGGTTATCTGTTAAGCACTCGCGGTAATGGCTGTCCGATTGGGCTGAGCCAATGTCTATTACAAGGTAATGGCGATCTCAAACCTGAAACTTCAGTGAATAAAGAATTAGGTGTACAGTTTGAAAAAGACATCGTAAATGCAAGCTTTGCATGGTTCCGTAATGATTATAAAAATAAGATCGTTGCAGGGGATACACGTCTAGAAGAACTAGAAGTAAATGGAACAACATATAATGTACTGCGTTGGATGAATACGCCAGAAGCCTTGGTGGAAGGTGTTGAAGGAAGTATTTCTTTGGACTGGGGTGATATCACGTGGACCAATAACGTCACCTATATGATCAACTCTGAAGATAAACGTACTGGCAATCCACTTTCAGTGATTCCAAATTACACCATAAACTCTATTTTGAACTACAACATCACGGATCGATTAGACAGTAACTTTGTCTATACCCAATATGGTCGTCAAAAACCACGTCAATATGCAGAAACCAGTCTTGAAAGCAAAAATGGCTTGGCGATGGATAGCGTGAAAAGTTATGGCATTGCAGGCATTAACTTTGGTTATAAATTTAATGCGGCTTTAAGTGCTCGTATCGGTGTGAATAACCTATTTGATGAGCAAAAACTGCGTGATAAAACGGTCAACCAAACATATAACGAGCCGGGTCGAGCTTATTATGCAAGTTTGAAATACCAGTTCTAAGTATGTCCAAAAGAAAAGCCGCTTAACGCGGCTTTTTTTATGTTGGGATATTTAAAATTTTCAGTGCTTCACTTGAGTAGTAGAATTGTTCTAAATAGAGACGTGAACGCTCACGCAAATAACCCGACTCAATCATTTGTTGAACGATAGGATTGAGTAAGTTTTGAAGTTCATGCTGAATCAGTGCTTCATCAATATTTAAATCACGTAGCAATAAATCAAAAGGGCGTTCTGCATTGCGCACGTACCAAGCGTATACGCCATCATGCACTTGCTGTTTCATATACTCAGACTGTCGCATAAAGTCCCAAATTTCATGACCCATGGCAACTGTTTGCGGCAAGTCCTGAACTTCAACATAGTTCTTTAATACTGAAACTGGCAGCGCTTTAATTTTATGCCACAAATTGGCTTGAAAATGGTACAGCTTATGATCATCAAAGTGCTGATTTAACACGGTTTCACTCATTTGACTGAGCTTTAAAATATTCTTTTGTAAGTATTTGCTGACTGCATTATCTAAATTGGTATCTGTGACATTTTCCAGTACCGATTTCCCCATTTTCATAAATCGTGAAACACCGGGGACAGATTTCGCAATCACTGAGTTGTCTAAATAATCTTGTATCGCATGTTGAATCAACTGACTGATCATGGCTGAAAATGCAGGATTGTTGACCATGGTATGAATTAAACGTTGACGATGTCCCTGTTTACTCGCCACATACTGCGCAATTTTATCAATGGTCAACACAGGAATGATTTCGGCAATCGTGGTGCTGTCATTTGCAGGATGAATCAGTGCAAATTTGATATGTTCAGCAATTTGCTCAATCAGAAATTGACTTGCAGGGGTATTTAAAATTTGTTTTTGCAACAAAGCATTGATTTGATCAAAACTCCAAATCTGCTGCAAAGATTGTTTACGAAACCATTGATAAAAGTGGGTGAATTCAGTGGCTACGGTATCATTGTGTGAAAAGCTCTGATCTAAAAAGTTCAGTTGAGCGTCAATCAACTGCTCAATCATCGGATTTTTCTGCATACTTTCCCTGAAGTCCCAGTCATGGGTATCTAAAAATGGCGAATGCTCAGTTTAACTGAATCAGTTTATCTACCAAAGGGTTTTTAAACTTTTGACTTTTCGCAAGGAAAGGCAAGTAATGCTCTGCAACTTGTTGTTCAGCTTCTAAGATTGGCATATGACCGACGTTATTTAAAATCACTGGGGTTTCTGCACGTTTCAGTAACGACTTGAGTTCGCCAGCCACTTCAACATTAAAGATTTTATCTTGTTTGCCCCAAAGGATCAGGGTTGGGGCTTCTACTGTTCGTGTTAAACGAGCAAAAGTTTCAGGGGTGTAGATTCGATTGAGCGTGACAACTTGATCGATCATTTTACTGGTGAAGGGCGCACGCGCAATTAAGATATTCTCCTGCGCTTCTTTAAGCTGTGTCGGAACATTGGGCGGATTTTGCATGAGTTTATGCATGACATCATCTAAATCCCCCGGTTTTGAAACGATTAAATTTTTAAGTTTATACGGGTCGCGGGTGTAACTGGTATTGGCCTGTTTATAAATGCCCGCGCTGTTGAGTAAAAATAAACTTTGGGTATCAAAAGGATATTGAGAGGCATATACCGTGGCAATGGAACCACCCAATGAGTGACCTGCAACATTCAGTTTATCTTCAATATCTATTTTAAGGACAAACTGGCGTAGTTGTTCCGTGACATTCGGCACTGAGACATCAAAATCGACAGGGACATGGGTATCGCCATTGGCCGGAAGGTCAGGGATGATCACGTGATAGTTCGGTGTTAAATAATGCGCAACACGATTCCAATTATCACGTGTGCCGCCTAAACCATGAATCAGCAAGATGGTGGGTTTAGAGCGTTGACCACCTTCGCTATAACTCCAATTCACATTGCCGACTTGAACGCTATGTGTAACTAAACCAGCCGCTTTACGTTCTTGGCTCAAATAGTTTTGCACGATAGAGGGTACAGCCAGGTTTTTGCTGATGGGAGACGGATTTGCAGCCAAAGCATGGTTGGCAGTAAACGTCATACAGCAAATTGTTGCTAGCTTGAAAAAGTCAAAAACGCGTGAATGATGTCCTTTCATTGACGTTTACCCCAGTTAAATCGAATAGATATATTTTTTAGATCATTTATATGACTATTATCAGAATGGGCTGAAATAGCAAAAGCGTATATTTATGAAATATATTGTAAATTAAAAATGACCTTTGTCATCCATTGCTTTTTTGATGTGGTTAAACTTGCGTTTTAATAATGTGAACCATTACAGAAAAAATATTTTTTTTTGATGAATGTAGACTAGCATTTTCTATCAAGTTGCATCGTCGTAGAAAAAAATCACAGCAATTGTTTTTGCAAGTGACAATCGATTCGACTGGGATTAAAATATTGCAACTTCGGATAAGGGTAATTAGAACATGCTAACAGCAGCAGAAGCTTTAGATCGTTTAAAAAAAGGGAATCAACGTTTTGTAGACGGTGAAACGAATCACCCAAAGCTTTTGACGCATCAACAACGTGCTGAAATGGCCGAAAGCCAAGAACCTTTTGCGATTATTTTAGGGTGTTCAGACTCACGTGTTCCTGCTGAAATGGTATTTGACCAAGGCTTAGGCGATTTATTCGTGATTCGTGTTGCAGGTAATATTGTGGCACCGTCTCAAGTCGGTAGCGTGGAATTTGCAGCAGAAAGCTTCGGTTGTCCTGTGGTCATTGTACTGGGCCATACACACTGTGGCGCGATTCATTCTACGATTGAAGCTTTAACTAACCCTGCGACACCACCATCAGCGAACTTGATGTCAATTGTGAATCGCGTTCGTCCATCTGTAGAAATACTTATGCAAACTGAATTGAAAGATGACCTTGAAAAACTTTCAATGCATGCAGTACGTTCAAACGTTTTTGCCTCAGTAAATCAACTGCGTCATGGTTCAGCAGTCCTTGAAAACTTAATTGCGCAAGGCAAATTAAAAGTGGTGGGCGCTGAGTATTCACTCGAAACGGGTGAAGTAAGCTTCTACGATTTCTAAGCAAACTACAGTAAATACAAGATTTAAAAAAAGGCGCTCAAATGAAGCGCCTTTTTTAACGAATCCATTTTCACCAACTAAATTTATAAGCTGGCTTTAATCAATGGATAAGCATTATTCAGCAAAATTGGTTGCGCTTTGGCATTTGGGTGAATTTGATCTTGTTGCATCAAATTTTTATGCCCCGCCACGCCTTGCATAAAGAAAGGCAATAATTTGACTTTGTACTGTTTGCTCAGCACTTGATAGTTATTTTCAAAAGCTTGGCTATATGCCTTGCCATAATTCGGTGGAATTTTCATTCCAAATAAAATCACTTTCGATTTGGCCTGTTGGCTTTTTTGAATCAGCTGCGCTAAGTTTTTTTGAATTTGTGCAGGGGGCTGTCCGCGTAAACCATCATTACCACCTAATTCAATCACCACAAGGTCTGGACGATGAGTTTGGAACAGTTTAGGCAGTCGTGCCAAAGCTCCACTGGTGGTTTCACCGCTGACACTTGCATTGACCACTTTATGATGTTTCGGATACTGTTGGTCTAGACGTTTTTGTAATAAGTGGACCCAACCTTGCTGCACTGAAACACCATAACCTGCACTTAAGCTATCGCCCAAAATCATAATGGTTTTGGCAGAGAGCAGCATCGGGCAGAACATCAGTGCAATAGCCAGCAAGTAACTCAATAGACGATTATTTTGAATGCGATTTTGCATATAGGGAAGATATGACCCAACTCACGACAGATGTTGACATCATGCCACAGGCGATTATTTCTGCACAGCAATTGACACAAAAGATACAACTTCCACAAAAACAGTTATCGATCTTTGAACACCTCGATCTTGAAATCTTTGCCGGGGAACAAGTTGCGATCACTGGTCGTTCTGGTTCAGGTAAATCCACCTTGTTGGGGATTTTGGCGACCTTAGATCAAGCCAGTTCTGGACAGTTACGGGTCTGTGGTCAGGACATTCATCTATTAAATGAAGAACAGCGTGCTCAAGTCCGTTTGGCCCATATTGGTTTTGTCTTTCAGTCTTTCCAGTTGTTGCCACATTTAACGGCTCTGGAAAATGTCATGCTGCCGCTACGGTTACAAGCAAATTTTCAGGTCAAAGCTGCCGAAGAAAAAGCATTAAAACTGTTAGCAAAGGTCGGACTAGAACGCCAAGCGCATCAAGCCCCTAAAGTTTTATCGGGTGGTGAGCAGCAACGGGTTGCGATTGCCCGTGCTTTGGTGAGTGAACCCGATCTGATCTTTGCAGATGAACCGACAGGTAATTTAGACAGTGCAACGGCACAGGAAATTGAACAACTGTTATTTCAGTTAAATCGTGAAATGGGAACCACTTTGGTATTGGTGACGCATGATGCCGATTTGGCCCGTCAATGTCAGCGCCATTTTGAATTGGTCAATGGTCAATTGATTGAGCATCGAACAGGAGATGCTGCATGAATCTTTTGGTACTGTTTCGACCACTCTTACAGCTGAGTTTTAAAACCACGGGTGTGTATTTATTATTGATCGCACTGACCTTGGCGATCAGTGCCACCACGGCTTTAAAGTTTAGTAATGTACAAATTCAAAATGCTGTAGCGCTACAAGCTGCTGAAATGTTGGCAGCAGATTTGGCGCTGACAGCCAATGAACCAATTCCACAAGAGTGGCAACAACAAGCCAAAGCACAACAATTAAAACATTCGAATGTCACGCTATTTAGCAGCATGGCGCACACTGATCAGCAATTTGTCATGGTCAATGTCAAGGCCGTTGATGCCGCATTTCCATTAAGAGGTGAAATCGAAACAGAACCGAAACTAAACCGCTCCATACAAGCAGGTGAGGTTTGGTTAAGTCCGCGTGCCATGGATTTGTTGGGTGTTAAGGTTGGAGATCAGATCAATATTGCTGATGCTGCTTTTCAAGTCAGTGCCAAAATCATCCATGACACCAATCAGGAACTCGGTTTCAGTGGTTTTTCACCGACAGTTATGATTGCGCAGTCTGAGGTGGCGAGAACCAATGCCATCCAAGTCGGGAGTCGGATTGAATATCGCCTGTTAATGGCAGGAGATGCACAAAATACCCAGCGCTTTGAAAAACTGTATAAGCAGAAATTTGGTGATCAAAGCGAAGACAGTGCTGCTAAATCAAATAATGCTCAGGTTCAAGATGCAGCTCAAAGCAGTTTAAAACTGAGAAATGCCAGTGAAGGCAATACCCGATTGATGAAACCGATTGCCAATCTTGAAACGTTTTTACAGCTGGCGAATATTTTAACCATTCTACTTTGTGGTATCGCCATCGCATTAACCAGTCAGCGCTATGTCCAACAAAATCAGGATGCCATTGCACTGATGCGCTGTATTGGATCGACCAAACAGCAAATATTAAGTGCTTATCTGGCTTTACTGTTGGTTGTACTCGGGCTTTCAATCCTGTTTGGAAGTATGATTGGTCTGGGATTGGGCTATGGCTTATTGCAACTCATGCTACAGCTGATTCCTAATTTACAATTAGAGTTTTCAGCCCTGTCTATGCTACTTGGTCCGCTTCCAATTGCAATATTCACCAGTGCGATTGTGTTATTAGGATTTGTTCTTCCAAGTCTTTGGCAATTATTAGGGACACCGCCGGCACGCGTGATACGACAACAAGAGCGTTCTGTACGTTCCATGCTTTGGATGCTCAGTTTCGGAACACTCAGTTTGGTGGTGTTTTGTGTGGTTTTAACTGAAAATTTACAACTCACCCTGTGGCTGGTTTGCGCCATCATCTTCCTGTGTGTTGGCCTATATATGATGGTCTGGCTCAGTTTAAAGGCCTTGAAAAGTTGGGGGACGAAAATCTCAGCGTATATACGTACACCGTATCAAACGGCATTTCAAATTACTGCCTTGGCATTGGGGCTGAGTCTGATCACGGTTCTAGCGGTATTACGTACAGATTTACTGGAACGTTGGCAACAGCAATTGCCCCACGGAACACCTAACCAATTTGTCTATGGATTACCACCATTTGAGTTGCAGGATTTTAATCAACAACTCAAGCTGCATGGTTGGCAAGGGACGCCGATGTACCCGAATATTCGTGGGCGTTTAATTGCCAAAAATGATCTCCCTTTTTCGGATGCTTTAATTAAAAGCAATAATTCATTACGCCGTGAATTGAATCTTACGCAGGCCGCAACTTTTCCAAAAGATAATCAAATCATCGCGGGCAATCAGCAGTTTCAACAGGTCAATGAAGTATCGGTAGAAGTGAAAACCGCACAAGAACTGGGTATTCAAATTGGAGATCGATTGAGTTTTAGCCTTCCTGAAGGGATTTTACAAGCCAAGGTGATCAACCTTCGCAGTGTGGAGTGGGAAAGCTTTAGTCCAAACTTCTTCTTTATTTTTTCTCCCAAAACCATGGATGAAAATGCAGGCAGCTATTTGGGGAGTTTCTATGTTCCACCGCAAGATAAAAATCAGTTAATTGGTCTGATTCAGCAGTTTTCGAATACCGTGTTTATTGATGTTAGTCTGATTTTGGATGAGATCAAACGCATCGTCAGTGTATTGGTTCAGATTATTACCATCTTGGCGCTGTTGGTGAGTATTTCAGGCATTTTAGTTTTGGTTGCATGTTTGAACTTATTTATGGATGAACGCAAAAAAGAAGTGGCATTACTGCGTTCCTTCGGCAGTTCCAAGCAAAAACTAAAGTCGATGCTCAGTTTGGAAGTAGGGCTAATGGGACTAATTTCAGGTGTTGTGGCATGTATTTTTGCCGAAGTGATCAGTGCGATTGTCAGTTATAAAATGGAATTGGTCATCCAGCTACATGCAGAAATTTGGTTGATCCTCCCACTGGTCATGACTTTAGTCTGTACATTGATCGGACGTTATCGCTTAAGTTATCTTTGCGACATCCCACCCTTAGAAAGTTTGCGTGAACTGAATAGTTAAGGGGGGAGATGTTTAACAGCCGAGCAAGTTAAGAGTGGAGCAGGAACCCAGTGCGCAGTTCAGGTTTAGACATGATTTGACGTGTTTTCAACATGTCTGTGTTGATAGCCACAGGGTTCATTCCACTGTTTAACGTGCTGCGAGAGATTGCTTCATCAGCAGGATAAAGTGTTCCCAAAGCGGTAATATCGGTTGGATTAATTGTTGGCAATGTAGATAAAACAGATAGCATCCGACAACTGCGGCGATTAGACCGATCATTTGAATGATTAGGGATTGATGTAATTTTTGTCCTAGATACCAAATAAAAGCCAATGCAGCACCCATCAACATGCCGCCAATATGCGCGGCATTATTAATTCCACTAATCATAAAGCCCATCGCGAGGTTAATACCCATTACCATCAATAAGGTTTTTTTATCCAGATAAAATTGTTGTTTAGGTAACATCGGAAGCAGCGAAATAATCGTCAACGCTGCACCCAGTCCCATCACTGCACCCGATGCACCTGCACCAATACTCGGGAAAAGCTGCTGATTGGCTGCACCTTCGGCCAATAATGCATAGCTGTCTTGAATGGTTAAATACCCACTCAACAAACTTCCCATCAGTCCGGCTAAAATATACAGGCCGAGGAAGTAGAAACGACCTAACATTTGCTCGGCAACACTGCCAAAAATATACAAAGCCCACATATTCAACATCAGGTGAATCAGGCCAAAATGAAAAAACATACTGCTGAATAAGCGGATGGGTTCCTCTAAAAAGGTTAAAGGTGCATAATCAGCACCCCAACGCAAAGCATCCAGTGTGTCGGGTTGGCTTACGTTCATTCCATGCAACACTTGCCAGCCAAAGAGTCCAACATTGATGGTAATTAAGAGTGCAGTGATCCACCACAGTTGGATTTGCAGCTTACGGGTTGATACAGCAGGAGGGCTGAGTTCAGACATGCTATTCTTGTACTGTGTCAAAATATTTAAAAATAAGCTTAACATGAAAAAACAGAATTTCTGGAGTAACACACTGACATGAAAGCCTTTATTGTTCGTACATTGTTAATTCTTGTCAGTCTTGTGCTTTTGGTACAGCTTTGGATCTTTGGTAGTCTGGTGTGGTGGCGTACACATCCTGTGGAATCGACGATGATGATGCGATTAGATTATTGGTCTGAGCCGTCTAAACCGATTAAACACGAATGGCGTGATTATGACCAAATCAGTGATTATGTCAAACATGCTGTTGTTGCCGCGGAAGATGGCAAGTTTTTACAACACAAAGGTTTTGATTGGGAAGGCATGCAAAATGCCTTAGAACGCAATAAAGATAAAGGCAAAGTAGTCGCAGGTGGGTCTACCATTTCTCAGCAATTGGCAAAAAACTTATTTTTATATAACAAGCGTTCATTTATCCGAAAAGGACAGGAAGCCGTTGCAACATGGATGATGGAACGCATGTGGACGAAGCAGCGCATTTTAGAGGTATATCTCAACTCGGTTGAGTTTGGGGACAACATTTACGGCGTAGAAGCTGCAACACAGCACTATTTTGGTAAAAGTTCACGGAGTTTGAGTCGAGAACAAGCAGCGTTTATTGCGGCTATTTTACCTAATCCAAAATATTATGATGAAAATCGACAAGATCGTAAGCTAAATTATCGTAAGCGCATGATCCAAAAATATATGCGTTATAGCCATATCCCAGATTAAGAACAATCGACACACCCGTCAAATGGCATGGTAGCGATTTGAATTACAACAAAAAGCTCATCTTTATGGGCTTTTTTTATGAAATTGTCATAAATTTGAAGCATACTAAACTGAGTACAGCACACATTTTTTATATGGGTTTGAGATGAATACCGCAGCTGAAGTCGCGCAAGTACCAACTGAATATACTTATAATGATCGTTATATCAATCGAGAGTTATCGATTCTCGACTTTCATCTGCGTGTACTCGAACAAGCGGTTGATCCGATACACCCCTTACTTGAACGCATGAATTTCTTGCTGATCTTTTCGCGCAACTTAGATGAATTTTTTGAAATTCGTGTTGCGGGAATGATGGAACAGCTAGACTTAGGCAATGAAAGCCGTAGTCCAGATGGTTTGACACCAAAACAAGTATTAGATGAAATTTCTGCGACAGCGCATGCGGCCATAGAGCGCCAGTATCGTATTTTAAATCAAGAAATTTTACCCAAACTGCGTGAAGAAGACATTTGCTTCTTACGTCGTGGTGAGTTAACCCCTGCACAATCGGCATGGGTAAAAAAATATTTCCAAGAACAAGTTGCACCAGTTTTAACCCCAATTAGTTTAGATCCAGCACATCCATTCCCTCGCTTGGTCAACAAGTCATTGAATTTTATTGTGACTTTAGAAGGGAAGGATGCTTTTGGTCGTCAGATTGACTTAGCCGTTGTACCTGCACCACGTTCGCTGCCACGTGTCGTTCGGCTTCCTGATGAATTAACCGGTGGCAAAGAGCATCATGTGATGCTATCGGCAATTATTCATGAACATGTCTCTGATTTGTTCCCCGGCATGACGGCGACGGGTTGCTACCAATTCCGCGTGACGCGTAATGCCGATTTGGCTTTAAATGAAGATGTTGAAGATTTGGCTAAAGCCCTCAAAGGTGAGTTGAATTCACGTCGTTTTGGTCGCGCCGTTCGCTTGGAAGTGACAGAAAATTGTCCGCAGCATATTTATGAATATTTGCTTGATGAGTTCGATTTGGAAGAAGAGCAACTCTATAAAGTAGATGGACCAGTTAACCTTGCACGTTTACTGTCAAACTTTAAACGTCCACATCTACGTTATGACGCGCATATTCCGGTTATACCGAAAGTACTCAAAAAATCTGAAAACATTTTTAGTGCGATGCAAAAGCAAGATATTTTGCTGCACCATCCCTTTGAATCATTCGCACCGGTAATTAATTTACTGCGTGAAGCTGCACGTGATCCACAAGTTTTGGCCATTAAACAAACGCTTTATCGAAGTGGCGCAGATTCGGAGATTGTGCAAGTTTTAGCGGAAGCAGCACGTAATGGTAAAGAAGTCACCGCTGTAATTGAGCTTCGAGCACGATTTGATGAAGAATCAAACATTGCTGTGGCCAATGTATTACAAGAAGCTGGCGCAGTTGTCGTGTATGGCATCGTGGGCTATAAAACTCATGCCAAAATGATTTTGGTGGTACGCCGCGAAAACAATAAATTGGTGCGATATGTGCATTTAGGTACGGGCAACTATCATGCGGGAAATGCGCGTATATACACGGATTACGGTCTATTAACCACAGATAAAGAACTCTGTGAAGATGTACATCGTATTTTCCAAGAATTGACCGGTATGGGTAAAATGGCGAAGCTAAAAAAACTGCTGCATGCACCATTTACCTTACATACTCAACTCATCAATTATATTGATAATGAAATTACTAATGCTAAAGCGGGCAAGTCTGCGCAAATTATAGTCAAGGTTAATGCATTAACAGAAGTTCAGTTGATCAATAAACTGTACGAAGCGTCACAAGCAGGTGTACAGATTGATTTAATTATTCGTTCTATTTGTTGTTTGCGTCCAGGTTTACCGGGGCTGTCTGAAAATATTCGTGTACGTTCTATTGTTGGCCGTTTCTTAGAACATACCCGAGTTTATTATTTCAGTAATAATGGTGATTCACGTATTTTCTGTTCAAGTGCAGACTGGATGGATCGTAATTTATTTAATCGCGTGGAAGCCTGTTTTCCAATTGAAGATCCAGCGTTGAAAAAGCGTATTTATCAATTAGGTTTAGTGAATTACTTAAAAGATAATCAGCAAGCTTGGTTACTCCAAAGCGATGGGCGCTGGATTCGTACGCATGTTCAAGAGGGTGAGGAAGCACATAATTCACAGCATGTGCTTATAGAAGCATTTAAATAAATGCGTTAGAAAAGTAAAAGGGAGCAATGCTCCCTTTATTTTTTTAATTTATAAGTTTTTTTGAATCATTTATCTGAACTAAATTTAGCTGTAGCTACTAATTTTTCGGTAGATATTTTTAACAAAACCATCAATTTGATACGTTGAAAGTTTTAACTCACGGACCATCTGCTCTTGAGTCGCGCTATGGCTGACCATATCTAAAATTTGGTATTCAGCTGGATTTAGACTGAGTTGTTTCGGCGCTGCATTTTGCGGACTAAAAGTTTCACTCAATAAAAATTTAGCAAAAGTTGGGTGCAGGGCAGCACCACCTCTTAAAATGGTTTTCAGCTGGTTATAAGTGTCTTCAATTGGTTGTTGAATCAACATATAGGCAGTTGCACCTAACTGAATGGCATGTAAGGTTAAATCTGTAGATTGTTCATTGACTAAAATGATGAGATTACTCGAAGGATAAATCTTTTTGATTTTATGGATGAAAGAGATATCAGACTGCTGAGTGATCACAAAAAAAATTAAATTGGGTAATTGATTGAAAATTTGTTGTTCTGCATCTGCTAAGTTTTCTGTAAATGTGATGAGATCTTCAGGATAACCGAGGTCTCCTAAGATGTTAAACAGCACTGTTTTTGAAGTCATCGATTGATGATCAATAATCAAAACGGGTACTGGTAATAAAAATTCACTCATCATACATTTCGCTCATTTATTATTTTAATCAAATTGCATTTCCATAATTTGCACGAATGCGAATCATAAAAATATACCTAGAAGTTGGGATTTATACATCAAAATATAATTAAGTTATTGTGATTTAATAGAATTTAAATAGCGTATATTTTTGGTGTTTTTCATTATTTTGAATGAAAAGATTTATGGTTTTTTGTTTTTAATTTTAGATTTATTGGTTAAATAACAATTAAATTTGTATTCGGATTGAAAAAAATAATCGAAATGTGAATATCGTATTTTGACAACGGATAAATTGGACTGTTTCCGATATGAATTTATTTCTATCTATTGCTTAGTTATTTTAAATATAAAGCGTAGTAAATATTTAAAATAATGTGATTGATTTTTAGTCAACATTTATTCTATAGGACCTTATTTTCAATTCGCCTACTTTATCTAAAATACCTGAAACTAGTGATTTTAACGAAGGTTATATTTTAATAAGATGTATTTATCTTCTTACTTATCTGGCTAGTGTGAAGATATTATCGAGGCGATGAATTGAGATATACATCAAGTCATATATTACCTTATCAGGCTACCTATTTGGGTTAGCCTTTTCTTTTTTCTAGATGCTGTATTTCATTTTTTAACTGATGTTATATAGTAACATCAGAAGCGCGATTTGATTTAAATAAAAACCGATATGCGTAAGGCCATCCGCAAGTGTTTGAGACAGGATGACTTCTAATCAAAAATGTTTTTGCGATACTTTGAATAAGTAGACGCTAGTGAACGAGTTTTGCGGTGAGGAGCATTGCTCTGCAAGATGGTTTTCTTACGAAGCGCACTTCTCATTTTGCCGAATGAAGAAACAACGTTTCGTAAGAGTACCTCCAGCCGAAAACTAATCTCTTTATTCAATCCCTAGATGTAAGATTCCATCGAATAGATTTAAAAATGCGAAATTACTTTTACGTGAGTAACATCAGTTTTTAAATTAATATTAACTTCTGCCAAATAAAAAAAGAGAGCACAGGGCTCTCTTTAATTTTCACACTGATTAGTTAGTGCAGATTGTTAGTGATTTTCTGCAAGATTTGAAGCAATACATCAAATTCACTTTGAAGCGGCGTACTTTTACGCGTCACCAATGCTAATG
Organism: Acinetobacter sp. YH12076; assembly: GCF_013419525.1. NCBI lineage: Bacteria > Pseudomonadati > Pseudomonadota > Gammaproteobacteria > Moraxellales > Moraxellaceae > Acinetobacter > Acinetobacter sp. YH12076. The sequence continues at coordinate 56,472 of NZ_VOZY01000001.1, read as the reverse complement.
TGCGTGTAGGGCTTGCTTCAATTTCTTTCACAGCCAAATCTTCATTGGCTTTGATCATATTGGTATGAACTGCAATTTCAGGCAATAAGGTAAAGCCTAAATCTGCGGAAACCATTTCAACCAAAGTTGGCAATGAGCTTGCTTTTAAACGATGGTCGTTTTTACGTTCACCAATCGGGCAAGCACTCAAAGCATGATCACGTAAGCAATGGCCTTCTTCAAGCAACATTAAACGAGATAAATCTAGGTCGTCTAAAGATTTCGCTTGAGCTGCATTTTGGTCAGCTTTGTTGTACACCAAGAACAATTTTTCTTTGTTTACTTCTGCAACTTTCAAGCTACGTGTATCGAAAGGAAGAGCAAGTAATACAATATCTAGATTACCGTGCTCGAGTTTCTCAACAATTTTTTCACTTTGTGCTTCATGTAAATGCAATTGAATTTTTGGTAATTGCTTATGCACTTCTTCTAATAATGGCGCAAGTAAGAATGGCGCAATAGTGGGAATGACCCCTAGATGTAAATCACCCGTTAGAGGTTCGCTCATTTCACGACTTAAACGCATTAGGTCTTGCGCATCTGCCAATAGAACTCGGGCTCGTCCGACAACTTGTTCGCCAAGAGGAGTTAAACGCACGTTTTGACGGTCGCGTTCTACCAATACGCCACCTAGTAAACGCTCAAGTTCCATGATCCCGCCAGACAAAGTAGACTGGGTGACAAAAGAACGACGCGCAGCTTCAGTAAAGTGTAGCGTTTCTGACAGTGTTACTAGATATGACAGCTGTCTTAAGGATGGTAATGCAGCCATAGTGTCCTAATTTATGATTTAAAGTGATCAGCAAACAAACCGCTAAGATATGGAATAAAATGCGGTGGGATATCATGCCCCATTCCATCAATTAATTCAAATTTAGCACCTGAAATAGCCTTTGCAACGGCCTTACCATGGCTTGGCGGCAGCAAACGGTCACGAGCTCCATGAACCACAATGGTTTTATGCTGAATTTGTTTATCCAACTGCAGCAGGGAACCTGTACATAATATTGCTAAAAACTGTTGAAGTACACCCGCTGGGTAAAAACTCCGCTTATAGAGTTTACGTGCAGTTTGTATCGCTTCAAGCTGATTAATATAGCCTGGAGAGCCTATAATATTAAAAACTTTCAGGCTATGGTTAATAATGCCATCTTCATCGTTAGATTCAGGTTTTTCAATTAGACTAAATAATTGCTTTGGAAATGGCGGTGGAAGTAAGGGTTGGATGTTACTGGTAAAAAGTAAGCTTAAGTTGTGCACTTTATCTGGATAGCGTGCCGCCACGATTTGAGCAATCATGCCGCCCATCGAAGCGCCTAAAATATGGACTTTATCAAGTCCCATACGATCAATTAATAGTGCAACATCGTCTGCCATATCGTAGAGATCATAGGGCGCACCTTGATTCTCTAGACCTAAGGCAAAACGTCCCATCAGTTTAAAGGTGTTAAGACGTGGGCCTGGGTTACGAATTTTACTCGACAGACCAATATCGCGATTATCAAAGCGAATAACTCGGTAACCTTGGTCTATTAGGGACTTACAAAAGAAATCGGGCCAATACAACATTTGTGCGCCGAGTCCCATAATCAGTAAGATTGCAGGATCTTCAGGATGACCACCCACCTCGACATGAAGTTCAATGCCATTGCCTAACTCTACGCGAGTTTCATGCATAAAAGAGGCATAAGGTGAAATATTAAACTGAAGGGCACTATTCATTTTTATTTTCCTTTAAAAAGGACGTCTATTATTATCAGGACGTCCTTGTATTTAAACCTTAAACTGAAGCGGGAATCAAGTCCGGAACCTGCTTAGTCAAAGTTAAGCGTTGCTTCCCAGCAGTTGCACCGAGCAGTACAAATCCACGTAATACGCCATCTTGATCGATCGCACGGGCAATCATGCCATCTTCAAGCTCTTCTGTTTCCCATTGAGTTTCAACATCAATAGGCGCAGGAAGGACAGTTAAAGGTGCTGCAGGTGTTTTAACGGCTACAGGCATAGCTGGATAATGCACAGCGGTATGTTCACCATTGAGGGTTTTTGCCAAAGCACGTGCTTGTTGCATGATCGGCATGACGTATGGAAGAAGGGTACCATTGACTTCAGCACAGTCACCGACAGCATAGATATCTGCCAAGTTGGTTTCTAAGCCTTTATTGGTTAATACGCCACGACTGGTGTGAATGCCGGCTTGTTTTGCCAAGTTAATTTCAGGCTGTAGACCAATCGCAGACAACACAACATCTGCCACTAAGCTTTGACCATTGGCAAGGCTCACTTGATAGTCACCATTTTCAATACGTGACACTTTGTCGACTGTCGTACCTAAAACGAATTGAATACCCGTTTCTTCTAAATTGCTTTGGAATTTAGCTGCAACATGAGACGGCAGTAGGCGACCCAAAGGTTGCGGAGCTAAATCGACCACCGATACTTTCGCCCCAGTATTTTGGAGGTCGTTGGCAAATTCACAGCCAATCAAGCCTGCCCCTAAAATCACCACACGTTTATCTTCACGTGCTGCTAGCTGTTTACGGAAAGCTTTGTAGTGATCTAAATTGTTGACGACGTGAATGTCTTCACTGCCATCACCCGAAATAGCTAAGCGAATTGGATTTGCGCCGACTGCTAAAACGAGTTTTGAATATAGTTGTGTTTGAGTTCCATTTTGGCTTTCAATAGTAAGCTCATGTTTTGCTGCATCAATGGATTTAACCCAACTCTTATTGATGATTTGCATATTGAGTTGAGCCGACATTTTTTCGGCATCCCCTAGAGGGATTTGCTCAGGAGCTTTATTACCAACGAGCGCATTGGATAATGTCGGTTTAGCGTAGTTAATGGCATCATCCGCACAGATCATAATAAGTTCTAGTTCAGTATTTAACTTTCGAAATTCACGTGCAACGGCATATCCCGCCATACCAGAACCAATAATGACAATAGGGTGCATACTCAACTCCAAACACATTTCATATTTTTTTAAAGACAAAAAAAAGACCATAACGATGATGGCCTTAGATTCTATTTATTAGATTTCAACCATTTCAAAATCTACTTTTGAGACACCACAGTCTGGGCAAGTCCAATCATCTGGGATATCTTCCCATTTCGTTCCTGCCACGATACCATCTTGTGGCCAGCCTTCTGCTTCGTCATAAATCCATCCACAAACGATGCACTGATACTTTTTCATTCCATTCTCCAAAAACTGACACAAAATTAAGTCAGTAAATACTTCATAACTGTATAAGTTTATTCCTTAAGGTTAAATCACCTTATACAGTAGACTCTTATGCTAAATTTTTACGCAGTTCTGACTATAAAGTAAAGTGGCTAAGAGTTTAATGAGTGAAATTAAAAGCAGAATGGCAGTGAGGGACAATAAATATCATCAAAACCCCAGATCTGGGAAAAATTGTCTGACAATATTTATGCCTATTGAAAGCTATATTGGAATTCATTTCCGTGAATTGGGCTCTAAATACCACTTTTTCTATTTTCATAGACTAAAGTCTTGCAGAAAAAATCTCTAAAATCTTTTATTTTATGATTAGGAAAATATATATTTGATATTTTTTAAATAAATACAATATTAATAATCAATAACTTATGTAAATTTACTGTATCTTAAATATGCATTTTGGTCGGGGGTTAGCTGTTCTTTTCTCTCAAATCGCGTTAAAATTCACACATTCCTTCCTTAATTTATTTTCTCCTATTATGAGTAATTCTACTGCTGCGGCATTGTGGTCTAACATTCGTACTGTCCAAGATTTCCCAAAACCAGGAATTTGTTTCTTTGACCTTACGCCGTTATTTATGAATAACATCGAATCGTTAACTGATGCCCTAATTGCAAGTATTCCAGCTGAGCAATTGGCAGAAGTAGATAGCTTTATTGCAGTTGAAGCGCGTGGTTTTGTTTTGGCAAGCTTACTTGCTCAGCGTACAGGCAAAGGTTTGGTGTTGGTACGTAAAGCCGGAAAATTACCACCACCAGTTGTCGGTGTTGGTTATAGCCTTGAATACGGTTTAGATCGTCTTGAAATGTCAGCTGAAATAGAATCACAAAAAGTAATTATTGTGGATGACGTATTGGCGACGGGCGGTACGCTTCGTGCAGTGAAACAATTGGCTGAAAAATGTAAACACCAAGTTTTAGGCGCAAGCATTTTCTTAGATTTGCCTGACTTGCATAAAGATTTAGGACTAAATATTTGGTCTGTTTTAGATGATAAAACACGTCCTGAAGCAGATGCAGCTTAAGCGTCAGTTTTAAAATGTAAAAAGCCTTGTCTATGACAAGGCTTTTTTATGTCAGATAAAAGCGACGTTGCTGCTTAAGGTTAATATTAATATTATGATTTATTTTTTTAAGTAATTTAATTCGAGATGTTGGATTAAATCATTAATATTTTCAGGGCATTGAAGGCGATGATGTCCGCCATCCATGACTTGAACCTGCATATAGTCTTCGAGTTGTTTTTCTGCCTCATACATATCCAAGATTTCATCGCCACGTTCGATATAGGCGATTTGTGGAATATCGTTATCCAAATCCATTTCATTAATTGCAGGGTAGTCGTCACGAAAGTCTGGATGCAGACTCGGGTTAGCAATCACACAAGGAATGCGATGAAACAGCGACATTTTCAAAGCCCAGTATGCCCCGAGACTATGACCGACGATGATATCGGGCTTAATGGTTTCAATACTCTCGTGGTAAAAGTCCGCAACAGTTTGAAAATTTAAGTTGCGATAGTCCACTTCAATGCAGAATTTTTGTTTTGCATTGATGGCATGGAACTTCGTAGATTCACGGGAAGAATCCAATCCATGTAAAAACAGAATTTTCGATAAGCAGGAAGTCATTGTTTTTCTACACACTGTTTTCAAACATTTTTGGATGTGTTGAATATTTTATTTTTCAACAATTTTATGACTTCATTGTAGAGAGAATTGTCAAAAAGAGAATTTAGCTTTTGGTCTAATTTATAGGCATTTAAAAGACTTTAGTCTTAAAGAAAATAGATTAAAAGGTTGAATTAAGTTATTGATATATATTTTAATGTATTGATAGTTATAAGTATTTTTTAAAGCTTTTAGTTATCATCTGATATCATTAAAATGTAGGTTTTCGAGCTTGAGTATTTAATTTTTATCTACTGCACATCTGTAAGGTATGTTCTATGTCTACCTGAAGTTATAACGATTAAAACATCTTACTTCGATAAATTTCTACTTATTAAAAAAATGCGCGCATTGCTTACTGCTCAATTCAAAGGAAATCTGCTATGCTATGCAACTTCCGTTTTTTAACTATTTGAGACAGAGATGACGCAACATAACGCTCAATCGACTTCTGAACAAGCCATTTCCGAAAACGATTTAATTGCACAGCGTCATGCCAAGTTAGAGCACATCAAAGAGCACGCCAAGGAAACAGGTGTTAGCCCGTGGCCTAACACATTTAAGCGTGAACACTATGCACAAGACCTACAAGATCAATTCGCTGAAAAATCAAAAGAAGAAATTGAAGCAGGCGAAAAGGTTTATGTAAAAGTTGCTGGTCGTGTGATGTTGAACCGTGGTTCATTCATCGTAATCCAAGATATGACTGGTCGTATCCAGCTTTATGTACCACGTAAAGAGTTGGATGCTGATGTTCTTGCAACAATTAAAGCACTCGATTTGGGCGATATTATTGCCATTGAAGGTTATATTGGTCGTTCTGGTAAAGGTGACCTTTATGTTCATATTGAACATTTTGAGCTTTTAACCAAATCACTCCGTCCACTTCCAGACAAATTCCATGGTTTGACTGATACTGAAGTTAAATACCGTAAGCGTTATTTAGACCTCATCATGAACGAAGAAACACGTAAAACTTTTGAAATTCGTGCAAAAGTGGTGTCAGGTATTCGTTCATATTTGAGCAATGAGCGTTTCATGGAAGTTGAAACACCAATGATGCATGTGATTCCGGGTGGTGCATCTGCGCGTCCATTCGAAACTCACCACAACGCATTAGATATGCCTTTATTTTTACGTATTGCGCCTGAGCTTTACTTAAAACGTTTGGTCGTTGGTGGTTTTGAGCGCGTGTTCGAAATTAACCGTAACTTCCGTAACGAGGGTGTATCAACACGTCATAACCCAGAATTCACCATGATTGAATTTTACCAAGCATATGCAGACTACAAAGACCTGATGGCTTTGACAGAAAATATGCTTGAAAAATTGGCCATCGACATCTTAGGTTCGACTGATGTGCCTTATGGTGATGAAGTGTATAGTTTCAAAGGTCCATTCAAGAAAATTTCGATGTTTGATGCGATTCTTGAACACAACCCAACGTTCACCGCTGAAAATGTATCTGACCGTGAGTTTCTTGCAAACTTCGTTAAAAATGAACTGAAAGAGCAAGTAAAACCTGGTTTTGGTTTAGGCAAACTTCAAACCATCGTATTTGAAGAAACTGTTGAAACAAAACTTCGTCAACCGACATTCATCACAGAATATCCAGCGGAAACTTCACCATTAGCACGTCGTAATGATGAAAATCCACATATTACTGATCGTTTTGAATTCTTCATCGGTGGTCGTGAATTGGCAAATGGTTTCTCAGAGTTAAATGATCCGATTGACCAAGCTGAACGTTTCCAAGCCCAAGTTGCTGAAAAAGATGCGGGTGATGATGAAGCAATGCATTACGATGCAGACTTCATTGAAGCATTGGAATATGGCTTACCTCCTACAGCGGGTGAGGGTATCGGTATTGACCGTTTGGTGATGTTGTTTGCGAATGCTGCAAGTATCCGTGAAGTGATCTTGTTCCCACATATGCGTCATAAAAACTAATTTAGTTTTTTGAAATAAAAAACCCGCTTACTGCGGGTTTTTTATTTTGTATTTTTATTGAACATCTTTACCTAAATGATGAAAAAAATAAAAGGAGATACAGTTTCACCCTTGAATAAATGAGTTGAAAAATCTAAGGTGGGCTGTGAATTAAACTTGAGAAAAAGAGCATGTATTTAAGAAAGTCACTCTATGCTGCTGTACTGTTTGGATTATCAGTTCCTGTTTTTGCTCAGGGGATTGTATTAAATAATGAAGAGTTACGCGCAGATTTGAATTGGTTGAATCAGCAAGGCGTTATTCAAATTAGTACCTCAACATGGCCAATGAGTGGTGATGAAATACAGCGAGCGTTAACTTCTGCAAAAGTGATGACACCTACACAACAAAAAGTATTACAAAGTATTCAAAATAAATTGACTGCCGAAAATGCATTATTAAAAGCAGAATTGTTTGCAGAGTCAGATAAAAATAATTTACCGCAAAATTTTGGTGATCATCAAAAAGCGCAATATCAAGGTGCACTTGAACTCAACGTTGGTGGTGAAAATTGGGATGGTCGTTTACGTGTAAATGCTGAAGATAAACAGCAAATTAATAACGATCAAGATGTAAATGTGGAAGGCTCATACATTGCCGGGAAGCTTTGGAACCAATGGTTAATTGCAGGTCAGATTCCGACTTATTGGGGGCCTGGTCATGACGGTAGTTTAATCCGTGGTGATGCGAGTCGTCCTGTGTACGGTGTTACTGCACAGCGTGCACAACAGAATGCTTTTGAAACACCATGGCTATCATGGATCGGCCCTTGGCAGTATCAAGCTTTTGCTGGACAGTTAGATGATTATTCTGCTATCCCAGATGCAAAACTCATTGGACTTCGACTAACTGCACAACCTACTCCATATTTGGAATTGGGAGCATCACGTTCTATACAATGGGGTGGCGAAGGTCGTCCCGAAAGTTTTAGTTCACTTTGGGATGCCTTTATTGGTAATAAAGATAATGGTGGAACAGGTAAGGCTGATCCATCAAATCAAGTCGCGGGTTTTGATGCGCGTTTGAATTTACAACCACTTGTGCAAGTTCCAGTTAGTCTTTACGGCCAATATATTGGTGAGGATGAAGCAGGTGGTTTACCGGCAAAAAGCATGTATCTTGCAGGTGTTGATTATTCTTCAAGTGTAAATAATATGCCTTATCAACTGTATACTGAATGGGTTGATACTCGAACTAATGGTGATGCCAAAGGCATTTCATACAATCACTCTATTTACACAGATGGATACTATCAACATGGCTATCCACTTGGTCATGCCTTAGGTGGTGATGCTCAAATGGTTTCAGTGGGTGGGAATATACGTATTGATCCACTAAACCGTCTAAATGGTCGTGTACTTTTTGCAAAAGTTTCTGAAACAGAGCGTGCAGCTTTGAATAACGCAGCATTTCCTGAAAAAGATGAATTGAAAGCTCTAGACTTGACTTGGACACATTATTTACGTCCAGATATGCCTTTAAAAATTAATGGTTGGGTGAGTGACTCGGATTTAAATGGTAATGATGGTGGAGCGTCAATTGGAATTGAACTACCATTAGATAAACGTTTATTTCATTACTAATTTATATTCATTTTTAAAATGATGTATTAATTGAAAAGTCCGCTTATAGCGGACTTTTTGATATTGGTTATTGCTAATTTTCAGACAAAAAAATACGCAATGATTGGGGTGTTCATTGCGTATAACAACGAATCTGTTTTCACAGGTTCGGTAAAGGAGAAATGTTATGAATTTAGGTATTCCTAAAACATAAATAGATAATAGAGTGAACGGTCAGTCATTTCATTGGTGTTCACGTTAAGTGATGTTACCTAACGTTAAAACTAAGGAGATTTTGTGAATACCTTCACAAAAAGTGCCTATAAAAAAGCCTTTCACATTGGAAAGGCTTAATTTTATAGAATTTTTTAAATTTAGAAGTGGAATACACCCAGTCCAGATTTAATTTCGTCTAACGTTTGTTGGGTAATATCACGGCATTTATCGGTACCGGTTTTTAAAATATCCATGATGTAGTCAGGATCTTTTTGCAATTCTAAACGGCGTTCACGGATCGGGCCGATCAGCTCTTTTAGTACACCTTCAAGACGCTTTTTCACAGTACCATCGCCTAAGCCACCACGACGATAGTGTTCTTTTAATTCTGCAACAGCATCTTTATCAGGGTCGAATGCATCAAGGTAAGTAAATACGACGTTACCTTCCACTTGACCCGGATCTTCAATACGTAAATGATTTGGGTCGGTATACATTGCATTAACAGCTTTCTTGATATCTTTATCAGTCGCGTCAAGCACAATAGTATTGCCCAAAGATTTAGACATTTTTGCTTTGCCATCAAAACCAGGTAGACGGCCTACATTAGAGAGTAAAGCTTTACATTCAGGAAGTACGTCACGACCAATTTGACGGTTTAAACGACGAACAATTTCATTGGTTTGTTCAATCATTGGAATTTGGTCTTCGCCCACCGGAACGACAGATGCTTTAAACGCTGTAATATCGGCAGCTTGAGCCACTGGATAACATAAGAAACCTGCAGGAATGTCACGCTCAAATCCACGCATTTGAATCTCAGATTTGATGGTTGGATTACGCTCTAAGCGAGAAACCGTCACAAAGTTCAAATATAACATGGTCAATTCATTCAATGCTGGTAAGCATGATTGAACGCAAATCGTGGTTTTGGTTGGGTCAATTCCTACAGCAAGATAATCGGTTGCGACTTCAATAATATTGCGACGAACTTTTTCGAAGTTATCGGCATTATCAGTTAAGGCTTGAGCATCAGCTAAAAGAAGATGTTGATGATGCGAATCTTGTAAACCTACACGTGAACGTAAAGAACCTACAAAATGACCTAAATGTAATTGTCCAGTCGGACGGTCGCCAGTCAAAATCACTGGACGATTATCTTGAGTACTCATTATCTGTTCCAAAGTGGTAGTCAAAGCTACGGCTGTTTTTCAAAGAATGTCCCCATTGTACGGCATTCTATTTTTGATTGTTACTGACACAGCACAATTGACTGAAAAATGGGTGAATATTTTGTTAATTATTAAAAAACTAAATACAATTTTAGCGTTAAATAGAATTAGAATATTAAAAAATGCCTAAAGGATAAAAATAATGGCGAGTAGCTTATTAATCTTACTTGATGATATTGCAACTGTGCTGGATGACGTTGCTGTCATGAGTAAGATGGCAGCCAAAAAAACAGCGGGTGTCCTTGGAGATGATTTAGCACTGAATGCACAACAAGTCAGTGGTGTCCGTTCGGATCGTGAACTTCCAGTTGTTTGGTCTGTGGCCAAAGGTTCTTTTGTTAATAAATTAATTTTAGTTCCGGCTGCCTTATTGATTAGTGTGGTTGCACCTTGGCTGATTACACCGCTTTTGATGATTGGTGGTTTGTTCTTATGCTATGAGGGCGTGGAAAAAGTTCTGCATAGTTTGCATCATAAAAAAGCCAAAACAGAAGAAGTTGCTCGTGAAGAGATGACTCATATTGAAACGGATTTGGTGACTTTTGAGAAAGAAAAAGTCAAAGGCGCCATCCGGACCGATTTTATTTTATCTGCTGAAATTGTGGTGATTTCATTGGGTACGGTTGCAACTGCGGCATTTGGGACCAAGGTCATGGTACTTTCGGTGATTGCAATATTAATGACCGTTGGTGTCTATGGTTTTGTCGCGATGATTGTCAAAATTGATGACTTAGGGCTTTATCTCACTCAACAAGCATCACAATTTAAAAAGACCGTTGGACAAGGTTTGTTAGCATTTGCACCTAAGTTGATGAAGACATTGACCATTGTTGGTACGATTGCCATGTTTTTAGTGGGTGGTGGCATCATTACCCATGGTGTGCCTTTGCTACACCATTTTATTGAAGGCTCTGTAGATTATGCAGAACATATTCCTACAGTTGGCAGTATTGTGGGTGCATTAACACCGACTTTAATCAATTTAGTGACAGGTTTTATTGCAGGTTTAATCGTGCTGTGCGTCGTATCTTTAATTCAAAAGGTATGGCCAAAGTCGCAAAAGGATTAATCTGTAAACGCACGGATATCAACTATTTTATATAAGGAAGATCACTATGCGCTGGAAAGGTCGAAGAGTTAGTTCAAACGTAGAAGACCGTCGCGGTGGTGGCGGTGCAAAAGCGGGTGGTATCAGTATTCTCGGTTTGGTTGTGGCATTTGTTGCGTGGAAATTTTTTGGTGTAGATCCGCAGCAAGCTTATCAGGCGACCAAACAAGTGACTTCACAGGGTCAAACGGCTGAAGTCAAAGGTCTGGATAATCCAACACCTGAACAACAAGAAGCGATGGATTTTGTTGGAACGGTTTTGGCCGATACGGAAGATACATGGACTAAAGTCTTCCAAGAACAGTTAAATGCCCAGTATAAGCCGCCTAAATTGGTCATGTTTAATGGTGTGGTCAATTCAGGTTGTGGTACAGCACAAGCTGCAATGGGGCCGTTTTATTGCCCAGCAGATCAAAAGGTCTATATTGATACTGCATTCTTTAAAGATATGCGTACGCAAATGGGCATTACGGGTGAACAAAATCAAACTGAATTGAGTCGTCAAGATCAGGCGGGTGATTTTGCGCAAGCCTATGTGGTTGCCCATGAAGTTGGACATCATATCCAAACGATTTTAGGTATTTCTGAGCAAGTTCAGCAGGCGCGTGCGCAAGCGTCTAAAGCTGAAGGTAATCGTTATTCGGTCATGCAAGAACTACAAGCAGACTGCTTTGCGGGTATTTGGGCGCATCATAATCAACAGCGTACCCAATTTTTAGAGCAGGGTGATGTAGAAGAAGCGATGGACGCTGCACATAAGATTGGTGATGACTATTTACAGAAAAGTGCAACTGGGCAAGTGGTCCCAGATAGCTTCACGCACGGAACCAGTGAGCAACGTATGAAATGGTTCCAGACAGGGTTGAAATCAGGCAATATCAATAGCTGTGATACCTTTAACCAAGCCATTTAAAACAAAAAAAGGAGGATGCAAACATCCTCTTTTTTTCATTGAAAAATAGATTGAAGCTTATTTGTTGAGAAATGATTTGAAGTTTCGAACAATACGATAGCTGACATACAATGCGGCAAATGCAAATAAAGCCACGCCAAAAACAGTATATTTAAGGCCTGAAATATCGTTTTGATAGAACTGTTTTAATTGGGCATCGCTATAGCGTAATTGTTTTTTTTGTCCAGTGCGGCTATTGGTGAAACTCACATTTTGGATATATTGAAATTGTCCGATTTTCAGTAAATCGAGGTGTTGAATTTGTCGGGTGTGTTGCTGATTAAATTCATCGAGACAAATATCTTGTGCATAGTTTTCACAATTCATTTTGGCAAGATAACCATTATTCGCCAGCATGATAAATATCGCACGATCGGGTGATTCATTATTGGAGACCAAAACCAATTGTTCTTTGGGTGTTGAATCCAGTGAGATCGTTTTTGCCTGACTAAAATAGTGCTCAGCACGTAAAATTTCCTGTGTCTTACTATAGCAAGTGAGGATCAGGGCCGCAGTAATGATAAAAATCACAGCAGCAAAAAAGAGTCGAAAAACAGTTTTAATAGTCTGATGCATAGGAGAAATCATGTAGATGATGAAAATGCATAAAATCTATGCAGGCTTGCTATGTTAAATGATCTTGATAAAAGATGTGAAAAAAACTGAATTGATACACGGAATTTAGATAAAATTCGTTAGAATATTTTATTTTTAAATACTAAATAATTTATTATTTATTTTAAAAATACCTATATCTCACTCTGTAGGCAACACAGCACCAAAATTGGGAACAAAATGGGAAATTATTTTTTTCTACAGGTTTTTACCGTTATTTTTGCACTTTCGATTGCAACCACGATTTTTAATAAACGTATCTTGGGCTTTCCACAAGCCATAGGTGTTCCTATTGTTTCTGCAATTTTTGTCTTTATTTTGCAATGGGGTGCAAGTTTGCTCAATGGCAATCAATTTGTGACGATTAATTTGCACAATATTGAAGAGGCAGTTCGTCATATCGACTTTTATGACTTTTTAATTAATGGCGTGATTTGTTTTATTTTGACCTCATCTGCCTTGAAATTTAAAGTTTCCGATTTACGTTTGCATTGGAAGCCGATCAGTATTTTGGCCAGTATAGCCTTGGTGCTCTGTGCGGTGTTTTTTGGTGTTGCTTTATATGGTTATCAGTTCTTAATTGGTCATCATGTTGATTTATTAGTGTTGTTGTTATTAGGTGCTGCTTTAGGTGCGACTGACCCAATTGGGGTTAAAGGTGTACTAAGTTCGGTGCGTGCGCCACATCATTTGATGGTGAAATTAGAAGGCGAATCGCTCTTTAATGATGCCATGTGTATTGCTGTGTTTATGACTTTACTCAATGTTTTGCAAGGTGAACATTTTACCGTCATTGGTACGCTTGAAACACTGTTATATGAAATTGTTGTTGCAGTCATTATTGGCTGGGCATTCGGTTTAGGGATTTTACGTTTACTCCGCGGTAAACATGAAATGGAATCCTTGATTTTAACTACAGCATTATTGGCAAGTGGTTCATATCTAGTCGCTTTATTCGCACATGCATCTGCACCAATTGCATGCGTCATCGGTGGTTTGATTGTTGGCAATAAATGGAAAGAAATCCTTCAAGATCGTGAAATTCGGGAAGTCAATCATTTCTGGCATACCGTTGAAGGGATCATCAATTCCTTCTTATTTACCCTGATAGGTCTTGAGTTATTTATCTTAGATTTAAGTATCAGTTTGATTTTAGGCGGTATGGTGGCGTTTATTATTTTGCATGCATCGCGCTTTGCAGCAAACTATTTATCTTTTGCATTCTTCCCAAGTTTCCGCAAAAAAAGTTACAACGGTAGCCTTGCCATCTTATCGTGGGGTGGGGTTCGTGGAGGCATTTCACTGGCCTTAATCCTTGCTGTTGCCAATATTCCTGAACTTAGTGAATACAGCAGTATTTTGATTGGATATACATTTATTGCGGTATTAATGTCGGGGCTCGTGTGTGGTCTAGGTTTACCTGCTGTGATGAATGCTTTTTATTACAATCCGAATGAAGAAACCAAAGGCTTTAAAGGTTGGTACCAAAGAATGTGCCATAAAATGAATAAAAAGGGCTTCCAATATATTGTGGGTGAAGATATCCATGGTAATGAAACCATCACGGTATATAACCCAGAAGCATTAATAGATACCAAAGCGGATGATGGTGTTGCTGCTGTACATAATCCAGAGAAAGTGCAAGAAGTTCGTCGATTAGAAAACCCCGAAAACTTCTAAATTGCTTTGTTCGATTTAAAAAAAGGAAATGCTTGAGCATTTCCTTTTTTTATTTCTAGCTGTGTTCCATCATGAAACAGCAAAATGTGGGAAATTATGACTGGTCATTCAGCAGGAGATAAAAACATATTGATATTGCGATTAGCTATCAAAAAAGTTCTGATGGACTACATCTACTTGTTGACTCTATAGGTTTGAAGTTATTAGCTGAAGGTGAATCGAAACCTAATAAACATCAGTCTGAAGGTCGACGACAATGGCGTAAACTTCGTATTGGTATAGATGCTGAAAACATTGCAAACATGGACAATTCAGCTCATGACAACAATGTCAGCAGTTCATAAGTACTAGAAAACTTACTTGCATAAATTTCACCTAGTGAGCCAATGAATTCTAGCTATACCGATGGCGCATATGACACAAAATGCTGTAGGCATATCATTTCAGATTTATAAGCACTCTAGTCATTCCTCAAAGAAAAAATGCGAAACCATGAAAAGACAAAAAACTGTGGCTTTGGGAAGAAATGAATTCTTAAAGACAGTCCGACGTGTAAGGTGTGCCGTCATGAAGCTTTTAGTCACATCATGATAAAGTTTATTTGAAGTTCTGCTTTAAATGACGCTGTCTTTTTGCATAAAAAATACGATATCTCGCCATGTTTTTAATTGCATAAATGCGCTCTCTACCAAGGGGCGATATTTATACAAATGGTTGTCATAGCCCAAATGTGTCGATAAAGTTGAATTTCTCACATTGAAAAATACTGATGTGACCTTGAAAGATTTACTCGATCACAACCAATTACTGTACTAATCTGTAAAAATTAAGTATTAATCAAAGAGAACCTTAGGGTTCTCTTTTTTGATGCGACTCAAAGGAGCTCATGTGAAGCAGAGTGATGAATTGGCAACGCAGATTTTGTCGGTTATTCAATTGATACCGCAAGCGAAGATTGCCACTTACGGACAAATTGCCAAATTAGCGGGTTTACCGAAGCATGCACGACTGGTTGGCTATGTGCTTAAGCATCTAGATGCAACATCAACGATCCCATGGCATCGGGTGGTCAATGCGCAGGGAAAAATCAGCACGCAGCGCTGTAATGAAAAAGGCGAAAATATTCAGCAATTGAAATTGGCAGCTGAAAATGTCTTTGTAGTGAATGGACGCATCTCATTGAAACAATATCAATGGATACCTTAAAAAATCCTTGCCTTAAACTTAGCGTTTTAATTTTATTATTGATGAAGTAGTCAATAAAAAGCCCTCTAGGATCAGAAGGCTTTTTTAAGCTATAAATCTAATGGCTTATTTGCGTACAACCAAAACAGGAATGTCTGAAGCACCCAGTACGCTTTGAGCTACGCTGCCCAAGAAGAATTTTTTGATCCCAGTACGGCCATGTGAACCAATGATAATCAAGTCCGCATGTGTTTCTTCTGCAGCTTTAACCAGTTCTGTATGCACCACTTGACCTTCAAGTAAGCGAGTTTCAACAGTGACACCTTCAGTTGAAAATTTCGCTTTTGCTTCTTCAAGTGTATTTAAAATCGATGCACGAGCACGTTCAATTAAATCATTGGTTTGTGTTGCTGAAATATACTCTGCAGCAATATATGGATCGAGCGTCAGTACTTGAACCACAGTAATTTTACTGCCAAAAGTTTTTGCAAACTCGACAGCTTTAGCCACCGCAGCATAAGAAGTTTCTGAACCGTCCACTGGAACTAAAATATTATTTAAAGCCATCTTATTTCTCCTTATCTGATCAATTGAATTTGGATGGAAAAACCTGAAAAAAAGCGCTATTTACATTGATCATAGTTTCATCATACGCTTTTTTATTTAGGAATAAAACCAAGTAAATTCATAGGGATATTGTGAAATTCGCAATAAAAATATTGCAAAAATATGGACTTGTTTTCACCATGCTTAGCGATAGCAAAAATGCTCAATAATGTAAGCAGCTATGTCTAGATTGTAAGACAATTTGGTCCTGAAAAAATTGAGCCTAGATGAATTCATCCATCAGTGGACTTGGTTTCAATCACACTGTTTTTCTTGCTCTGTCAGGGTAATATGCAACGCTTGTTGCTCAAGCAAGCTTAATTTATGCAACGCATCTTCAGGGAAGATCTGTTTTTGTAGGCGTTGAATCTGTCGTGCTGATAAATGCTGATTGGCACAATACATTGCAGCTTCATTGGCGCGAGCAACACTGACTAATTTCTCCTGATCATTGAAGTCGAGACGAATGATAGGCTGCTGTGCTCGGCTAAGTTGAGCCATGCTGCGCTTTTGTTGCATGCTCAATAAAGGCTGTTTATTAATCCAAGTCGCCACATCACGTCGCACACCATTATAGTCAACAAAAATAGGTGAGACGATTTGGCAGCCCGTTAAGGTCATGACGGCAAGGCTGAGGGTTAGACAGGTTTTTTTTATCGAACTGAATTGCATGATAAAACTCTAATTTTTAATCAAAAAATATAGTAATTAGGGCTAAAAATAGCATGATTTGCTTAAATAGTAACATCTTGAACTTTGCTTGTTTAAACTCTGAACAATTGCAAACAAAAATGCTTGACGATAATGTGTGAAATCTAGATAATGCCACCACAGTTTACGGCTATGTAGCTCAGTTGGTTAGAGCACCGCACTCATAATGCGGGGGTCACAAGTTCAAGTCTCGTCATAGCCACCATTTTTATAGACCAAGCTCTCAGCTTGGTCTCTTTTTTTGTGCCTAGAAAAAGTCAAATAGATTGAAATAATTACAGCACTAATAAAATGATCTATTTACGATATTTATGTGGAAATAAAAGAGAACTCAAATCTTTAACTGCATTATTTTATGACCTAACTTTTGAAATACACATCTCAATTACTTTTCATATTTACTGCTGTGTTTTTTGCGCCTATAAAAAGCCCAGTTATAGAACTGGGCTTTTTTTAATTTGAATCGAATAATTAGATACCCGGTTTCCAACCATTCACGATTGGGTAGCGTCGTTCACGGCTAAATGCACGTGAGCTGATACGTGGACCAATCGCGCCTTGGCGACGTTTGTATTCGTTTAGATCAACCAAACGGATGACTTTTTTCACGACTTCAGCATTAAAACCTTTGGCAATGATGTCATCTTGGCTCATGTCTTCTTCGATATACGCATACAAGATGGCATCCAATACTTCATATTCAGGTAATGAGTCTTGGTCTTTCTGATCTGGGCGAAGTTCCGCAGAAGGTGGACGAGTAATTACACGTTCAGGAATCACCGGTGTTTCTGAAATGCTGTTACGGTATTTTGCAAGTTCAAATACAATCGTTTTATAAACGTCTTTAAGAACCGCAAAGCCACCGACCATATCACCGTACAATGTGCAGTAACCAACAGATAATTCAGACTTGTTCCCCGTAGAAAGGACTAAATTGCCGAACTTGTTCGATAAGGCCATTAACAATGTACCGCGAGAACGCGCTTGTAGGTTTTCTTCAGTCGCATCAGTCGGTGCAGCGCCAAAGAAAGGGAATAAGGTTTGCATAAAGCCATTCACAATTGGATTGATTTCGGCAATACCAAAAGTCACGCCCATATTCTTGGCTTGTTCAGCAGCATCTTCAACACTGATTTGTGCAGTATAAGTATATGGCATCATGACCGCTTGAACTTTATCTGCGCCAATCGCATCGGCAGCAATCGCTAAAGTTAATGCTGAGTCAATACCACCAGATAGACCTAAAATCACGCCAGGGAAGCCTGAACGTTGTACGTAGTCACGGGTTGCGATTACAAGGCTTTGGTAGATTTCAGCCATGGTATTTAATACAGGCGTGATTGCACCTGGTTTAAAGGCTTTTTGTTCAGCATCGTATTCTGCGATATATAGATCTTCAACAAAACTCGGTGCTTGCAATGCAACTTCACCTGAATTGTTCATCACAAAGCTTGTGCCATCAAAGACAAGGTCATCTTGACCGCCCACTTGGTTACAGTAAACCAAATTGATGTTCAATTGTTTGGTCAATGCAGCCATGGTTTCAATGCGATGCTGTGGTTTACCAACTTCATAAGGTGAAGCATTTAAAACCAAAGCAGTTTCAACATTTAACTGAGCAAGCTGTTGAACAGTTGGTAAAGCCCAAACATCTTCACAAATCAACACACCAAACTTATGACCTAAATATTCAAAGACAAGGTGTTGATGACCTTCACTGAAATAACGTTTTTCATCAAAAACGCTATAGTTTGGAAGATTTTGTTTATTGTAAATCCCGAGAACTTGACCATTTTTCATGACAGCAGCAGAGTTATAGCGCTGACCATCTTCAGTTTGATTCACAAAACCAAAGACTAAAACGATGTCCTTAATGCTTGCTAATTGTTCAAAAGCTTGCTGTGTACGTTTATTTAAACTTGGACGTAATAATAAATCTTCAGCAGGATAACCAACTGTAGAAAGTTCAGGAAAAACAATAATATCTGCGTTCTGTTCTTTTGCAGCATTGGCTTGTTGAAGCATTTTTGCTGCGTTTGATTCTAGGTTACCAATATGCGGAGAGAACTGAGCAAGTGCAATTTTAAAACTATTCATTCCAACTAAATCCTATTCCTATAGGTGAATACACTTAACACACTGATTTGTATTATTGTGATTATTCAGCGAGTGTATTTAGATACGAAAAATACTGCCGAAAGGCGAAAACAAAACACCATCATCGTATGATAATTCACTTGTTTTGATGCAAAGCAAAAAAATAAGGTGAACCTATTTTATCTGAATTTAAGCGAGATACTAGAGGTATTCATAGCTTTTAAAAGCCTAGCTGAGCTTATGTGCCATAAAGTAAATATTAATGCTGTTTTTTTGTACTTAAAATAGCGTCAATGGCCGAGCACTAGTGTGAAATAGAATGATCAGGCGATATTCAATTTTATCCATAAATATTCGTCAAAGAGCATGGAAGCTTTACAGCTCAATGTGATGAACAAGTTCTGGATATAAAATAATATTTTTAATTCGCTTTAAATAGATGTCACGAGCAATGTCGCCTTGTTGCTCAATGTTGTAGTCAAAAAATGCTTTGTGTGGTTTGAGGGTATAGCGGTATGGATTATATTTTTTAAAACTGAAGAAATACGCCATCTGTAAAACAGCGCCACGACCCAAAACATTGATCTGCTGCTGGTATTGATAAACATGGGCCATCTCATGAATAAACAGGGCGCGATATCCTAAGGACGCTTTGGCATAGTCCGCTTTAAACAGTAAATTTCGTGCATGGATATACCCCTGAGGCGCCATGACCACATGCGCCGATTGCCAAGGCAAAAAAGGGTGATTCATCACTTTCACTTGCTCATATTGAATCAAATCCCCAAACACACTGCGACACATGGATATTTCACCTGCCGTGAGTGATCGATATTTAAAACCTTCAAGTTTTAACAGTCGGATGAACGTGTGAAAGAAAGGCAACATGATGAAAAGTGTTTATTGTTCCAAAGGGATGTGTAGTTTTACTATAACCTGAAAATACAATATCACGCTGTTGCGCTGTATTTAAAAAGCGATATTTTTGCATCTGCTACAGCGAAACATCGGTTAGGGCGTTACAATTTAGTTTTCGGTCAAACAGATAATCAGATGCAAGCACGGATTAATACTTTAATTTCTGAAATCAGCAAAAATATGTATGAACGTGAGCAGATTATTGCTTTGAGTTTGCTGGCTGGTGTTGCGGGCATGAATACCTTTTTATATGGTTTGCCCGGCACAGCAAAAAGTTTGATTTCACGTCGAATCGCCTCTGCTTTTGAAGTCCATGACTATTTTGAATATTTAATGAATCGTTTCAGTACGCCGGAAGAAATTTTTGGACCGGTATCGATCAAAGCTTTAAAAGAAGATCAATATATTCGTAAAACAGAACATTATTTACCACGAGCAGATTTTGCTTTTTTAGATGAAATTTGGAAAGCCAGTCCAGCGATTTTAAATACTTTACTGACCTTGGTGAATGAGCGGAGTTTCAAAAATGGTGACATTGTCCAAAAAGTTCCATTGAATGTTTTGGTTAGTGCATCGAATGAAATTCCCGAACCAAATCAAGGTCTAGATGCCTTGTATGATCGTTTTATCTTGCGTTTAGAAGTGCCGCCGATTGCTATTGCAGAAAACTTCCATGCACTATTACAGGCCAAACCGAGTCAAGTCAGTGTTGAAGTCGATGCAACTTTAAAAATAACAAAAGCAGAGTTACAAGATTGGCGGGAGCAGATATATCAGGTGGAATTACCCGCTTCGATTTTAAATCTGTTTGATCAACTTAAAACTCGACTCAACCATAACTTTGAAGATCACGTGGTCTATGTCTCTGACCGTCGTTGGCAACGTGTGGCTTATTTAGTCAAAGCCTGTGCATTTTTAAATGATCGTTCATCGGTGATTTTGAGTGATTTATTAATTTTAAAACATTGTTTATGGAATCAGCCTGAAGACATTGGTTTTGTTTCACAGCAGATAGATGAAGTATTGGCTGAAAATGGCTTAAATTATGGGTTGCAGTTCGAACAGCATGTGGCAGAGAAGGATGCACTTGAACAGCGGGTGCTCAATCATTTTTATTATACCGATGATGTCTATGAGAGTTATTTAATTCATGGCACTGACTACTTACGTGCAGTGACCAATCTAGATCGACACTATAAAGATAAAGTGTTGTATCTCGAACTGGATAAAATGGATACGAAAAAGGACTTCTTTGCCTTAGATGATACTGGTGAAGAAGTGCGTGGCATCGTATGTAATTTTAATGGTTCAAGAGTATGTACGTTAAAAGGTGGTTATTACGGCTTAGAAGAAGTGGTGACGCCGTATATAAAACATACCAAAGGTAGTCCACGTAGCTCTCTTTCAGCACAAAGCCAATATGAGCTGTTACACGAAGTTCAACAGCTTAAAGCACTGTTTCAAACAGAATTGGATCTGTTGACGGAACGCTTTAACAGTCAAAAACATCAGTTTAAATCGGTCTTTGTCACTGAACAGGATATTCAACATTTAATTCAATCTATTGAGCAGCAATTGGCACGATATCAGTTGCAATTGCAAGATTGTGAGCGCTTGGAACAGTTATGTCGCAATTAAAACCGACACGACAACAAACCCAATCGGCACTCGATGAATTAAGTTCACAACTTTATGATGAATTAAAACAATCCAGTTTAAAACATTGGTTGGATGATCATAAAGTTGCAAAAAAGCTCGATCAAAAAATTCAGGAATGGGCCTTTCAGGCAAAGTCGAGTTTAGATCAGCAGCATCCCTATGCAGTGGCGCAGCAGCAATTGGAACATTGGCTTGCGATAAAGCATTGGGAACAGGGCGATTTTGTTCAATTCCACACTGAATATGCTGCCTTCATGCAAACCTTGGGGATTCCAGAATTCACTAAAATGTGGCAACAGAGCCAACAGTCGTTGCTGACCGAGCAACAGCGTCAATTACACATTGAGCTATTCAAAGGCAAATGGCAGCGCAAATTGACTGAAGCTATTGCGCATTGGGAGTTTGAGCAGCTCCGTTTACAACGAGATGCCTTTTTAGATGAAATCAAAGATTTTCTCGCGACATTGTCGAAAATGGTCAAGCACCATGACAGTGTCGGGTTTGAAACTGGGATTTTTCTAGACTATTCCAAAGGACAATTAACAGAGCACGATGTACAGAACTTTGAGCAATGGGCGAATTATCTCGAGCAAGATCGGGCGCTTAAACGTCTATGTCAAATGATCGGAAGCGCACAGCCGAATATGCCACGTAAGCGGATTTCTGCTCAGTTAGAACAAGAACCACAGCAGCTTATTCACACCCCGATGGCGCAAGAGGAAATTACTGGAATTAAATTGGCACAAGAAATCAGTATGGCTTTACCTAGCGAGTTGGCGCTATTAGCCGATACAGACTTGCAGGTTTTATTTGATTTGAAATATTTAGAATCTAACCTGATGAGTTTTAATCGACAAGGTCAGCAACAGGGACGGGTGATCGAAGACCCACACCATACACAGCGTCGAGTCGGACAAAAAGGCCCGATGATTGTCTGCTTAGATACCAGTGGCTCAATGAATGGACAACCTGAACTGATTTCCAAAGCGATTTGTCTATATTTATCGATTCGAGCGCTAAAAGAAAAGCGAGCGATGTATTTGGTAAATTTCTCGACCAATTTAACCGCGCTGAATTTACAACATAATAGTGCTTTGGATGATGTCATTCACTTTTTAGGGCAGTCATTTCATGGGGGAACAGATATTATCCCTGCGATGAATCATGCCGTGGACATGCTGAAACAACCGAATTTTGTACATGCCGATGTGGTAGTGATTTCAGACTTTATTATGGGTCAACTGACTGAAGAACTCATGCAAGAGATCACACATTTTAAGCAGCAGGGCAATGGATTCTATGCTGTGGCTATCGGTAATTTTAAACTGGATCATTTAGATGACAGCCTGTTTGATCATCAATGGGTCTATCAATCTGCGACTGGCGAAGTGCAAAAAATCTAATAATCGTCCCTCACAAAAAATACGCCATGACCTTTAATGACAAGCTTTTGAGCCATACAGCATCGATGTTTTAAAGATTGTCTGACAAAGAAAATATTTGAGCATTTTTGCAAATCGAGAGGTCGGTTTTGCTAATGGCCTAGTGATCTATCTCACTTAATTTGATCCTCAATCTATGTGTTTTTACTTCAATCGACATGAAGTCAATGAAGGGGAAACACCCAAATTGAGAGCAAAATCATGAGCGCTTTTCAACCGATAAAAAAAACGTTAGCACGCGTATTTGCAGGCCCTGTCTTTGACCCAACCAAACAGTCTGCCGTTGTTCCTATTCGTCATATGAAATTTGATTTTGAACCAGAAAAAATTGATCCAAAATTTTATATGAATGCAGAATTGGCCAGTGCCTATTTTGCGTCATTGTCTATTTTCTTAACCCGTGGCGAAGATTTGGTGATTGATACTGCTCGATATCATCGCGACTTTATTCAAGATCCTGTATTA
Source organism: Acinetobacter sp. YH12076 (assembly GCF_013419525.1). Classification (NCBI taxonomy): domain Bacteria; kingdom Pseudomonadati; phylum Pseudomonadota; class Gammaproteobacteria; order Moraxellales; family Moraxellaceae; genus Acinetobacter; species Acinetobacter sp. YH12076. The sequence continues at coordinate 33,076 of NZ_VOZY01000001.1, read as the reverse complement.
AGACAACGTGTCACGTCGTTGATTGGGCAAGAGGCCATTCATTCACGTATGCATGAAGAAATGAATGAAGCATATCGCGCAAGAAATCTGCCTGTGCAATTTTTTAGAAAGTTAGAACACTACGTCTTTGCCTATGGTTTTGAACGTATGCCACAGCCAATGAAGTTATCTTTAATGGCAGCAATTGAGCATTTCACCGCAGTGCTTGCGGAATACATGATGAATCATGAAGAAATCTTTTTTAATTCAATAGATGAAAAGCAGCGCGCTATTTGGATGTGGCATATGTTGGAAGAGTCTGAACACAAAGACATTGCCTATGATGTTTATCAAGAATTATCAGGTAATTATGCTTTACGTATTGCAGGCTTTTTCCCTGCATTAATTACCATTTTGGGTTTGATTTCAATTGGTGCATCGATTGTCCCTTTCTACAGAAAGCCATCAAATTTGATTAGCCTAAGCTACTGGAAAGATGTTCCGCGCAGTTTCCAACTGATTTTTGGTCTAAGAGATGGTGTTTATGGCAGCAGCCTAAGGCATATTTTTGATTATTTACGACCAAGTTTTCACCCAAATGATCATGACACTTCTGCATTTCTTGAATATTACAAAAAGCGTTTGCTGAACCCTGTTGATGGTGTATTAACACCTTATTTTGTCAAAGAATTTACCCCAGCATTAAAACGATAAAAGGACAAAACCATGGGTCTATTTGGAAAAAAGAACAAGCCAAGTGAAAACGCCTATGCGGTGGTCACAGGTGCAGGCAGTGGTATTGGGCGAAGTTTCGCTTTGGAGTTGGCTCGTCGTGGCGGAACAGTGGTCTGTGCCGATATTCATTTAGAGGCAGCACAAGAAACAGTGGATCAAATTCAATCCATGACCTCATCAAATGCTTATGCAGTGCAGTGTGATGTAGGTAAGGCTGAAGAAGTTAAAGCACTGTCAGAGCAAGCTGAGCAGTTGATGGGGCATGCTGTGACCTTGGTAATCAACAATGCAGGCGTCGGGCTGGGTGGTAAATTTGATGAACTGAGTTTAGACGACTGGCAGTGGTGTATGCATGTCAATTTGTGGGGTGTGGTGCATGGCTGCCATTATTTTGTACCCAAGCTGAAACAAAATAAGCAGGGGGGCGCGATTATTAATGTTGCTTCTGCTGCGGCATATACCGCTGCACCGGAAATGACAGCATATAACGTGACGAAGTCGAGTGTGTTGGCATTGTCTGAAACTTTATCGGCAGAGCTCAGATCGGCAAATATCCGTGTGAATGTACTATGCCCAACTTTGGTGCCGACCAATATCATGAAAAATGGACGCTTGCCCAATCGATATTCAGGCTTGGCTGATCAACTGCTGATGAATCATGCATTTACGACGAGCCATGATGTCGTCAATTTGACATTGAATAATTTAGATGCAGGGAAGTTGTATACCATTCCGCAACCTGATGCCAAATTATTTTGGTGGTTAAAGCGTCTATCCCCGCAAACCTATACCCGCTTATTGGGGGTGGGTTATCCCTTATTTAACAACTATATTAAAAAGTCGGGAGCAAAAGCATGAACATGCCGACACAATTACATGACGAAGATGTAAAAGCATTAGATCAAGAGAAAACTCAAACTAAAAAGGCAACAACGCAAACTAATGCGCGTCGTCCTGTAACGTCTTCTGCCAAAGCAAAAAAAGCAGTACAAGATCAATCAGAGTCAGAGCCTAGCCTAGAAAAACCAAGCGTAGAAAATCAAGTGCGTGTCTACGATACCATTGTGATTGGTGCTGGGATATCAGGTTTAGCTGCTGCTCATCAAATGAATGAACGGGGTTATACAGATTATGTGGTTTTAGAAAAAGCCAATCGCGTGGGAGGAACATGGCGCGACAATACCTATCCAGGTTGTGGATGTGATGTTCCTTCGGCGTTGTATTCTTTTTCATTTGCGCCGAGTCATAAATGGAGTCATTTATTTGCCAAGCAACCTGAGATTCTGAACTACTTAGAGGATGTGGCAGAGCAGCATGGGCTTTATCGTAACATTCAGTTCAACTGTGAATTGATTGCAGCGGAATGGAATGAGGAGTTAAAGCAATGGCAATTGGAGACGAGCAAAGGTAAGTATGCGGCGAGAACGGTAATTTTTTCCACTGGGCCGATTACTGAACCTCAAATTCCAAAAATTAAAGGTATTGAAAGCTTTGAAGGTGAAATGTTCCATTCTGCGCGATGGAACCATGCCTATGACTTAAAAGATAAACGTATTGCGGTGATTGGTACGGGGGCATCTGCGATTCAGTTTATTCCTCAGATTCAACCTATTGCCAAAAATGTGGTGGTGTTTCAACGTACCGCACCATGGGTATTGCCAAAAGCAGATTTGCCACTGAATGACCGTGCGAAAGGCATCATTACCCGCTTTCCAATAGTACAAGAAACTTGGCGCAAAAGTGTGGCCGGTATATTAAATGGTATTAATTTAGGACTACGTAATCCTTCGCTTTTAGAGCCTGTGAATTATTTGGGTCGTCAGTTGTTAAAAACACAAATTCAAGATGCTGAATTACGTGAAAAAGTTACACCAAACTTTTCTATTGGTTGTAAGCGTCTTTTATTTGCCAATAACTATTATCCTGCTTTGCAGCAAGCCAATGTCGAACTTGTACCACATGGTTTAGTTGAAATAGAAGGTAATACTGTTATTGCTGCGAATGGTGAACGTCATGAAGTCGATGTCATTATTTGGGGCACAGGTTTTGAAGTTTCTCATCCGCCGATTGGGCAACGTGTAAAAAATGCCAAAGGGGAGTTATTATCAGAACTTTGGAAAAACAGTTCTCCTGAAGCGTTTTTGGGTACCAGTATCGCGCAAGTACCTAATGCCTTCTTGGTGCTCGGGCCAAATATTTTGGTTTATGACTCATTTATTGGGATTGCAGAAGCACAGGTTGGGTATATCGTCGATGCTTTGGTAAAAATGAAACAAGAGAAGATAGAACGGCTTGAAATTAAGCCAAATGTATTGGCCTATCACAATGCAAAAGTACAGACGCATTTACAGACCACAGTCTTTAATAGTGGCGGCTGTAAGAGCTATTACTTAGATGCCAATGGACGTAATTTTGCAGCTTGGCCGTGGTCACTGAAACAGTTAAAGCAGCGTCTAAAACAGGTGGACTTGACAGACTATGAGACGGTTGCTTAGAGAAGGTTGCTTAATAAAAGTTACTTAACTTAATAAGCTAAAATAAAGCATCATCAATATTTAAGCCTTTTGTTTACAGCCTAATTTCTACGTGGAATTAGGCTTTTTTTATGACGCTATCTGATGAAACAGTGTGAGACTTTCTAGAAAATGGCGATTTAAAATACACTCAGCAATAAACAGCATACTTTATAGTTTGTGATGCATCGTTTTATCTAATGATTAAGTTGGAAAATCAGTCAGATGGGTCTTTTTTAAAGTGCAAAATAAATCTAGCTGCATAAAAAAACCGCCCCAAAGGGACGGTTTTTAGATTCGCACAATTCTTTCGAATTAACGACCTTGGATATCGCGTTGAGTTTCGCCAGTGTAAAGCTGACGAGGACGACCGATTTTGTAAGGTGCGCTGTGCATTTCTAACCAGTGGCTAATCCAACCAACAGTACGTGCAAGAGCGAAGATAACAGTAAACATTTCTGTTGGGATACCAATCGCTTTAAGGATGATACCTGAGTAGAAGTCTACGTTAGGGTATAGGTTACGTTTGATGAAGTATTCGTCAGAAAGCGCAATACGTTCAAGTTCCATAGCCAAAGCAAGTTGTGGATCGTTGATACCAAGTGCAGTTAACACTTCGTCACAAGTTTCTTTCATTACTTTCGCACGTGGATCGAAGTTTTTGTAAACTCGGTGACCGAAGCCCATAAGTTTAACTTCTTTAGTTTTCACTTTTTCCATGAACGGAGCAACGTTTTCTACAGTGCCGATTTCGTCAAGCATCTTAAGAACAGCTTCGTTCGCGCCGCCGTGAGCAGGTCCCCATAGAGCCGCGATACCCGCAGCGATACATGCGTATGGGTTAGCGCCAGTAGAACCAGCAAGACGTACTGTAGAAGTAGACGCGTTTTGTTCGTGGTCAGCATGAAGCGTGAAGATACGGTCCATTGCTTTAGCAAGAATAGGGTCAACTTTGTAATCACGGTCTGCAGGAGTAGCAAACATCATGTACAAGAAGTTTTCTGCGTAGCTTAAGTCGTTACGTGGGTAAACGAATGGTTGGCCTACTGTGTATTTGTAAGTCCAAGCAGCTAAAGTAGGAACTTTAGCGATTAAGCGAATAGCAGTGATTTCGCGGTGGTCAATGTTTTCAACATCGAAACCGTTGTGATAGAACGCAGAAAGCGCACCAACAACACCACACATGATCGCCATAGGGTGAGCGTCACGACGGAAACCATTGAAGAAACGGCCAACTTGATCGTGAACCATAGTGTGGTTACGAACTTTAGCATCGAATTCTTGTTTTTGTTCAGCAGTAGGAAGCTCGCCGTTCAAAAGAAGGTAGCAAGTTTCTAAGTAGTCTGCTTTAGTAGCAAGCTGGTCGATTGGGTAGCCACGGTGTAGAAGAACACCTTTACCGCCGTCAATGAAAGTGATTTTAGATTCACAAGCAGCCGTTGAGACAAAACCAGGATCAAAAGTAAAGTGACCTGCGGCCAACACATCTTTAACGTCAATTACATCTGGGCCTAGAGTGCCACTGTAAATTGGTAAGTCAATTTCTTTGCCATCAAGCTGTAAAACGGCTTTTTTGCCAGTTGCTTCAGACATTCAATAGATCTCCTGTCCTGGTGAATGTTTTATCTGACTCAGTACTAATCTTTTAATGCGAGAATCAGACAGATCAAAAATTTGCTCTAAGATTAGAGGGAACTGAAATTTTGTCAATTATACTTATGGATATAAATTGAGGATCATTCCTTGAAATGAAGCACAATTCATCCGCTTAAAAAATGAGTAAAATCACAGTGCCGACGCAGTATAATAAGTCAATTTGCAGGGGAGGTGCAGATTAAAAAAAGCCTATTGCCTTAATTGTAAGCAATTTTTAATTCTTAAAAACTCTGAAACAAATATGAATTACAAGACCGCTATTTCATTAAATTATTATAATTTTCGTAACTTACACACATCTGTGGCTCTAAATTGCTTTTTTCTTATTCATAATTAAAACGACTTAATCGTACTTAAAAAAAAGTTCGTTTGGTTAAAAAATAGTTAATTAAACGCCTTTAAAGGATCAATAAATGAGCATTTTTGTCATTGGAAAGGTAAAAAATGGCGTTTTATTAAACAGATTTGCTGTTGCTAAGATTTTTATGCACAGACTAAGTACTTATTTCGTTTCATGATCTTTGAGTTTTATTATTTGAGAAAATGATGCACATTTATTTTTATGATTATGGCTTGGCGAATGTGTTGGAAGATTTTAAAATGTAGTGGGAAAAGAAAGATTTAGATTTGTTCATCTTTAGTCTAAAAGTTTAAATCGCCATATACACACAAAAACAATAAGTGAGATTTACATTTAACTGATTAAAACCAACAACATAGTATGATTTTCTTAGATAAATAAGGTATTTGTTTTTAGAAAAGTTATTGTTAATGATTCTTATTTAAGGATATTTTGCAAAATTCCTAATTGTCTTCGTTTGTGTTTTGAAAGTTCACGTTTTATAATTCCCTGTCGTTTATAAGATCAGACAGCTGCAGAGTTTATTATATTGTAATGTCTGACTATGCTAGCTTTCCTACGAATTAATTCCAACAAACTCCGGATGGAGTTTTTACTTACAGGATGCCCGCTGTGAAAAGCAACAGACCTGTCAATTTGTCCATGGGTCAAGTTTTAGACGTAAACTTAAAATCCCCTGTGGCTATTGCATCAATTTTACACCGTCTATCAGGTGTTATCGTATTTTTACTCGTACCGGTCCTTCTTTGGATTTTAGACAAATCTTTATCTTCACCTGAAGGTTTTGCGCAAGTTCAAGCTGTGTTTGATAGCTTTATTGTGCGTTTTGTCGTATGGGTATTTGTAGCCGGCTTAATTTATCACCTTATTGGTGGTATCAAGCATCTATTTGCAGATCTTGGCGTTGCTGAAGAACTTCAAAGTGGTCGTATCGCAGCTACTATTTCATTGATCTTGTCTGCAATCGGTATTGTTGCAGCATTTGTATGGATTGTTCTCTAATGAAAAGTGCTACAGGTTTAACAGGATCAGGTTCTCGCGATTGGTTTATCCAGCGTGTAAGTGCCGTTGTATTGGCTGTTTATACTATTGTTGTACTGGGCTGGATCCTTTGCAATAGCGGATTCACTTTTGAGCAATGGTATGGCTTTATGATGACAACACCAATGAAGATTTTATCTTTATTGTCTGTCTTATCTCTTGTTGCGCATGCTTGGATTGGTATGTGGCAAGTATTCACTGACTATGTGACTACTCGTCAAATGGGTCCTTCAGCAAACGGTCTGCGTTTAGTGCTGACTTCTGCAGTGATTGTTGCAGTATTTGCATACGCGATCTGGGCGATCCAGATTTTTTGGGCAAATTGATAGGAAAATATCATGGGCGCTATAACCCCTAAAGAAGATTACACAAATATTCCACACCTAACTTTCGATGCAGTCATCGTTGGTGGTGGTGGTTCAGGTATGCGTGCTTCTTACCAACTTGCTCAAGCTGGTTTGAAAGTTGCTGTACTGACTAAAGTATTCCCAACTCGTTCACACACTGTTGCAGCGCAGGGTGGTATTGGTGCATCTCTTGGTAACATGCAAGAAGATAACTGGCACTACCACTTCTACGATACAGTTAAAGGTTCTGACTGGTTAGGTGACCAAGACGCAATTGAGTTTATGACTCGTGAAGCGCCTCAAGTTGTATATGAGCTTGAACACCTAGGTATGCCATTCGACCGTAATGCTGACGGTACAATTTACCAACGTCCGTTTGGTGGTCATGCTGCGAACTATGGTGAAAAACCAGTTCCACGTGCATGTGCTGCTGCCGACCGTACAGGTCATGCTCTTCTTCATACGCTTTATCAAAGCAACGTGAAAATGGGTACTCAATTCTTCGTTGAATGGATCGCACTTGATTTGATCCGTAATGAAGAGGGTGATGTGCTTGGTGTGACAGCTATTGACCAAGAAACAGGTAAAATTGCAGTATTCCAAGGTAAAGCAACATTGTTCGCTACTGGTGGTGCTGGTCGTGTTTACCGTGCATCTACTAACGCTTATATCAACACTGGTGACGGTCTTGGTATGGCAGCTCGTGCAGGGATTCCATTACAAGATATGGAATTCTGGCAATTCCACCCAACAGGTGTTGCGGGCGCAGGCGTATTGTTGACAGAAGGTTGTCGTGGTGAAGGTGCGATCCTTCGTAACGATGCTGGTGAGCCGTTCATGGAACGTTATGCTCCGACACTGAAAGACTTGGCACCTCGTGACTTCGTATCACGTTCAATGGACCAAGAAATTAAAGAAGGTCGTGGCTGTGGTCCTAAGAAAGACTACATCTTGCTTGATATGACGCATCTTGGTGCTGAAACAATCATGAAACGTCTTCCATCTGTATTTGAGATTGGTAAGAAATTCGCGAACGTTGACATCACTAAAGAGCCAATTCCTGTAGTACCTACAATCCATTACCAAATGGGTGGTATTCCTACAAATATTCATGGTCAAGTGGTTGTTCCTGTATCTCGTGAAACTGAAGCTTTGGTTGCGAACTACAATAAAGAAACTGGTGTGTACTCACACAATGCGGGTGACCGTGATTTCACTAAACCAGTGAAAGGTTTCTATGCAATTGGTGAATGTTCATGTGTATCTGTACACGGTGCTAACCGTCTAGGTACAAACTCATTGCTTGACTTGGTTGTATTTGGTAAAGCTGCTGGTGAACATATTGTTGACTATGTAACTAAACACCACGGTGATGAATATGCACCGCTTCCTACAACTGTTCTTGAAAAAACTTTGAATCGTGTTCGTCATCTTGATGAATCAACTTCTGGTGAAAATGCTCAAGAAGTTGCAGATGCAATCCGTGACATCGTTCAAGATCACGCTGGTGTATTCCGTACATCTGCACTTCTTGAAGAGGGTGTGAAACAGATTCTTGCGCTCGAACCACGTGTACGTAACATTCACTTGAAAGACAAATCTAAAGTATTTAACACAGCGCGTGTTGAAGCTCTAGAAGTTGAAAACCTGTATGAAGTTGCGAAAGCGACACTGATTTCTGCGGCTGCACGTAAAGAATGTCGTGGTGCGCATACAGTGGTAGATTTTGAATTACCACCTGATCATGCTGACTACCCATACGGTCGTCGTGATGATGAGTGGATGAAACACACTTTATGGTTCTCTGTAGATAACCGTCTTGAGTACAAACCAGTACGTTACAAGCCTTTATCTGTAGATGCTATTCCGCCTAAACCACGTACATTCTAATTGGGAGAAGTAAGATGAGTAGAGGTACTCGTACATTTAATATCTACCGCTACGATCCTGATAAGGATGCAGCTCCGTACATGCAAACTTTTAAACTAGAGTTGACTGATAAGCATCGTATGTTGCTTGATGCACTTCTAGCATTAAAAGTTCAAGACGAATCATTAACATTCCGTCGTTCATGTCGTGAAGGTATTTGTGGTTCTGATGGTGTAAACATTAATGGTAAAAATGGTTTGGCGTGTCTTTGGAACCTAAACGACTTACCAGAAGTGATCACAATTCGTCCACTTCCAGGTCTTCCAGTAATTAAAGATTTGGTTGTAGATATGAATCAGTTCTACGATCAGTACAATAAAATCCATCCGTTCCTAATCAACAATCAGCCTGCGCCTCCTAAAGAGCGTTTGCAGTCTCCTGAAGAGCGTGAACATTTAGATGGTTTGTACGAATGTATTCTTTGTGCATGTTGTTCAACTTCATGTCCATCATTCTGGTGGAACCCAGACAAGTTCTTGGGTCCTTCAGCATTGTTGAACGCATATCGCTTCATCATTGACTCTCGTGATACAGCAACTCAAGAGCGTTTGGCTCGTCTTGACGACCCATTCTCATTGTTCCGTTGTAAAGGTATCATGAACTGTGTATCTGTATGTCCTAAGGGTCTTAACCCAACTAAAGCAATCGGTCACATCCGTAATATGCTTTTAGATCTAGGTTAATAGATTTGGCAGTAAAAAGAAGCGCACCATTGGGTGCGCTTTTTTTGTCATATATAAAAGTGATGATAGTGAAAGTTATTCGCTGTCATTGCAGAGTGCTATAAATGGATTTCATAGAAACACAGTGAATTAAAAGTATAAAGTGATAGATAAATGGTTATTTATTGATGAAACGCTCGTTCAAGTCTGTCAAAAGGATTAGAAGATGTTATTATGTAACGTAGTAAAAAGAGAGAGGATAGGAATGTCAGCTCTCTTTTGTTTTTGTATATGAGATGAGGTAAAAATCGTACGTAGACTTTTGTCTTAATTGAAAGATCATTTTATATGTAGCACCATATCATAGATGAAAATACGAACAGTGTATTTCGCTAATTTATGAGAGGTATGTGTCAAAAAAATCAATTGAAAATGCTCGAACGTGTTAGCATTTAAAGTATCACTATATGTAAAAAATGACTTTGAATTGGGTACATTTTTTCTACAATTTAAGCGCTGTAGACGGTATATAAATGTTAATAAAGTCGCTTTAGAAAAGATAATTGCGAAAAATTTATTTTTTCTAAGATGATTTGCAAAAATTGCTCGATTTATGTCGGGTATTTCTCAATGAGTAATGATGCCGCTGAGGGCGTTATTGTTCATTAATCACATTGGGTAATCCTAATGTAGTGATAACGCCTCAAGGCTTAAGCCTAATGGGGACTAATGTCATATTACCAATTTGACATTACTAATCATGGGTTCGCTTAAAAAGCATCCTGAAATGTTTTGCAATAGGAAATGGGTCCACAAATGCAAGAAGTTGCTGACGCACTGCGTCTTGACACTGAACTTAGCGCTGACAGTGCAGCGTATATTGAAGAACTTTATGAGCAGTATCTAACGGCTCCAGACTCAGTAGAGGCTGATTGGCGTGAATACTTCGATAAATTCCCGAAAGGTGATCAACCACACAGCAATGTACGTGAGCAATTCCTATTATTAGGCCGTAATTCAAGCCGTGTTCAGCCAGTAGTGCAAAGTGCAGTAAGTTCTGAGCATGAACGCCGTCAAATCGGTGTATTACAGTTGATCGCTGCATACCGTAACCGTGGTCATCAAAACGCAAAATTAGATCCACTTGGTCTTGCAAAACGTGAAATCGTGCCTGATCTAGATCTTGCTGCGCACGGTCTAACTCAGTCTGACTTAGATACTGTATTTAATACAGGTAACCTTGCAATCGGCAAGTCTGAAGCAACACTTGGTGAAATGGTTCAAGCAATGGAAGCAACTTATACTGCTTCGATTGGTGTTGAATACATGCACATTGTTGATACAAAAGAAAAACGTTGGATTCAACAACGCCTTGAAGGTACTCGTGGTCAATTTGGCTACACTGCAGACCAGAAAAAACACATTCTTGAACGTCTAACTGCAGCTGAAGGCCTAGAAAAATATCTTGGTAACAAATTCGTTGGTGCGAAACGTTTCGGTGTTGAGGGTGGTGAATCTTTCATTCCTATGGTGAATGAACTTATTCAACGCGCAGGTTCAGTAGGCTGTAAAGAAGTGGTTATCGGTATGCCTCACCGTGGCCGTTTAAACCTTCTTGTAAACATCATGGGTAAAAACCCAGCTGATCTATTTGGTGAGTTTGAAGGTAAATCTCTGCATAAAAAAGGCTCTGGTGACGTTAAATACCACCAAGGTTTCTCTTCAAACGTAATGACTCCGGGTGGCGAAGTTCATTTGGCATTAGCGTTTAACCCATCACACTTAGAAATCGTTGGACCTGTAGTAGAAGGTTCTGTACGCGCACGTCAAGTACGTCGTAAAGATATCGGTGGTGATGATGTATTACCAATCATCGTTCACGGTGATGCTGCATTTGCAGGTCAAGGTGTAAACCAAGAAACCTTCCAAATGTCACAAACTCGCGGTTATACCGTGGGTGGTACAGTTCATATCGTTGTAAACAACCAAGTTGGTTTCACAACGTCTGACCCACGTGATGCGCGTTCTACAGAATACTGTACTGACATCGCGAAAATGATCCAAGCACCGATCTTCCATGTGAACGGTGATGATCCTGAATCTGTATTATTTGTTTCTCAATTGGCACACGATTTCCGTCATACATTCCGTAAAGACGTTGTAATCGATATGTTCTGCTACCGTCGTCGTGGTCATAACGAAGCCGACGAGCCAGCTGCAACTCAGCCAATGATGTATCAAATCATCAATAAAAAAGCGACTACACGTACGCTTTATGCTGACAAGCTTGTACAAGAAGGTGTTATTGATCGCGCTTCTGCTGATGCAATGGTTGAACAGTATCGTTCTGACCTTGAAGCAGGTAAACACGTTGCAAATGCGTTGGTACTTGAGCCAAATACAAAAATGTTTGTGGACTGGAAACCTTACCTAGGCCACGAATACACAGACAAATGGGATACCACTTTCCCAATCGAACGTCTAAAAGAGCTTGGTGCGAAAATGCGCGAGCTTCCAGAAGGCTTCGTGATGCAACGTCAGGTTGCTAAAGTGATTGATGACCGTCTGAAAATGCAGACTGGTGAAATGCCATTGAACTGGGGTGCTGCTGAAACATTAGCTTACGCGTCTCTTCTAGATGAAGGTTTCCTTGTTCGTTTAACAGGTGAAGACGTTGGTCGTGGTACATTCTCACACCGTCATGCAAAACTTCATAACCAAGTAGATGGTTCAACTTACATTCCATTATGTAACTTGAAAGAAAACCAACCACGTACAGCTATTTATGACTCATTATTGTCAGAAATGGCGGTTCTTGCATTCGAATACGGTTATGCAACGACTCTTCCGAAGAGCCTTGTCATTTGGGAAGCGCAATTTGGTGACTTCGCAAACTGTGCACAGGTTGTAATCGATCAGTTCATCGCGTCTGGCGAAACTAAGTGGGAACGTGTATGCGGTCTGACTATGCTTCTTCCACACGGCTTTGAAGGTCAAGGTCCTGAGCATTCATCAGCTCGTTTAGAGCGTTTCTTACAGCTATGTGCTGAAGAAAACATGCAAGTGATCACACCGACTACACCAGCGCAGATTTACCATGCGATGCGTCGTCAAGCACTTCGTCCAATCCGTAAACCAATGATCGTGACTTCACCGAAGTCTCTTCTTCGTCACAAACTTGCAACGTCTACTTTAGAAGAACTTGCAAATGGTTCATTCCAAACTGTGATCGATGAAATTGACAATATCAACAAGTCAGACGTAACTCGTCTAGTGCTTTGTGGTGGTAAGGTTTACTACGACTTACTTGAAAAACGTCGTGAAAAAGAATTGAACAACACAGCAATCGTTCGTATTGAACAATTGTATCCGTATCCAGAAGCACGTCTTGCTGAAGTTCTGGCACAATATCCAAACATTAAAGAATTGGTTTGGGCTCAAGAAGAACCGAAGAACCAAGGTGCATGGTTATTCATCGCTCCGCGTCTTTATGACGACGTGATGAAAGCGGGCAAACAAGTTCGTATTAGTTATGCAGGTCGTGAAGCTTCTGCTGCACCGGCTTGTGGTTCACCATATTTGCACGCAAAACAACAAGCTCAGCTCGTAAATGATGCTTTAGCTATCGTAGCTGAATAACAGGAGATTCTTAATAATGGCAACCGAAATTAAAGCACCGGTATTCCCAGAGTCAGTTGCTGACGGTACAGTTGCAACTTGGCACAAACAACCAGGTGAAGCAGTATCACGTGACGAAGTGATTTGTGATATTGAAACAGATAAAGTTGTTTTAGAAGTTGTAGCTCCTGCTGACGGTACGATTTCTGCAATCGTTAAAAACGAAGGCGATACAGTTTTATCGAACGAAGTGATTGCGACTTTTGAAGAAGGTGCTGCTTCTGGCGCTGCTCAAACTCAAGCTGTTCAATCAGAAGAGAAAGTAGAACAAGCTGCTGCGCAAACTCAAGCGGGCGCTGCTCCTGTTGTTGAACGTGCTCAACCTGTTGCTGATCAAGCTCCTGCAGTGCGTAAAGCATTGACTGAGTCTGGCATTGCTGCTGCTGACGTTGCTGGCACTGGCCGTGGCGGTCGCATCACTAAAGAAGATGTTGCAAACCATCAAGCTAAACCAGCTGCTCCTGCTGCTGCGCCATTAAGCGTTGCTGTTGGTGAACGTATCGAAAAACGTGTTCCTATGACTCGTCTTCGTAAGCGTGTTGCTGAACGTTTACTTGCTGCAACTCAAGAAACTGCAATGTTGACTACGTTCAACGAAGTAAACATGAAACCAATCATGGAAATGCGTGCGCAATACAAAGATGCTTTTGAAAAGCGCCATGGTGCACGTCTAGGCTTCATGTCATTCTTCGTAAAAGCAGCGACTGAAGCGCTTAAACGCTACCCAGCTGTAAACGCTTCGATTGATGGCGACGATATCGTATATCACGGTTTCTATGACATCGGTGTAGCTGTGTCTTCTGATCGTGGTCTTGTTGTACCTGTACTTCGTGACACAGACCGTATGAACTATGCTGAAGTTGAAAACGGCATTCGTGCATACGCTGGTAAAGCGCGTGAAGGTAAACTTGCAATTGAAGATATGACTGGCGGTACGTTCACAATTACTAACGGTGGTACTTTCGGTTCACTTCTTTCTACTCCGATTTTAAACACACCACAAACTGCAATCTTGGGTATGCATAAAATCCAAGAGCGTCCAATGGCGGTGAATGGTCAAGTAGAAATCTTGCCAATGATGTACTTAGCGCTTTCTTATGACCACCGTCTAATCGATGGTAAAGAAGCAGTAGGCTTCCTTGTAACAATCAAAGAATTGTTAGAAGAACCAGCTAAGCTAATCCTTGATCTTTAATACTTCAGAATAATGCAATGGGCTTAGAGCGATCCTCTAAGCCCATTTTTGGAGATACACATGTCTCAATTTGATTTAGTTGTTATTGGTGGCGGTCCTGGTGGTTATGAAGCTGCTATCCGCGCTGCTCAATTAGGCTTTAAAGTAGCTTGTATTGAAAAACGTATTCATAAAGGTAAACCATCTTTAGGTGGTACTTGCTTAAACGTGGGTTGTATCCCATCTAAAGCATTACTTGATTCATCTCATCGCTATGAAGATACCGTTCATCACTTAGATGACCACGGTATTACGACTGGTGAAGTGAAATTTGATCTTGCAAAATTACTTGATCGTAAAGACAAAATTGTTAACCAATTGACGATGGGTATTGATGGCCTACTTAAAGGCAATGGTATCGAATGGTTAAAAGGTACAGGTAAATTACTTGCAGGTAAGAAAGTTGAGTTTGTATCTCACGAAGGTGAAACTCAAATTTTAGAACCTAAATATGTAATCCTTGCATCGGGTTCTGTGCCGGTAAATATTCCAGTTGCACCTGTAGATCAAGACATTATTGTTGACTCTACTGGCGCGCTTGAGTTCCCAGAAGTGCCTAAACGTCTTGGCGTAATCGGCGCGGGTGTAATTGGTCTAGAACTTGGTTCTGTTTGGCGTCGTCTAGGTGCTGAAGTTGTTGTATTTGAAGCAATGGACGCATTCTTACCAATGGCTGATAAGGCTTTGGCAAAAGACTACCAAAAAGTATTGACTAAACAAGGTCTTGATATCCGTGTAGGTGCGAAAGTATCAGGCACTGAAATTAACGGTCGTGAAGTGACTGTTAAATATACCCAAGGTGGCGAAGACAAAACTCAAACTTTCGATAAATTGATCGTTTGTGTGGGCCGTAAAGCATATGCAGAAGGTTTATTGGCTGAAGATTCAGGCATTAAACTCACTGAGCGCGGTCTAGTTGAAGTAAACGATTGGTGTGCAACTTCAGTTGAAGGTGTATACGCAATTGGTGACTTGGTACGTGGTCCAATGCTTGCACATAAAGCAATGGAAGAAGGCGTAATGGCTGTTGAGCGTATCCACGGTCATGCAGCTCAAGTGAACTATGACACTATTATCTCTGTAATTTACACACACCCAGAAGCGGCGTGGGTTGGTTTAACAGAAGAGCAAGCGAAAGAAAAAGGCCACGAAGTTAAAACAGGTCAATTTGGTTTCGCTGCAAATGGTCGTGCAATGGCTGCTGGTGAAAACGCAGGCTTTGTTAAGTTTGTTGCTGATGCGAAGACTGATCGTCTACTCGGTATGCACGTGATTGGACCTGCTGCGTCTGACATCGTACACCAAGGCATGATCGCACTTGAGTTCGTATCAAGTGTTGAAGACCTACAGTTAATGACTTTCGGTCACCCGACATTCTCTGAAGTCGTTCACGAAGCTGCACTTGCAGTCGATGGACGTGCAATTCACGCGATTCAGCGTAAACGTAAATAAGATGTAAAAAGAGCGGCTTAGGCCGCTCTTTTTTGTTTCAGATGGTTGTTTTAATTTGAATAATCATCTAAAAATAAAGATAAGAAATATTTTAAGATTTAAAAAGGTTAAAGCTGCTTTGACGGATGTCTGGGCTTTAATGGGTCATAACAAAGCGAAGAAAGAGTAAAAGGTTGTTCAATGAATCTACACGAATATCAAGCTAAAGCGTTATTAAAAAAATATGGTATGCCAGTCCAAGAAGGCGTATTTGTAACTACCGCAGAAGAAGCAGTCAAAGCTTTTGAGCAACTGGGTGGTAAGTTTGCGGTACTCAAAGCCCAAGTGCATGCAGGTGGTCGTGGTAAAGCAGGCGGTGTTAAAGTCGTAAAATCTGCACAAGAAGCCACTGATTATGTGAACCAAATGGTCGGCTCACGCTTAGTCACTTATCAAACAGATGCATTAGGTCAACCCGTCAGTGGTATTTTGGTATCTGAAGATGTTTATCCAGTAGAGCGTGAATTGTACCTAGGTGCTGTAGTTGACCGTTCTAGCCGTCGTGTGACCTTTATGGCATCGACTGAAGGCGGTGTTGAAATTGAGAAAGTTGCAGAAGAAACGCCTGAAAAAATTATTAAAGTTGAAGTAGATCCTCTAGTGGGATTGTTACCATTCCAAGCACGTGAAGTGGCGTTTGCTTTAAACCTAAAAGATGGTCAAGTGAATCAATTTGTCAAAATCATGTCTGCGGCTTATCAAGCATTCATTGAAAATGATTTTGCTTTATTTGAAATTAACCCGTTATCCGTACGTGAAAATGGCGAGATTTTATGTGTGGATGCAAAAATTGGTATCGACTCAAATGCTTTATATCGCTTACCAGAAATCGCAGCACTACGCGATAAAACGCAAGAAAATGAGCGTGAGCTGAAAGCCTCTGAGTTTGATCTGAACTATGTTGCCTTAGAAGGCAATATTGGCTGTATGGTGAATGGTGCTGGTCTAGCGATGGCAACCATGGACATCATCAAGCTATATGGTGGTCAACCTGCAAACTTCCTAGATGTAGGAGGCGGCGCGACCAAAGAACGCGTAATTGAAGCCTTTAAAATCATTTTGGCGGATAGTTCTGTGCAGGGTGTATTAATTAATATTTTTGGCGGAATTGTACGTTGTGACATGATTGCTGAAGCAATTATTGCAGCGGTTCAAGAAGTAAATGTGACTGTACCTGTGGTTGTTCGTCTAGAAGGGAACAATGCAGAGTTGGGTGCAAAATTACTTGATGAATCAGGTTTGAAATTGATTTCTGCAAATGGCTTGGCTGATGCTGCAGAAAAAATTGTTGCTGCGGTAAAAGGCTAAGGGAGTAGAGATCATGAGCGTATTAGTTAATAAAGACACCAAAGTATTGGTACAAGGTTTTACCGGTAAAAACGGCACATTCCATTCTGAACAGTCAATTGCTTACGGCACAAAAGTGGTCGGTGGGGTGACTCCGGGCAAAGGCGGCACACAACATTTGAATCTGCCCGTATTCAATACCATGAAAGAAGCTGTACGTGAAACGGGTGCAACGGCAACCTCGATTTATGTACCGGCACCATTTGTCCTAGATTCAATTATTGAATCGATTGATTCAGGTGTTGAGCTGATCGTTGTGATTACGGAAGGTGTGCCTACACTCGATATGCTAAAAGCTAAACGTTACCTAGAAACCTATGGTAATAATGCACGTCTAATTGGTCCGAACTGTCCAGGGATTATTACTCCGGGTGAATGTAAGATCGGTATTATGCCGGGGCATATTCATCAGCCGGGTAAAATCGGCATTATCTCGCGATCAGGGACTCTGACCTATGAAGCTGTAGCGCAAACCACCAAGCTGGGTCTAGGTCAGTCGACGTGTATCGGTATTGGGGGAGATCCAATTCCGGGTATGAACCAAATTGATTGCTTAAAGCTGTTCCAAGACGACCCGCAAACTGAAGCGATCATCATGATTGGTGAGATTGGTGGTACAGCAGAAGAAGAAGCAGCTGAATATATCCAGTCGAATGTTACAAAGCCTGTTGTCGGTTATATCGCGGGTGTGACTGCACCAAAAGGTAAACGTATGGGACATGCAGGCGCGATCATTTCGGGCGGTAAAGGTACAGCAGAAGAGAAATTTGCTGCTTTTGAAAAAGCCGGAATGGCCTATACCCGTAGTCCTGCTGAATTAGGCTCAACTATGTTTGAAGTCTTAAAGTCAAAAGGTCTTGCTTAAGTACGGTAAGTTTCTGTTAATAAAAAACCCCTCAAATGAGGGGTTTTTTTATTTTTATTTAATAATAGTGGTTGAATAGTAAAGAAAATTTATAAAATCAGCATATTCTCATTCATTATTAACACTTTAGTATGAATAATTAACCAAATTTAATCGGTCAAAATATGATATAATGTGAAATACGTCACATTAATTTAATTTGATGAATAATTACTCTTCTAACGTGAATAATCATGATTTATAAATCTTATTTATCTCGTCTATGTTTCTTGTCGATTTTTTCGAGCCTTCCTACGGTTGTATTTGCAGTTGATAATATTGATCAGCAAAGAGAACAAAGTGTTGCAGATATCCGTGTCGGTAAAGTGGATCAGGGATTTAACCAATTACAAGTTTTATTAGCGCAACATCCTGAAAATCAGAAGCTCATTGCAGATTACACGCTCCTGCGTTATGCAAATGCAACCTTTAGCTCTACAGATATGGCCTACTTGGCGAAGATTAGTCCAACGACGTTTCCAGATTATGGCAAAGTCAGTGTCATCAAAGCTTTACGTGATCTTAAACAATATGATCAAGCCTTACAGTGGGCACAAAAATTTTATCAGCAGGATCAATCGGAACAGTGGTTGATTTGGCAGGGTGTGTTGCTGGCAGAATCAGGTCAAAAAGAACAAGCAAAACAAAAACTGGCAAATCTCAACTTACAGTCGCTTGGTGCAGATTATCTTTCGCAATTGGCCTATGCCTATCGATTATTGGATATGCCTGCTGAATCTCTCAATGCAGCGAAATATGCGCTAGAAAAACAGCCAAATACTGATACCCAAGAACAGTATATATTGGCTCTATTGCAAAATAGCGATTTTGCCACTGCGCAAAGCTATATTCAGGCCAATGGACTCAATAGTTCTAAGCCAGTGTTGCAACATTTGCTCAAGATGAATGAGTTCTCACAGCGTATCCAACAAGGCATTCAATCCTCAAAAAATGCGTTTGATATGAAGCGTGGGGCAACGGCATTTGAACCACTAGATCGTGTTCTAGCTGAAATGAGTGCTTATGAAGACTCACTTCCTGCAGATGAAGCCAGTAAACGTAAATTTTATTATGAATATATCTATGCCTTAAATGCACGTAATGCTTCAAAGCAGGCACTAGCACAAGTAGAAAAAACCGGTCAAACAGCTAAAGAAATGCCTGCTTATGTACGACATGCTTTGGCAGACAGTTATTTAAAATTACGTCAACCTGAAAAAGCTGAGCCTTTATATCAGAGTTTATTTGCTGAAAAAAATTATGCGGACTATAACGTCTATGCTGGTTTGTACTATAGCTTGATTGAACAAGAAAAATTTAAACAAGCCAATCAGTTAATCGACACCATGGACAAACAGTTGCCGACCTTTGTTTATAGTAATGCAAAAGGTGTTGATAAGGCGCCACACGATGATCGTACTGAATTTATTGCGTTGAAGGGATTGAACTATGCTTATCGCAACGAGCATGAAAAAGCGGAACGTTACTTTAATGACTTAACCGCTAAGGCTCCCGGCAATATCGGGTATCAAAATAATTTGGCATTAATTCAACGTTGGCGTGAAAAACCAGAGCAATCCCAGCACACTTTGGCGCAGCAGAATAGCTTAGAGCCAATTTCACAAGGAATGCAAATTAACCGCATGCAGAATTTCCAAGCCTTGAGTCAAATTCAAGCTTGGCGTGAACTCAATCAATATATGGTCAGTCATGTCGGTGATGATACGGGCGTAAAACAAAGTAAAAAAGAATTAGATGATCGGAATCGTGCGTCAATTCAACATCAAAGTACCTTTGCAAAAAGTGAGTCTGATGATCCTCGTGTACAAAATCGCCTGAAAGGTTCACGTGAACAGGAAAACTGGACGCGTATCAATAGCCCATGGTTTTACGATAATTACCGACTCTTTGCAGACCATAGCAACCGTTGGTCGAAGTATGAGTCTGGCAAATTAAAAGACCAAAGGATTGGCATGGGTTTAGAGTGGGCTTCGGATCGTAAAGCTGCATCTGCATTATTCTCTCAAAGCACCGATGGCGACCGTTTTGGTGTGCAATTGGATTGGTCACATTGGTTAAATGATCATTGGAACTATGCACTGGGTTATGACAGCCAAGCGGATATTCCATTGCAATCTTTGGCACAGGATCATAAAGGGCAGGCTTATCGTTTTGCATTGAACTGGCAACAAAATGAATCACGCAAAGCAGGTGCAAGTTATCAATTGACCGATATTGATGATGGCAATCTACGCCAAGAACTATCGGGATATTTTAAACAACAATTCCAGCAATCTCCGCATCATATTTCTGCGGCAACACTGCGTGGTTATTACGGAAAAAATGATCCGATTGATGTGCCTTATTTTAACCCTGAACATAGCTATAGCGCTGAAGTGACATTGGAACATGATTGGATGACATGGCGAGATTATGAACGTCATTTTAACCAGCACTTTGCAGCAACTATCGGTACATTCAGACAAAAAGGCTACTCAAGTCGTCCGATTTATAATTTGTATTATCAACATGATTGGCAACTCTCACGCACGTGGAAACTGAACTACGGCATAGGTTGGGGTTCACATCCGTATGACGGAAAAGATGAAGATCGTAGTTATGTAGTTGTTGGTTTTGAGGGGCGCTTCTAATGAAAAATACATTAATACACCGCATGTTGAAGCAAAGCTTAGTTCTAGCTGTGACTTTGCCCATCAGTACGACATATCTTTTTGCTGACAATAATGTGCCAAAAACTGCAAATTTGGCGATGCCTGAACTCGATGAAAGTACAGCACATAACCAATTTGTAACGCTGACCTTTCATGATGTTCGAGATGATGTTGCTAAACGTGGTGACCGAGATGTCTATGCGATTAGTACGCAAAATCTTGGGCAATATTTTGCGTGGATTAAACGAGAAGGTTGGCAACCCATTCGTTTAGAAGATGTCATGCAGGCGCGTTTACAAAAGAAAAAGTTACCTGAAAAGGCGCTATTATTAACCTTTGATGATGGTGCGTTAAGTAGTTATAGCAAAGTTTTTCCATTGTTAAAGCAATATCAATTTCCTGCAGTTTTTGCTATTCCAACCAGTTGGATTAATGGTAATACCAAAGATGCTTATGAAGCTTACGGTGTGGGTAATTTGATGAATTGGGATCAAATGCGGGAAATGCAAAAATCGGGATATGCCGAATTTGTGTCGCATTCGGATGATCTGCATCATGGTATTTTGGCAAACCCACAAAAAAATATGGAACCTGCTGCGATTACACGTCAGTATTTTCCAGCTCAAAACCGCTATGAAACCGATGCTGAGTTCGAGCAGCGTATTGTGCAAGATTTGAAGAAATCTAAACAAGAACTTGATCGTCAACTGGGTATTCATAGTATGGCGATCTTCTGGCCATACGGCGCAGTTACACCAGAAATTGAGGGATATGCACGTAAAGCAGGACTGCCCATGTCGTTTAGCTTGGGTAATGTGGTCAGTCAGGCAGATTCAGTGCATACCTATCAGCGTGCCTTGATTATGGATAACCCAACACCAGAGTTTATCCACCAAAATATGGAAGACTTTATCGTTGAAGCTCGTGCGCCTTATAAACAACGTAAAACATTCCTGAATTTTAATTTGACTGAATTACAAGCGCCAACGGATGAGCAATCAGATCAGAAATTAGGGAGATTATTAGATCAGGTCAATGCGTTAAAAACTAATACATTGCTTTTAAATGCCGCAGTTGATCATGATGGTGACGGTAAAATTGATGCCTTATTTTTCCCAAATTCAAAACTGCCGATGCAGCAAGATTTACTGAATCGTACCGTATGGCAAGCTCGTACACGAATTGGTAATCGAGTCTATGCACAGCTTCCAATCAGTTTAGAGCTACAGCAGGGGATTAATCTAGCAGACCTAACGGCAGATCTATTGAAAAATAACAGTTCGCTAGAAGGTTTAATTATTAACACCGGTAACAGTTTGGACTGTGCAATTCATTCAGCTCAGTGGTCAACCGCATGTACTGAGCAAGTGCAAAAAATTATTGCAATTAAAGAGCGTAGTAAGGCGCAAGCGCATTTTTATTCCAATATTAGTAATGACAACCAAACCGCGCTCAAGGTGAATTTAACTGGACATCAGTTTTCTGGATTAAAACCGTTGGTGACTCGTGCCTTAACAGCGTCGGACTTTCTGTATTTAAGTATTAACCCAGGTCAACATCCGCAAAGTTTTAAAGCCTTTATGTCCGCATTGAAGACTTTGAATACAGAGCAAAAGCAACGCTTGATTGTCAGTTTAGATATCAATCCAAAAATGAGCGAGAAAGATTGGACACAGTATCAGCAAAACTATCAGGCTTTACGCGCAGCATCGGTTCAAAAAATCGGACTGAATAATTATCAGCTTCAGGATGGCGAACGCGTTCAACATCACCTATATCAAAGCATCAGCTTGAATGGCAGTCCACTGACTTACCGTGATCCGTATATACAAGGAGGTCAGTAATGCAAGAATGGGAACTGAGTTTTAACGATCTGTTTTTTGCCTTTGCTTTCCTATATCCCTTGTTTATGGCGTGGATTTGGATTGCTGGAGGCGTGTGGTTCTACTTAAAGCGTGAATGGAAACAACCTGAACTTCCCGTGCCAACCGTACACGGTTGTAGCATTATTGTGCCTTGCTTTAATGAAGAAGCACAGGTACGTGACACGATTCGATATGCGATGCAGAGCCAATATCCAAATTTTGAAGTGATAGCGGTGAATGATGGAAGTAAAGATCGAACCGCTGAAATTCTAGACCAATTGGTACTCGAATATCCTAAATTGCGTGTGGTGCATTTGGCTGAGAATCAGGGTAAAGCGTATGCATTACGTGCAGGCACGATGGTCAGCCAATTTGAATACTTGATCTGTATAGATGGTGACGCATTGCTGCATCCGCATTCGGCACTTTGGATGATGCATCATCTGACCAGTTTTCCACGCGTGGGCGCTGTAACCGGTAATCCACGTATTGTGAACCGTTCAAGCATCTTGGGTAAAATTCAGGTTGGAGAGTTTTCTTCGATTATTGGTTTAATCAAGCGATCGCAAAGAACCTATGGTCGTATTTTTACAGTATCAGGTGCAATTGCAGGTTTCAGAAAAACTGCACTAGACCGCATCGGTTATTGGCGTGATGACATGATCACAGAAGATATTGATGTGTCATGGCGTTTGCAGTTTGATCATTGGGATTTGCACTATGTACCGCAAGCCCTTTGCTATATCTATATGCCAGAAACCTTTAATGGACTTTGGAAACAACGTTTACGTTGGGCTCAAGGCGGCATCGAAGTACTATTTGCCTATTTACCTAAAATATTTAAATGGCGTTTACGTCGGATGTGGCCGATTGCATTCGAATCTATCATTAGCGTGATCTGGGCCTATGTCATGTTCAGTATTTTTGTCTTGTATTTTTATGGTCTATTTTTCTCATTACCGGGTGAGTGGGCGATCCAATCACTATTACCTCAATGGTATGGGGTGATTTTAGGTGTAACCTGTTTATTCCAGTTCCTCGTGAGTTTATGGATCGATCGCGCTTACGACAAAAAACGCTTACTGCGAAATTATTTTTGGGTGATTTGGTATCCCTTATTTTTCTGGATCTTAGCCATGCTGACCACGGTCGTTGCTTTGCCAAAGACTATTTTCAAAACCCAAAAGCGTGCGCGTTGGGTCAGTCCAGACCGTGGATTTAGAGGGGAGGAAAACAATGAACCAAGTTAATTTACAAAATCAGAAGCCAGTTGCAAATTCAGATTTTAAAATTATTCAAGATGAATCATTGCTTGAATTACCTGAATATATTGATAAACCTGAATACGTCAAACGCAAGTCAGCAGGCTATGGTCTGATGGCAGTCGGGTGGATGCTTTGGATGTGGTTGTTTTTACCGCTATTAACCCTTGTGTTTTGGTGGTTTGAAGGCACGGTGGTGTATTCACAGGTTATGGATCAGTCCCAACCGATGACCA
Organism: Acinetobacter sp. YH12076; assembly: GCF_013419525.1. NCBI lineage: Bacteria > Pseudomonadati > Pseudomonadota > Gammaproteobacteria > Moraxellales > Moraxellaceae > Acinetobacter > Acinetobacter sp. YH12076. The sequence continues at coordinate 9,164 of NZ_VOZY01000001.1, read as the reverse complement.
GTCTAACGATCATGAAATTGATTTTCTCAATCGGAATCTTTATTTGCTGTCTATTTGTTTGGGCAAGTTATAACTGGCTGCGTTTTCACGGTGAAGACCGACGAAAGGCGCCTGAGAATGCTCAAGATGAAGATTTGGCGAAAAGCTTTCATGTAAAAGCCAGTGATATAGCCACGATGCGAGAATCAAAAAATATCACCTTGCACTATACGGACGAAGGACAATTAGAACACTATAAAATCAACAGCTAATCAGCGTTCTTCATTAGATCTAAGGTTCTAGATCTGATGCTGTAGGCATTGGTATTAGTCCGTAGCTAGGGCAGGTGCAAATGCCTTTTTTATTTGCTGTACATCTGGATGATTTTGCACGAAATCATCTGGATAATACCCAATATGTTGCACACCATGCTGTTCTAGTAAACGGATATTGTCAGTGAGCTCCTGATTGGAGATGGGTTTTTGATGATTCCAATCGGTCACTTGAAGTTCAAAAATGGTACGGTTCAAATTGGAGTCATATTTTTTGGCACGTTCGATCAAGTTTAAATAAAACTGACGATGGTCATCTGCTTTTTCCATATAGGGCATGGCCATGATGGCGTTGTAATCATAATGTTGATATGTACTGGCATTAGACTGGCTAAACCATTTTTCACTGTTCGGGTTCAGCACAGCTTCAGCATACATATTTCGAGCAAAATGTAAGTCAGGTTGCTGCTGTTTTAAAATCTGACTGATGCCTTCAGCAAATTGGTCTAGATAAGCGGTTTTGTAGCGTGAAAATTCAAGCTGCTGCGCATGCTTTGGTTGTCCAATCAATTGTTGATCGAAGCCCCATGTTTTGTAGGTCTGAAGCGCTGCGGTACTATTATCCTCAAAATCATTGAGAGTGATATCGTCATGATAAAGAATGCCATCCACTTTATTTTGCTGAATAAAGTCTAGAAAAATTTCTGCTGTGTATTGTTGGTTTCTCGGGTCAAAGGGTGATATCCGAATATAACCTTTTTTTTCACTTTGGCTTTTTACATATTGCAGAGGGTATTGTTTCGGAAACTCCCACGCAATTAAAGGCAGCCATGCATATACAGTTTTTACTTGAGTCTGCTGTCGTATTTCGTGCAAAACACGTTGAAATAAATCTGAGCGCATTGGGATATAGCGATTTTTAAAATACACCGCATCAGCCGAACCATTGGCATCAGGGTCTGCAAAAGCCTGTAGAAAAATCGTATTGGCTTCAATGCTGCGGATACGTTCGATCAAAGCGCGGATATTTTGTTCTTGCTGAGCCTGGTTGGCATCATATACATAATCTAAGTCGATATGCATGATGCGCATACGTTCAGTAGTACTTGGCTTTTGTGCATTGTTGGTCAAAGTTTGATGTACGGAATTGGCTGATGCATATTGCTTGACCAAATCTTGTATTGGGTGGTGGGTAATACGTACAGTTTCAGCACTGCTACAGCCTGAAAAGACGAAACCGAGGCAGGTCATTAGACCTATTAATTTTTTAAAGGGGCGTAGGGAAGTAACGGCATTTAAGGAAGAAGTCATATTTATATTTGCACTGAGCGTATTATCATTCGTAAATGTTTTCATCGCATATTTTGCTGCACGTTATCGCAAGTATAGCTAAGCAGAATATGATGAATCTGAGGATTGTAGCAAGATTGCAGGGGAAGGGTTATTCTTAAAAGTGTGATTTGGTTTGCACTTTGTTGTGATCCAGTATTTCGTCATTTTAAAGTCATGATTTGGTACTGAACGAATTTTTTAAGCTCTCGTAAGTCTTCCTTGTCGATGATCTCAATAAAAAAAACCGCAGGATTAAGCTGCGGTTTTTTTAGCGTGTAAAACGAATTAACCAGCTTTTTTGTTTAAGCTCTGAGTTAAACCATTAATATCGCCACCTTGGATACCAAGCTCACTCATCAAGCTATCAATCAGTGGGGCCTGGCTGCGGTAGCGTAGGGCACTATTTACCACTTGGTCTGACAAGGCAACATTACCGCTACCTTCGTGGTGAGCATCACCTTGGCAAGAACCTGCATGTCCACCATTTAGGCCATTCACTTGCAAAATCTTAATGTCATCAATGTTTTCCATTGGTTTAACACTTTCGCGAATGATTTCAGGTAAGTATTTCAGCATCGCTAAACGAATTTGCATTTCAACCTGTTCAGATGACAATACGTTGTTTGCTTCGTTCACTGCACGTGTACCTTCAGCATCAACTTGGTATTGTTTTTCCATCGCTTGAGCCAACAGAACTTTTGCGTCAGCTTCACCTTTGGCTTTTAAGCGAACTTTTTCAGCTTCGGCTTCAGCTGCAATACGAATCGCTTCTGCATCATCTGCGGCTGCTTGTTTACCCGCTTCAGCCGCGACAGTAATGGCAATCGCATCTTTCTCCGCTTTTTCTTTCGCAGAGACCAATTCAACAGCTTTTTGACGTTCAGCTTGTTGGATTTGACGAACGGTAATCACTTCTTCTTCGGCTTTTACCGCTTGAGCACGGGCTTGATCGGCATGTGCCTTAGCTTCAGATTCAGCACGAGATTTTTCAGCAATGGCAATGGCACGGTCTTGCTCAGCGAGTTCAATTGTTTTCTTTTGTTCCACTTGGGCTTGCTGAATAATTTGTGACTTTTGAATATTTTGATTTTCAACGTCACGTGCAGCAGTAATACGCTTTAAGTCAACTTCACGTTCAGCAGCAATACGCGCTTCTTCGGCTTCACGTTTTTTAGCAGCTTCTTGTGATGCAATTTCTGCAAGCTGTTCTGCACGACGGATTGAAATTTCACGTTCTTGTTGCAGTTTTGCATATTCTTCTTCACGCAAAATTTGTAGACGTGCTTGTTCTGCTTCTAAGTTCTTGGTCTTAATTGCAAGATCTGCATCTTGTTCAATCGCATTACGTTTACGACGACGGTCTTCAATGGTTTCTGTCAGTTTAGTTAAACCTTCAGCATCGAACGCATTTTGTGGGTTAAAGTATTTAAAGCCTGTTTGGTCTAAGCCAGTTAATGAAACAGTTTCAAGTTCCAAACCGTTTTTATGTAAATCTTCAGACACCACTTGCTGAACTTTTTGTACGAAGTCGACGCGTTTTTCATGCAACTCTTCCATCGCCATTTCTGCGGCAACTGCACGTAATGAGTCAACAAATTTACCTTCAACCAAATTCTTAAGTTCATTCGGTGACATGGTCTTTTGACCTAAAGTCTGTGCTGCTGTAGCAATCGAATCTGCGGTTGGTTTCACACGGACATAGAACTCCGCCATCACGTCGACACGCATACGGTCACGTGTAATCAGCGCTTGGTCATCTGCACGACGTACTTCAAGACGGAGGGTGTTCATATTGACTGGGATAATTTCATGCAGCACCGGAAGCACAATAGCACCGCCACCTAAAATCACTTTTTCACCGCCGAAGCCTGTACGCACAAATGAAATTTCTTTACTTGAGCGACGATAAAGTCGAGCAATAATAAAACCAATAAAAATAAGTGCGGCAAAAATTATCCCGACTGAAACAAGGATACCGCTTGGAATAATGTCTAACATGGACGTTTATCTCTTTTGTTGTAGTTCAAGTTAACCCTCTAAAGTGCTAACAAGTTTGGTTTAAAAATCAGTATTTTGTTGACTCATCATGACTTCGAGATTTGCTGAACGTATGACGCGTTAAATGTATTTATATGGTGTTAGAAGAACTGATCGAGCATCAATTCATTCAAAATTTAGAGCATGGTGGCTTGAAAGCCTACATTTGTTTTTTGGGTTAAAACCACTGATTGACCTTGGCTGAAAATTTCATCTTGTTCAGGTTCAACCAAAATATAATGGGTCAATCCGTGTTGATCTTTGACTTTGGCTTGAGCAGGAGACTGTGGTCGTGCATCACCCAAAATGATCGTGGCCGTTCTACCGATCAATTCATCACTATAAATGGCAGTGGTTTCATCTTGGGGTAAAATACGGGCAATGAGCATTGCGCTAAAACGTACGAAGGGCATGCACAGAAAAATACAGGCTGGTGCAATAATCCATGCACTGAACATCATACTGGTCATTTGGTTAACGATGGCTTGAATAGCAAAGCCCAATAAACTATAGACACATAAGAAAATGATGAGCCATACAAACAGTGGAATACGACCCAAATACAACCAATCGAGCACACGTGTCACGATACCTGCATCGGCATCTACACCTAGCTCTGCATTATGACCAACATCCTCAGGTAGGAATTGATCTAAGAAGCCTTGAGAACCACCCCCTAAAATTGTTAACACAATCTCAAAAAGTCCAAACAAGAACATTAAGCAGAGACTGATGCTAAACACGATATTAGACGGGTGAGTAAACAATTCCCACATTATATTTATCTCTATATTTATGCTTATAAAAAATCAAAAAAAAATAATTCTGGCCGAATTTTTTTCAGTAAATAAAATAACATTATCTGTCGAAATTGTGTAAAAAAATTACAGATCAGATTAACAAAAAGTCGGCTTTTATGTGAGCTATTACTAAGTTTTTCTTTAAAAATAGGTGATCAATTAAGTCAGGATTATCTAAATCTAAAGTTAAAAGTATTTCTGCTTTACCCATTTAAGATTTAAGTCATTGTGATCAATCAAATTTTCAGTCTAATTGCAGATATATAAGTGGTCGTGCTCAAGGGAGAGAAATGGCTTGTTAAAAGGCACAGAAAACAATGTTAGGAAATGTAAATTTATAACCGTCACGGCAGTGCTGAGAGCTTTACCGTGACTTTCGATGTCATATGGAGATTTGAACTGGTGTTCAATAGAGCTATTTTTAGGTGGCTTTAACCGTTTTTATAACAATGAAGTTTGAATACGTACTTTCATATCTAATGCGGCTTGAACAATAAAGGTTTTCATCCACTTCACTTGTTCGCCCATCGGATTGGTTTTAATCGCAGTGTCTAAAAAGCCCATGCTTTCAAGTTGAAACAATTGCTTTTCGATCTCTTCCTCTAACTGGCTGCTATTGGCTGCGAGCGGGAAATGGATTAAGTGAAATGCTTTGGGATAATTATAAAAAGCATAGAGCAGATTAAATGCGCGTTGATCGGCCTTTAAATTGCCAGCGCCAATTTCGTAGCCGCGATCTTGGTTACTGTGAGTCACCCCAATCAAAAACTCGAGTTTATTGTCCAAAAGTCGTAGGCCGAACTGAAGGCCAATTTGGTCTGCACTCAGCTCATGTTGGATAAAGTTATTCAGTGGGCTGCCGTCATCATTCAAGGGTTCTTGGAGCACGAGCATGTGTGAAGAATGCTGATAAATATAGCCAGCAAGACCTGCGGCTTCAATCAGCGACTTTAAGGTTTCAAGCGTATATTGACTATATGGCATATCAATAACTATTGGAGAGTGATATAGCTACTTTAGGTAATTTGAGAGAGTTTGAATACCGATTGTTTAGAGGATTTAGCGATTAGTTAATTGATAAAAAATTGCGTAAAATTACGGATCTCGGACTAGAATAATACTGAAATTGATAAGTCTATCGTATTAAATTAATTAAAATTGATAAGCAGTATCAGACAATTTGTATATGACGAATAAGAATATCAATATCACAAAACAAGCAATCGTTATGAAAGCTTAATCACTATAATGTATATATATCTTTAAAAGTGTAATAAGTACACATATTCTAAGCTGGTGTTGTCCATGTCATTAAATGAGGAAAGACTTACTCATCTTAAACAGCTTGAAGCTGAGAGTATTCATATCATCCGTGAAGTTGCTGCTGAGTTCGAAAACCCAGTCATGCTGTATTCAATCGGTAAAGATTCAGCGGTCATGCTGCATCTTGCTTTAAAAGCATTCTATCCTGCCAAACTTCCATTCCCACTACTACATGTAGACACGGGTTGGAAATTTAAAGACATGATTACTTTCCGTGACAACATGGCAAAAGAGCATGGCTTTGATTTGATCGTGCATCAAAACAAAGAAGGTAAAGACGCAGGCGTGAATCCGTTCGATTATGGTAGCTCAAAATATACTGACATTATGAAAACTCAAGGCTTAAAACAAGCGCTTGATAAATATCAGTTTGATGCTGCTTTCGGTGGTGCGCGCCGTGACGAAGAGAAATCTCGTGCTAAAGAGCGTGTTTACTCGTTCCGTGATACCAAACACCGTTGGGACCCTAAAAACCAACGTCCTGAACTTTGGAATCTTTACAACGGTAAAGTGAACAAAGGCGAAAGTATTCGTGTGTTCCCATTGTCTAACTGGACTGAGTTGGATATTTGGCAATACATCTACCTCGAAAATATTAAATTGGTTCCTTTGTATTTGGCTGCTGAACGTCCAGTGGTTGAGCGTAACGGTACTCTGATCATGGTTGATGATGAGCGTATGCGTTTGAACGAAGGTGAAGTGCCACAAATGAAATCGGTGCGTTTCCGTACTTTAGGTTGTTACCCGCTTACAGGTGCAGTTGAATCAACTGCAACAACTTTACCGGAAATTATCCAAGAGATGCTTTTAGCCACAACATCTGAACGTCAAGGCCGTATGATCGACCATGACGAAGCAGGTTCGATGGAAAAGAAAAAGCAGGAAGGTTACTTCTAAGAATCTCATAATCTCCCTTACGCAGCAGTGCTGCTCACCCTCTTTACGAAAGAGGGGAAACTCCCGAGAAGGAACGGAGCGAAGTCTCCCTTTCTTAAAGGGAGATTTAGAGGGATTAAAAAGATTCAGAAACCGATTTCAAAAGAATATGTGGAGCTTTGAGCAATGTCTCATCAATCAGATTTAATTAGCCAAGACATCTTGGCGTATTTAAAACAACACGAAAATAAAGACCTTCTTCGTTTCCTCACTTGCGGTAACGTAGATGACGGTAAATCGACTTTAATCGGCCGTTTGCTTTACGATTCAAAATTGATTTATGAAGATCAATTGCAAGCTGTGACTCGTGACTCTAAAAAAGTAGGTACAACGGGTGATGCGCCTGACTTGGCTTTACTTGTCGATGGTCTACAAGCAGAGCGTGAACAAGGTATTACCATTGACGTGGCTTACCGTTATTTCTCTACTGAAAAACGTAAGTTCATTATTGCTGACACCCCGGGGCATGAGCAGTACACACGTAACATGGCAACTGGTGCGTCGACTGCCGATTTAGCGATCATCTTGATTGATGCGCGTTATGGCGTTCAAACGCAAACTCGTCGTCACTCATTTATTGCGAGTCTTTTGGGTATTCGTAATATCGTGGTTGCAGTGAACAAAATGGACTTGGTTGAATTCTCTGAAGCGCGCTTCAATGAAATTCAAGCAGAGTACAATGAGTTCGTAAACCAATTGGGCGACCGTAAACCTGCGAACATTATCTTCACGCCTATTTCTGCGTTGAATGGTGATAACGTTGTAAACAAATCGCCAAATACGCCGTGGTACCAAGGTCAGACTTTAATGGAGACTTTGGAAACTGTTGAAATTTCGCATGATACGAGCAAGCACGAATTCCGTTTCCCTGTTCAATATGTCAACCGTCCGAACCTCGATTTCCGTGGCTTCTGCGGTACGATTGCACTTGGTGAAGTAAAAGTTGGCGATACCATTACTGCATTACCATCTGGTAAGTCTTCGACCGTTAAAGAAATCGTGACTTTTGACGGTAACTTAGACCATGCTGTTGCAGGTCAAGCGGTAACTTTAACACTGAACGATGAAATTGATATTTCACGTGGTAACGTGTTGGTAAAAGCGGGCGAACAGCCGTTAATTTCACGTTCTGCACGTGCCTCTGTGGTATGGATGACAGATGCGCCTTTAGTAGTTGGCAAGCTGTATAACGTGAAGTTTGGTACGCAAACTATTCCTGCGAAAGTTGCGAAAATTAACTACCGTACCAATGTAAACACATTGGAAAAAACGGAAGTTGAACAGCTTGAATTGAATGCGATTGCAGATGTAACGATTGAGTTTGATGCGCCAGTGGTATTTGACCGTTATAAAGACAGCCGTTACACAGGTTCATTCATCTTTATTGACCGTTTAAGCAACGTAACCGTTGGTGCGGGTATGGTTGAAGCTGCGGTTGAATGGACTGCACACAACGAGCCTGTAACTGCTGAAGCGCGTGCTGCACGTTTGGGTCAAAAACCTGCTGCGGTAACAGTAACTGCGAAAGCACTTGAAAATGCACAAGCGATTGAAAGCTTGTTGATTCAGCAAGGTGTGGTTGCGATTGCAAAAGCGGGCTTAACTGCAGAGCAAGTTGCGCTAGTTCGTGAAACTGGTGTGGTTGTCGTGACTGACCTTGCAGAAGGCACAGACGTAAGCTACGCAGATGAATCTGCTGAAGAAGTTGCTGAGAAAATTGTTGAGTTGGTTCGTCTGTAATAGATTGAATTGATTTAAAAAAGACCCGCTGAGAAGCGGGTTTTTTTTGTTCAAACTAGTGATGTTGTGTTAAATTTAATTATTCTTAAAGTGTATTTGGGGGAATACATGATTACTGGATTTCGATTATATGAAGTCGCAACATATAAAAATCAGGTTGATGTTAATGGGCTTAAAAAGTTAAATTTTTTTTATGGGACAAATGGTTGTGGTAAAACAACAATTAGTAGATTGCTTGCAAATCCCAATGAACTTAAATTTTCTAAATCTGCTGTTAGTAATGTAAGTGGGTATAAGACTTATGTTTATAATCAAGATTTTATAGAGCAAAACTTCCATTTGAATGATCATTTAAATGGGGTGTTTACTCTTGGTGATGATGCAAAAGAAGCGGAGATACAAATTGCTAAAATAAAAAATGATATAGAAGTTATCACAAAAGATACGGATGAAAAGAAAAAAATATTTGATGAGCAAAACGATCAATCTTTAGTAAATCAACAAAGGATTGAAAGGGAAAAATTAGTAGTTAGGGCAGGCTTTGTTGCACAAACCTATCTGTAAAGGCTTTTTCAGCGATATAATTTTCAAATGAAGAAGCCTACACACAAAATCTACCGCACAACCAATTGGCCCGCATATAACCGAGCACTCATGAGTCGCGGAAATATTGCCATTTGGTTTGATCCTGCTACGCAATGGTATGCTCCATCAAAAGGCAAACAAGGGCGAAATCAAACCTACT